>JAFRVD010000018.1 GCA_017441825.1 Lachnospiraceae bacterium
GATCTATTTAATGTGGGTGCTGGCGCTGTGCGCGTATTGATTTAAAATAAGAACGGCCGGGCTGCTGCGGCAGCCCGGTCTTTCTATATGGATCCGAATCCCGGCGTGGAAAGCCCGAAAATACTCCGTACAGCGTAAGTCAGCATTCCCCAGTTCGACAGGTCCCGGAAATTGAATCCGCTGTTTCCGTAATACTCCCTGAAATTGACCAGCCTTTCCCCGGATTCCGTATGGCGATTCACCGTGCCCTGATACAGCCAGAAGTACGAGAAAAACCAGTCGATATCTTCCTGCTTCATCTTTGTCATATCGACGAGCCCGCCGCTTTCATACAGCCATTCTCTGATCATTGCAGCCCGGTAGTCATCGCTGTTCGGGATCGGATATTCCTCAGGATACATCGGGAGCGTGATGTACGGGATCAGGTACGGCGCCTTGGACACGGAAAGCCCGGACTCTTTCCAGCGGAACTCGTGAGGGTATTCGGTGTTTTCAAAATACTCCTCCGTGCGCTCCATCAGGATCTTCGTATCTTCATAGTTGTCTGTCAGGATCACATCGTTTTTCACGCGGAACGGGACATCGCCCACCCGGAAGACGAACCAGCTTCCGTCTTCAAGGATGAAAGCGGTATCCTCTCCGTAACGTGCTTTGAGAACGTCTGCGGCTTCCTCCGCCGTGTTCATGCCGGTATATGAACCGGTATCAAAGGGCAGTCCGTGATGGGACGGTTCCCTTTGCTCCTTACCCGAAAGCAGCACGTCCGCGCCGTGCGGGTACCAGACTGTTTCGATCTCCCCGTATCCGCCGTTATCATAAAGATCATCATCGAAGGTTTCCAGGACTTCTCCGTTATGGAGGAGCTGCACCCTGACCGTATGATAGGTAAGCGGGACCCCTTTATCATAAACAACTACTTCGTATTCACCGTCCGGAGAAACGTCCTTCTGCCGGAAGGTGATCAATACTTCTTTGGAATAATAAAACGCAGGGAGGACCAGCTGGCAGCCTGAGAGAAGCATGGTGATCAGAATGGCTGTGAGAAGAATAAGTATATGCCTGCGGACGGAATGCCGGTTCCGGGATGGCGCATGGATGTGTTTCATGGTGTGGGATCCTTTCTTCAGCATGATGGTTGGGTTATTTCTTAGTCTGTTGGTGATTGGTTATTTCTTAGTCTGTTTGACTCGTCATTATCTCAGCCTGATCGTGGCTGGTATTTCCTTCTGCATACTCATGGATATTGCATCCCTTGCTTCTTTTTTATTATATCACTGCGACGAAGATTGTTCCAGCGCCGGGTCTGAATTTGCCTGTTTTTGTGTTACATAATAACAAGCTTTTTCGCCTGATATTCTTGAAACAAAATGAGCGGGTTGGCTCTATTACATGAAAATTTGCGGGTGTTATGGATTTATATTACATCAAAATCGAGATGAGCGGGTCATTTACATAACAAATTCTATTATAGCGGGATATTCTGTAAATTTGGGGCTGAACATTGGATGATGAATCAGGTGCGGTGAAGTATGGGCTCTGAAAGAAGCCGTCGTTTACATAAAATTAACTGATTGTGTTCGTCTTTTCTGTTTTTGTCAGGGGACACCCGAAAAACTTTCAAGAAAACAGGAGCTTACTTGCTTATTTTCATGTAATTGATGCAGGCTAAGGAGAGGTAAGAATAATTGAGTGAACATGAGAATATTCATGTAAATGCGCGGGGCGGCGCTGGACGGAGGAAATTGGCAAGAGGGTTTGCCCCCCTCATCAGTCAGGCCGGAGGCCTGACAGCTTCCCCCTCCGGGGGAAGCCTTTGCTAGCTTAGCCTTCCCCCGCCGGCGGATGAGGGGGAGGCCTTGCTCAGCCCTTGATTTTCCCCTCTCAAAGTGATACGATATTCTTTACTGTAACAGCACGCGAAGGAGGGCCGCCGCATGTTTGAAAATATCCTTTTTGACCTGGACGGGACGCTGACCGACCCGGGGCTCGGGATCACGAATTCGGTGATGCACGCGCTTAAAAAGCACGGGATCGAAGTTGCGGACAGGACCACGCTGTACCCGTTCATCGGGCCGCCGCTCAAAGACTCCTTCATGAAGTATTTCGGGTTTTCCGAAGAAGACGCCGTGAAGGCCATTGATGAATACCGCGAATATTTCCGCCCGTACGGGCTCTTTGAAAACGAAGTCTACCAAGGAGTCCCGGAGATGCTGGCAAGCTTAAAGAACGCCGGGAAACAGCTCATTCTCGCGACGTCCAAGCCGGACGAATTCTCCATCAAAATCATGAAGCACTTCGGCCTGTACGACTATTTCAGCTTTTTCTCGTGCGCATCCATGAACGAGAAAAAGGTTGGGAAGCAGGAGATCATACAGTACGCGCTCGATGAGCTCGGCATCAAGGACAAATCGGCCTGCCTCATGGTGGGGGACCGGGAGCACGATATCCTGGGCGCGAAGGCCGTAGGCATTAAAAGCCTCGGCGTGCTGTACGGCTACGGCTCCCGTGAAGAGCTGGAAGCCGCCGGCGCAGACTATATTGCGGAAACGGTAGAAGACATAGTGAAATACGTTGTCTCTGAGGAATAACCGGAGAGATTATATGTCATTACCGGTAACGTAAAGTACAGCATTTCCGGGTACGTTTCCACAGACACTATAAACCATTCCCAGTGACAAAGAATATCATCCCGGAAGCGTGACCACTGAGAAAAATACACCACACCGGCCACTCCCGGAGAAAGAAGGACCATGAGACCAGAAGAACGCCTTATGAAATATGTATCCTATGAAACCACCTCCCACGAGGATTCCGGGACACACCCGAGCTCCGAAAAGGAGCTCGTGCTTGCCCGCGCGCTTGTGGAAGAAATGAAGGAGCTCGGGGTCTCCAATGTGTACCTCAGTGAGCAGGGCTATGTTTACGGATACCTTCCCGCCAGCGCCGGCTGCGAAGAGGAGCCGGTGATCGGCCTCATCGCCCACATGGATACGTCGGACGCGGTGTCCGGTGCGGACATCAGGCCCCGCGTGATCCACTATACTGGCGGGGACATCCCGCTTTCGGACACGGTTGTCACAAAGGCGTCCGTCTTTACAGGGCTTGAGCGCTACGTCGGACACGACCTGATCGTGACGGACGGGACGACGCTCTTAGGCGCCGATGACAAGGCCGGTGTCTCCGAGATCATGACCCTGTGCGAGCGCCTCCTTCAAAATCCTGCCATCCGGCACGGAAAGATCGCAGTCTGCTTCACGCCCGACGAAGAGATCGGCGAAGGCGTGGACTTCTTTGATACGGAGCGGTTCGGCGCGCAGTTCGCCTACACGGTGGACGGCGGAACCTTAGGCGAATACGAATACGAAAACTTCAATGCGGCTTCCGCAAAATTCACGATCCACGGCGTGAGCGTCCACCCGGGCAGCTCCAAGAACAAAATGAAGAACGCGGTGCTTGTTGCTACCGAGCTCATCTCCATGTTCCCGCCCGCAGAGACCCCGTCCCACACGGAAGGGTACGAAGGCTTCTACCACGTGAACGGGATCTCCGGGAGCGAAGACGAAGCGAAGATCAGCATGATCATCCGGGACCACGACAGGGAGAAATTCGAGGCGCGGAAGCAGTTCGCGGAGCGCCTTGTGGCCTACCTGAACGACGTGTACGGAGAGGGGACCATAGAGCTCGCCCTCCGCGACAGCTACTACAACATGAAGGAAATGGTGCTGCCGTACCCCGAGGTCCTCACGCGGATCGTCAAGGCGTTTGCAGCCTGCGGCATCGAAGCGAAGGCCACCCCCATCCGCGGCGGCACAGACGGCGCACGGCTCTCGTATATGGGCCTCCCGTGCCCGAACCTTTCGACCGGCGGGGAAAACTTCCACGGCGTCCATGAATTCGCGAGCATCGATGACATGAACAGAATGGTCGACGTCCTTCAGAAGATCGTGGAGGTGGAAGAGTGAAAAAGTTCACCATTTTAGACGGCGCGACGGGCACCTGCCTCTGGGAAAAAGCAGAGAAGCGCGGCTTCCCGAAGGACCCGGTGTGGAAATACAATATCGACCATCCGGAGATCGTGGAGGAGCTCCAGCGCGAATACATCGCCGCAGGCTCGGAAATCATCCAGACGAACACCTTCAGCGTGAACCGGCCGTCGCTTTTGCACTCCCCCGGGTATGACGTTTCCGAGGTGGTCCGCGCGGGCGTCCGCATCACGAAGAAGGCGGTAGAAGGCACGAACGCGAAGTGCAGCCTGGACGTAGGCCCGCTCCCCCTCATGCTGGAGCCTTACGGCGACATGGAAGAGGACGAGTGCCGGGAGATCTACGAGGAGATCTTTTCTGCCGGCATGGCGGAGCACCCGGACCTCATCTCTCTTGAGACCTTCACGGACGTCGAAATGCTCCGGATCGCGGCGGAAGAAGCCAAAAAGTACGGCGTCCCGGTCATCTGCTCCATGACGTTCGAAAAGTCCGGGAAGACGATGTTCGGAAATACAGTGGAGGATGCGGTGGAAACGCTCACGCCCCTCGGGATCGACGGCATCGGCTTAAACTGTTCCTTAGGCCCGGACCTCGCGCTGCCCGTGATCCGCGAATTCTCAGAACGGACTAAGCTTCCGCTGTTCTTCAAGCCGAATGCCGGCATGCCGGTGATCCATGAAGACGGCAGCACGACGTACGACTACGATGCGGAGACCTTTGCGAAGGAGCTTGCGCCTGCGTTCGAGTACGTAAGCTACGCAGGCAGCTGCTGCGGCAGCAGCCCGGAGTATATTGCGGAGATCCGGAGATCTCTGGAGGCCCTGAATGAGTGAGAACCACGTACAGGAAAAGATCAGGAACGCGCCTCAGATCAACCGGAACCGGTGCATTCTTTCGGTCGTGTTTTCGGCTCTGATCTGCATCTGCGTATTCCTTGGGATCGAAAACATCATGCTGGGTGAACCGACGGAGCTCATCCAGGAGGTCGGAGAAAAAAGCTTCCGGATGTTCACCGTGCTTTCCAACATGCTGATGGCCGCAGCGGCCGCCATGTGCATTCCCTTTGCGGTGGACGGGCTCAGGTACCGGAACTACCATCTGCCGCGCTGGGTCGTCTACCTCCTGTATACGGCGACAGTGTGCGTGACCATCACGTTCGTAGTGGCGGGAGTAGCGCTGTCCTCGTTTGCGGGCTTTCGCTACATCATGATCTACCGGGAGGGCAAGTACCTGCATACCATCGTCCCGATAGCCGCGATCCTCCTGTTCCTCGTGATCAACACGGACCACACCATCCCGTTCCGGGTGACGTTCCTTTCACTTACGCCGATGTTCATTTACGCCGTGAACTATGTGATCCTTGCGTTCGTGATCGGTGAAGAGGCCGGCGGCTGGCGCGACCACTACCAGTTCAATACGTACGTTCCGTGGTATCTGACCGCCGTGGTCATGTTTGCCCTGGCGTTCGGGATCGCCGTCCTGCTCCGGGTCGTCCACAACAGGATGCACGGGAAGCGGAAGGCGGACGCGGAAGCCTATTTCCGGGAGGCTCCGGAATTCGACAAACCGACCATTGAGGAGGCCATAGAGGCGCTTGCCGGATACGAGCGTGACCGCGATCTGGGCGGGGACCTCGCGGTCCCGAGGCGCATCGTCGACATCCTGGAAAAGAAATATGAGAGCGGGCTTTCACAGGCCGAGCTCCTGAAGATCTACCTTGAGACTTATCTGAATACTGAAAAGAAGGAGAACGAAAATGAGTGAAAATTGTGACCACAACTGTGCGAACTGCGCGGAAGCCTGTGCTGAGCGTTCGCCGGAAAGCTTCCTCGAGAAGACAAATGAGCTTTCCAACGTGAAAAAGGTCATCGGTGTGGTGAGCGGAAAGGGCGGCGTAGGCAAGTCGCTCGTGACGTCGCTTCTTGCGTCCGCCATGCAGAAGAAGGGCCTTCAGACGGCCATCCTGGACGCGGACGTGACCGGCCCGTCCATTCCGAAGATGTTCGGCATCCATGAAAAGGCGCTCGGCAATGAATTCGGCATCCTGCCCGCCCGCGCGGAAAACGGGACGCTCGTAATGTCCGTGAATATGATGCTGCCGAACGAAGAGGACCCGGTGGTGTGGCGCGGCCCCATCATCGCGGGAGTGGTGAAGCAGTTCTGGACCGAAGTCATCTGGAACGACGTGGATTACATGTTCGTCGATATGCCTCCGGGGACCGGAGACGTCCCGCTTACCGTGTTCCAGTCGATCCCGGTGGACGGCATCGTGGTGGTCACGAGCCCGCAGGAACTGGTCGGAATGATCGTCGGAAAGGCGGTCAGAATGGCTGAGATGATGAACATCCCGGTGCTGGGCCTTGTGGAAAACATGTCTTATTTCGAGTGCCCGGACTGCGGAAAGCGGCACGCGGTGTTCGGCGAAAGCCACATCGATGAGCTTGCGGAGAAGTTTGGCATCGACGTGGTCGCGAAGCTCCCGATCGATCCCGCGATCGCGAAGCATTCGGACGAGGGGACGATCTACGACGTGGAAGGTGCGGACCTCACGGGGATTTTGGACAGACTGTGATTTCCGGTTGATATTTCCCGAACTTTCTGCTATACTGTTGCACGGTGCGGAGAGGTATCGAAGAGGTCATAACGAGCTGCACTCGAAATGCAGTAGCCGGGTAACTGGCTCGAGGGTTCGAATCCCTTCCTCTCCGTCTTTTTTAATTTAATTTGCCCGCGGGTCCCTCCAGGGGATGCCGCGGGCTTTTTCGGCCTCATCCGGCGCCTCCGGCGCCGCCTTTTTAAATCCCGGGGAAGGCTTTGACGGGGTCTATATTTTGTTGCAGTTTTTGTGTATCTGTGGTAAAATATCATGGTGCGCGGCTCTTAGCCGCACAAGCTTATCACATAAACAAAGGAACAGATACCGATATGAATAAACCCGTAATGGTCACTGCGGACAGCACCGTCGATCGCACACCCGAGCTTCTCAATCGCTTCAATATCCGCACCATCCCGCTCACGATCTTCTTAGGGGAGGAAAGCTACTTAGACGGCCAGGGCCTGACCACGGAGGATATGTACAGGCGCTACCATGCGGACGGGACGCTCCCGAAGACGGCAGCGCCCGGCATCGCGGACATGTACGATTTCTTCAAGTCGTTTACGGACGAGGGCTACGAGGTCGTCCACCTGGACATAAGCGCGAAGCTTTCGAACATCAATAACGTCGCGCGGCTTGCGGCTGAGGATCTTCAGGGCGTCCATGTGATCGACAGCATGATGCTCTCCACGGGCATCGGCCTTCTCGCGATCGAAGCGGCGGAGTGCCGCGACCGCGGAATGGGGGCGTCAGAGATCGAGGAGCACCTGAATGCGCTGAGAGAAAAGGTCAGCACGAGTTTCGTGCTCGACACGCTTGAATTCCTGTGGAAGGGCGGCAGATGCTCCGGGCTTGCTGCATTAGGCGCGAACCTCATGAGGATCAAGCCGGCGCTTAAGCTGAAGGACGGGAATATCGTCGTCTTCAAGAAGTACCGCGGGAAGATGGAACACGTTTACCGCCAGTACGTTACGGAGCAGCTCACCGGAAAACGGGTACGCCCGGGCCACATCTTTATCACGGAAGCGGGCGAGATCGAAGCTTCGGTCATCGAGGAACTCATGCAGCTCGCGAAGGACCTTTCCGGATGCCGCGAAGTGCACCACACACGGGCAGGCTGCACGGTGTCTTCACACTGCGGGCCGGGAACTCTGGGCGTGCTGTTCATAGAGGAATGACGATCGTTTTCGGAGGAAAATGAAAGATTCAGTATACTATTCGGCCGGTATCGATATCGGCTCTACAACCGTAAAACTCTGCGTTCTTGATGGCGACGGGAAGCTCCTTTTCGGGGAATACCGCCGTCATCACGCGCATACGCAGGAAACGCTCGCGGATCTTCTTGCGGCCGCACGGGACCTTCTGGGACCGTGCGCGCTTCACGCGCATATCACTGGGTCGGGCTCTCTGGGGCTCAGCAAGGCCCTTGGCATCCCCTTCACCCAGGAAGTGGTGGCGGTGGCGGACGCGCTTGCAAAGTACCACCCGGAGACGGACGTGGCCATCGAATTAGGCGGCGAGGACGCGAAGATCATCTACTTTACGGGCGGCCTTGACGAACGCATGAACGGCGTTTGCGCGGGCGGAACAGGGTCGTTCATCGACCAGATGGCGGCGCTATTAAAAACCGACGCGGAAGGCCTGAACGAAGCTGCGAAGGAGTACAGCCAGATCTATACCATCGCCGCGCGGTGCGGCGTGTTCGCAAAGACGGACATCCAGCCGCTCATCAACGAAGGGGCCTCCAAAGCGGACCTTGCGGCGTCCATTTTCCAGGCGGTGGTGAACCAGACCATTTCCGGACTCGCGTGCGGGAGACCCATCCGCGGGACGGTGGCGTTTTTAGGCGGGCCGCTCCACTACCTGTCCGAGCTCAAGGCGGCGTTCATCCGGACGCTCGGGCTGTCTCCTTCGGAGATCGCGGACCCCGAAAACTCGCATCTCTTCGCGGCAATAGGTGCGGCCATGCAGGCGGGGGCGGAAGCATTTTCCGTGGATTCGCTCATCGAAAAGCTCCGGCACGGGGTGCCGATGGAGCTCGAGATCAAGCGGCTCGATCCCTTATTCAGCAGCCGGGAAGAGTATGAAGCGTTCCGTATGCGCCACGGAAAAGCGTCCGTGCCGCGCGGAGAGCTCTCCGTATACCGTGGGAAGTGCTATCTCGGGATCGACGCAGGCTCGACCACTACCAAGCTGGCTCTTGTGGGCCGGGACGGCGAGCTTCTCTATTCGACCTACGCGAACAACCAGGGAAGCCCTGTCGAGGTCGCGCGGAAAGCCATGGCGGAGATCCGGGACGCGCTGCCGGAAGGCGCCGTGATCGCGCGGGCCTGCTCCACGGGCTACGGCGAGGCGCTCATGAAGGCCGCGTTCCGGCTGGATGAAGGCGAAGTGGAGACTGTGGCGCACACAGCGGCCGCGGCGTTTTTTGAGCCTATGGTGGACTGCGTGCTGGACATCGGCGGGCAGGACATGAAATATATCAGGATCCGGAACCACACGGTGGATACGGTCATCCTGAACGAAGCCTGCAGCTCGGGCTGCGGGTCGTTTATAGAGAATTTTGCGGTCTCGTTAGGGCTTACAGCCCCGGAGTTCGCGCAGGAGGCGCTGTTTGCGGAGCAGCCCATCGACCTCGGCACACGCTGCACGGTCTTCATGAATTCGAACGTGAAGCAGGCGCAGAAGGAAGGCGCGAAGGTCTCGGATATTTCCGCGGGTCTTGCGTATTCCGTGATCAAAAACGCGCTGTTCAAGGTCATCAAGCTTGCGGACGCGAAGCAGCTGGGCGCGCGTATTGTGGTGCAGGGCGGTACCTTCTATAATGAGGCGGTGCTCCGGGCGTTCGAAAAGGTGGCCGGGACGGAAGTCGTCTGCCCGGACATCTCAGGCATCATGGGGGCGTTCGGCGCGGCGCTCATCGCGCGCGAGCGGGACGACGGAAAGGCTTCCCAAATGAGGAGCTTCGACGAGATCGCCGCCCTTACGTATACGTCCCGCGCGGTCCGCTGCGGCGGCTGTGAAAACAACTGCATGCTGACGGTGAACACGTTTGACGACGGCTCGCGGTTTATATCCGGCAACCGGTGCGAGAAGAAGGTCTCAACGGTGAAAAGCGCCCGGAAAGGCGTGAACCTCGTCGAATACAAGAGAAAGCGCGTCTTCGGGTACCCGCCGCTTTCGGAAGAAAAGGCGGTGCGGGGGACCATCGGCATCCCGCGCGTTTTAAACATGTACGAAAACTACCCGTACTGGGCGGTCTTTTTCCGGGAGCTTGGCTTCAAGACGGTGCTTTCCCCGTTCAGTTCGCGGAGCATCTACGAATCCGGCATGGAATCCATCCCGTCCGAGTCCGAGTGCTACCCGGCAAAGCTTGCCCACGGCCACGTCCAGTGGCTTTACGAGCACGGGATCACTACCGTATTCCACCCCTGTGTATTCTACGAATACCAGGAGACGCCGGGCACGGATAACCATTACAACTGCCCGATGGCGGCGTCGTATGCGGAAAATCTCAAAAACAACGTGGAAGCGGTCACGTCCGGCAGGATGAAGTACCTCCGGCCGTTCATCGCCTTTACGAACGAAAAGACGGCGGAGGACCGGCTGGTGCGGTTCTGCCGGAAAGAGTGGAAGATCCCGGCGCAGGAAGTGCGGCGGGCGGCGCGGCTTGCGTGGGCGGAGATGCGGAAGACGAAGGAGGATATCCGGAACGAAGGAGCGCGCGTGCTTTCCGAAATGGAAGCGGAGGGCCGGCGGGGCATCGTCCTCGCGGGCAGGCCGTACCACATCGACCCGGAGATCAACCACGGCATCCCGGAGATGATCGCGAGTTACGGGCTTGACGTTTTCACGGAAGACAGCTTGCCGTATACGGACGAAGACAAGGAGCGGCCGCTCCGCGTGGTGGACCAGTGGGTCTTCCATTCGAGGCTCTATAACGCCGCGCAGTTCATCCGGAAGAGGGATGACCTCGAGATCATACAGCTGTTCTCATTCGGCTGCGGCCTGGACGCAGTGACTACGGACCAGGTGCAGGAGATCCTGGAGAAGTCCGGAAAGCTCTATACGGTCATCAAGATCGATGAAGTCGGGAACCTTGGCGCGGCCAGGATCCGTGTGCGGAGCCTCATGGCAGCCATGGACATGAGAAAGCGCCGGGAGATCAGGCCGGATCCGAAGCCTGCGGCGTATAAACGGACCGAGTTCACGAAGAAGATGTACGACGAAGGATATACGATCCTCGCGCCGGCCATGAGTCCCATCCACTTCGACCTTCTGACGCCGGCGTTCCGGAAGCACGGGTACAGGCTCGAGATGCTGAACAACGCGACGCGCAGGGCGGTGGACTTAGGCCTCCAGTATGTGAACAACGATGCGTGCTATCCGTCCATCATTGTCACGGGACAGATGATGGAGGCGGTGCTTTCCGGACGGTACGACACGGATAAGCTTGCCCTCCTCATGTCGCAGACCGGCGGCTGCTGCCGGGCGAGCAATTACATCGCCTTCATCCGCCGGGCGCTTGAAAAGGCGGGGATGTCCCACATCCCGGTCATTTCCCTCAATGCAAACGGCATGGAGAAAAACGAGGGCTTTAAGCTCTCCATACCGCTCGTGCTCACGGCGTTCCGGGGGCTTCTTTTAGGAGACCTCCTGATGCGGTGCCTGTACCGGACGAGGCCGTATGAGGTCACGCCGGGCTCCGCGAACGCGCTGAAGGACAAGTGGACGAAGACGATCAGCGAATGCTTCCTTTCGGACGACCCCGAATTGAGCTATAAGGAGCTCTGCAGGGGGATCGTGTCGGAATTTGACGAGCTGCCGCTTTATGAGGACGTGAAGAAGCCGCGCGTGGGCATCGTCGGGGAGATCCTTGTAAAATACATGCCGCTCGCGAACAACCATCTGGTCGAGCTCCTTGAAAAGGAGGGGGCGGAAGCCGTGGTGCCGGACATGCTGGACTTCTTTGAGATGTCCGTGTTCGGGAAGGACTATCAGCATAAGTACCTCGGGAAGAAAGTGCTGGATTCCGTGATCGCGCACGCGGGGGTCGCGGCCATTGAAGGGCTCAGGATCCACGCGGCGGGAGCGCTCAAAAACAGTAAGCGGTTCGCGCCGCCCAGGCGGATCGACCGCATTGCGGAGCCGGTGAAGCCGTTCCTGTCGCTCGGGAACCAGTACGGCGAAGGGTGGTTTTTATGCGGGGAGATGGTGGAGCTTCTGGACGAGGGCGTCGATAACATCATCTGCATCCAGCCGTTCGCGTGCCTGCCGAACCATGTGATGGGGAAGGGAGTCATAAAGGCTCTGAAGGCGGCGTATCCGCAGGCTAATATTGCCGCGGTGGACTACGATCCCGGCGCGAGCGAGGTCAACCAGCTGAACAGGATCAAGCTGATGCTGACGGCGGCTGACAGGGCGGTCGGGAAGTGATGCCGGCATAGGCCGAAGCGAAAAAACAGACGGACAGAAGAGAAGTTCTTCTGTCCGTCTGTCTTCAGCACTGATCTGGCAGACTGTCATGCTTTCGCGGCAGGTATCGGCCGCTTCCGGATGCATGATCTGTAAATCTGTTATTTCGCGTTTTTCTTCAGTTCAGCCTTTTCAGCCTTGTCCGTAAGCAGGTTCTGCATAAGCTTTACTGCGCGGTCTCTCTTGGCCGGGTTCAGCTTGTAGTGTTTCCACTTCCCGACGTAGCGTCCCGTAACGAGCCCCGAGTCACATAATATCTTCATGTGAAACGCAAGAGTAGACTGGGGCAGCTTCATTTCCTTCAACAGAACACTTGCACAGGTTTCGCCGTCCTGAAGGATCTTGATAATCTTCTGCCGTTTTTCATCGTATAGTGCCTTGGCGATGGCGGTAAGTTCCTCTGTATTAGTCATTGACTGCACCTCACATTGATTTAATCTTTCCACATTCTATCAGAATAATACCTGTTTGTCAATAAAAATGTTCATTTAACATAATATTAATATTTTGAAGAAATTCGAATCCAAAGAACTGGTAAAAATCCAGTAAAATCAAGGATATTTAAGTAAAATATGAAGAAAAAGAATAATTAATACAAATTAATAAACTGTTAAACAAAACAAAAAAACGAATAGCAATTAGGAAACTTACTGTTATTACTTGAAAAATTGGAAGGTACGGATTTCTCCGTTAATTGCGGGTTTTGCGGGGCTTCTTTTCATAAATACCACTGAATGGGTATTTTTCCGGCTTTTTTTTGGGTATTATTCCGTCTTGATTTCATGCAGTGAAAGGCATATAGTATTCGCGGCAAAGAGAAAAGGAGACGGGTATGAGTACTTTATTATCCATGACCATAGCACTGTTCTGCGGGCTGATGATGACGCGTGTCTTAAAGCGCTTCAGGCTGCCGGACGTGACTTCATATCTTATGGCGGGCGTCCTTGTGGGACCGTACGTTTTAGGGAGATCCGGTGTTCCGGGCCTCGGGTTCAGGAGCATGAGCGAGATCGACGTCCTCGGGAACGTCGCGAATGCGGCGCTCGGGTTCATCGCGTTCGCGATCGGCTCCGAGTTCCGGCTGTCCGAGCTTAAGGAGACGGGGAAGCAGGCCTTCGTTGTGGGTATCCTTCAGGGCATTGCGGCGATGGTCTTTGTGGACGCAGCGCTTATAGGCCTCCATTATCTGATCCCTGACAGGCTTTCGCTGCCTGCGGCCATCACTTTAGGAGCCATCGCAACGGCCACGGCTCCCGCAGCCACGCTGATGGTGGTCCGCCAGTTTAAGGCGAAGGGCAAGGTCACCAGGATCCTGCTGCCCGTGGTCGCCCTGGACGATGCGGTCGGCCTCGTGTGCTTTGCCGCATCTTTCGGGATCGCGCAGGCTTTAAAGAGCGGGGAGGCGGATCTTCAGTCGATCATTCTGGAGCCCCTCATCGAGATCGTCATGTCGTGCCTTTTAGGCGCCGTCATGGGCTTTATCCTCACGGAGCTTGAGAAGCTGTTCCATTCGAACTCGAACCGTCTCAATCTGGTCATCTGCTTTGTTGTGCTGACCGTTGCGCTCAGCATGGTGAAGTTTACGCTCTTCGGCGTCGATTTCAGCTTCTCCACGCTCCTGGTCCTCATGATGCTGGGCACGGTATTCTGCAATATCTGCCCGCTTTCGTTCGACCTCATGGAGCGTGCGGACAAGTGGACGTCGCCTTTGTTCGCCCTGTTCTTTGTGCTGTCCGGCGCAGAGCTCGAGCTTTCGGTCTTCGGGGACGTCCTGATCGTCCTCGTGGGCATTGTCTACATCCTGTTCCGTTCGGCCGGGAAGTTCCTGGGGACCAGGTGGTCTACAAAGCTCATGCACTGTGACCCGGAAGTGCAGAAGTACCTGGGCTGGACGCTCCTGCCGCAGGCCGGCGTCGCGCTCGGTATGTGCGTGACTGCCCAGGCCCTGGGTGCCGAGGGCAGCCTCATCCGGAACATCGTCCTGTTCTCCGTGCTTATCTACGAGCTCGTTGGCCCGATGCTCACAAAGTGGGCGCTTACGAAGTCCGGCGACATCATCCCGCCTGCAGCGGTGGACCGCCGCGAGGAAAAACTGAAGACGCTTGATGCGAAAGGATAAACCGTGGTTCGCATTGCACATGGGTTATACGGGGCCGCCCCTTGAGGGGCGGCCCTTTTTTGCCTCCGGTTGGACAAACCTGCATATTGCGGCAAAAAACCTCTGCATAAATCTTTAAAATATCTGTTATTGAAATATCTTGATATTTTCGAAAATGCCGCATATTTACGTGAACACGTGTTAATATCACTGAGAAAAAATAAATTTTGTGGAAAAAATACAGGAAAACACTTTACAAACCATGGATTTTTGGTTAATATATCACTATTATAAAAGGGGACGTGAGAGAGACGTTCTGCAGACGTTCCGCACCTGAAAGTGCAAATTGCGAAAGCGGCGTGTGTCCGCACCGCAGAATGCTCCTCACAAAACCGGGGCGGGCCCCGGAAGTTTTTTACAAAAAGGAGAGTCTGGAATGGACAGTAATCAAATTCAAACCGCAAACCGCCTGAGAGCCAGGAAAAAGTGGTACAGCATCAAGCTCTTCCTCATCATTATTCCTTTCCTGGTACTGGTGTTCCTGTTTTCCTACTATCCGCTGTACGGCTGGAGATACGCGCTCTATGACTACCGGCCGCCGTACAAGCTGTCTGACTGCGAATTCGTGGGCTTCAAGTGGTTCACCACGCTGTTCTCGAACGCGACCAAGCGGAAAGCCTTCCTGCAGGTCATGAAGAACACGTTCGTGATGTCCGGCCTGCACATCATCTTCAGCTGGATCCCCATGGCCTTTGCCATCCTGCTCAATGAGATCAAGCTGACTCCTTACAAGAAGGTCGTCCAGACCCTCACAACACTGCCGCACTTTATTTCATGGGTCCTTGTGTACACGCTCGCGTACTCGCTCCTTTCGAACTCCGGCGCGGTGAATACGTTCGCCATCCAGAGCGGCTGGTATACGGAGCCGAAGCTGTTCCTGCAGGATTCAGAACACACGTACCTCTTTATGTGGCTCCTGGGCATCTGGAAGGGCACCGGCTGGTCAGCCATCATGTACATAGCGGCCATCGCCGGAATAGACTCGGAGCTTTATGACGCCGCGTACGTGGACGGCGCGAACCGGTTCCAGACCATGTGGCACATCACGGTCCCGAGCCTCCTGCCCACGTTCTTCGTCCTGCTCTTACTTAACGTCGCAAGCTTCCTGAACAACGGCGTGGAGCAGTATTACGTGTTCCAGAATTCGTTCAACAAGGAAAAGATCCAGGTGCTGGACCTTTACGTCTACAACCTGGGCCTTGGCGGACAGGGCGGATACTCAGTCGCGACCGCAATCTCCATCATGAAGTCGTTCGTCAGCCTGACGCTCCTGTTCTCCGTGAACTCGCTGTCCAAGCTGCTCCGCGGCGACAGCATCCTGTAAGGCCAGAGAAAGGAGGGAATGAAAATGGCGAATGATGATTTTCAGGGCAAGGTCGTTCAAAGCAAGAAAAGACCGCTTTCCTATATTTTATTTGATTCGTTCAACTACGTGCTTTTCGCACTGTTCACTCTGATCTGCGCTTATCCGTTCTATTACGTGATCATCAACTCGATCTCCGCGAACGACATTTCCGCAAGAGGCGAGGTGCTGTGGTATCCGGTGGGGGTGCACTTCAGGAACTACGTTTCCGTGACGCAGCTGAACGGCCTTCTCCGGTCCGCGGGCATCTCCGTCGCGAGAACCGTCATCGGTACGACCGGCACCTGCATGGGCTGCTCGTTCCTCGGATTCATGTTCACTCAGGAAAAGATGTGGCACCGGAAATTCTGGTACCGCTTTGTGGTCGCCACCATGTACTTCTCGGCCGGCATCATCCCGCACTATATCACGATGAAGACGCTGGGACTTACGAATACGTTCTGGATCTATGTTGTACCCGCCATCGTGCAGCCGTACAACATCATCCTGATCAAGACGTATATTGAAAACACGCCCAAGGAGCTGCAGGAAGCGGCGGAGGTGGACGGTGCGGGCATCACAAAGGTGTTCTTCAGCATTATGCTGCCGCTCATCAAGCCGATCCTCGCGACCATCGCCATCTTCGCGGCCGTCGGACAGTGGAACGCTTTCCAGGATACGCTGATCTACATCACGGACTCGAAGCTGAATACGCTTCAGTTCACTCTGTACCAGTACATTAACCAGGCGGCGTCCCTTGCCCGAATGGTCGAGGCCAATAACGGCGACCTTTCTGTCTTAGGCAACTCGGCAGTACAGCAGACAGCTACCTCCGTCCGTATGACGGTCGCCGTGGTGGTTGTGCTGCCCATCCTGTTCGTGTACCCGATCTTCCAGCGCTTCTTCGTGAAGGGCATCATGATCGGCGCCGTGAAGGGTTGACGCAGGGGGAGACGGAATTGATAGAAGCACTGCACCTGACGAAGCAGTACGGAAGCCATACGGCGGTTTCGGACGTTTCGTTTACGGTAGAGGACAAAGGTGTATACGGACTGCTGGGCCCGAACGGGGCCGGCAAGTCGACCATCATGAACATGATGACGGGCTGCCTTTCCGCAACGGAGGGGAGTGTCCGCATCAACGGCAATGACATCGTGACAGAGGCCGCGGAAGCAAAGAGGCACATCGGCTATTTACCTGAAATCCCGCCGCTCTATCCGGACAGGACGCCTGAAGAGGCACTCGGTTTCATTGCCATGAATAAAGGCCTTTCGAAAGAAGCCGCAAAGGCACAGATCGAAAACGCCATGGAGGTGACCCGGATCACGGAAGTGTCCCGGCGGCTTTGCGGCAATCTGAGCAAAGGCTACAAGCAGCGCGTCGGTCTCGCGCAGGCAATGATCGGGGATCCCGACATTATCATCCTGGACGAGCCAACCGTTGGGCTGGACCCGCGCGAGATCGTGGAGATCCGCGGACTGATCAGAGAACTCGGAAAAGAGCGTATCGTGGTCTTTTCCAGCCATATCCTTTCAGAAGTGGAAGCCATCTGCCGGAAGATCCTTGTGATCTCCGGCGGGCGGCTCCTCGAATTCGATACGCCGGAGAGACTCGCAGAGAAGTACGCCGAGTCCACGGTAGTGGACATGACGGTGCTCGCACCGGAGACTGAAGCGCGGAAAATACTGGAAAAAACGGACCATGTGAACAAGCTGAAGATCAGGCCGCTCGGCAGCGAAAAATGCCGTATAACCTTCAATTCGAGCGCTACAGACCAGGATGAGATGTGCAGCCGCCTGTTCTTTTCGTTCAGCGACGCGAAGCGGCCCATAACGGAGCTTACCGTTCATCAGGCGTCTCTGGAAGACCTGTACATTGAAATGACAGACAATATCTCCAATGACCAGGGGGCGTCCGGAAGGCGTTCCGCGGTATCCGGGAAAGGAGGCGGCAGGAAATGAGATCCGTAGTGAAATATGAGCTGCTGTCTCATGTGACGAATATTCCGGCGTACGTCTTTGGCGCGTTCCTTCTCTTGTTTGCGGGAATCTATATGACTGTGAACAACCTGAAGGCGGGCAGCATGAACTTCGAATACGTGCTTTCGGGAATGTCCTTCATCTTCCTGATCGCCGTACCCATTCTGACCATGAGGGTGCTTGCGGAAGAGAAGTCCCAGAAGACGGATGCGCTGCTTTATTCGCTTCCGGCTTCCATGACGAAGGTCGTTTTAGGGAAGTACGTCGCCATGCTGGTGGTGTTCGCGGTGCCGCTTGCCGTGATCAGCCTGTATCCTCTGATCCTCACCGCGTTCGGAAACGTTTATCTGAAGGTTTCCCTGAGCGCGCTGTTCGGGTTTTTCTGCCTGGGAGCAGCGCTTCTTGCGGTCGGGCTGTTTATTTCATCGCTTACGTCCAGCCAGGCAATTGCCGCAGGCGCGTGCTTTGTGGTCATGCTGGTGAATTACTATATGGCAAGCCTTTCGGGCTATGTGTCCTCGAAGCCGTACGCGTCGTTCATCGCGCTGTTCGTTCTCGTGCTTCTTGTGGCGGCGCTCTTTTACCTGCTGACCCGGAGCCTTGTGGTCTCAGGCGTTCTTGCCGGAGCCGCGGAGGCGGTGCTCGTCATCCTGTTTTTAGTAAAGAGCAGCCTGTTTGAAGGGCTGTTCGGCAAGCTGCTTACGAGTCTTTCGCTGTTCAAGCGGTACGATTCGTTTGTGGACGGCATGTTCGACCTTTCAGCCATCGTGTATTACGTGAGCGTCATCGTGTTCTTTCTGGCCCTCACCGTCCTTTCCATGGAGAAACAGAGGTGGGCGGAATGAGCAGGGGAGATACGGAAAAGAAGGCCGGGAGCCTTCATAACGGGAAGCTGAAAAGAAGCGTTCTTTCAGCCATCATTATCGCCGGGATCCTGCTTGTGCTGATCCTCGTGAACGTCCTGTTTGGGAAGATCAACGTACGGTACACGAAGTTTGACCTGACGCCTAACCAGATGTTCAACATCTCGGACCAGACGAAAGCCATCCTGGAAAATCTAAATAAGGACGTGCACATTTACTGGATCGTGCAGTCGGACAAGGAGGACAGCACACTGGCGCTGCTCCTCGAACGGTACCGGTCCATTACGGACAGGGTCATCGTCGAAAAGGTGGATCCTGACAGGAATCCGACGCTCCTTGAAAAATATACAGCTTCACCGCAGAACAACAGTCTCGTGGTATTCAACGATGACAGGTACAGGTATCTGGACGGGAACGCTATCTATGAATACGACTACTCGGAGTTCTATGTGGACGGTACGTCCGTCAACATCCGCTTTGCGGGTGAGACCGTATTGACCAGTGCGATCAACTTTGTGGACAAGGGAGTCACGTATCATATGTACGCCCTGTCCGGACACGGGGAAACGGACCTGCCGGAATCCTACGTTACGGCGGTCACTAAGGAGAACGTGGAATACGGGACGCTGTCTTTGAAGGACAGTGAGGTGCCGGAGGATGCTTCGCTCATCTTCATCAACATGCCGCTTTCAGATCTCACGGATGAAGAACTTCAGAGGCTTCAGACGTATCTTGATCACGGCGGGAACCTGCTTCTCATCACGAGGCCGCCCAAGGGAGCGCGTCTTGCGAACCTGGACACGCTGATGGCCGGATTCTCCGTAAAGGCCTGCGACGGCACCGTGTTCGAGGATTCGGACCGGTACTTTACGATGGACCTCCAGTACATGCTGACGCCTGTGGCCGTCGCGCACACCATTACGGTGCCCATTTCGAGCGCGGAGCTGCAGCCGGTGTTTGCGGTCGCGCAGGGACTCCGGTTCCTGGGACAGATCCCGGAGAACCTTTCCGTTGTGCCGCTTTATACGACGTCGGAGTACGCGTTTTCGAAGACCGACCTTTCGAACGTGCAGGGATATGTGTCCAAGGGAACGGAGGACATCGCCGGGCCGTTCTACCTCGCGATGGCTTTTGAAAAGGAAACGGAGAGCGAGATCACCCGCGCGGTGTGGATCTCTTCACAGTACTTTACGGACGAGTCCATCAATGAAATGTGCTCCGGCGCGAACGAGGAGCTGTTCTTAAACTCCGTGGACTGGCTCTCCGGGCAGGATGAGAGCGTGATCGCGGTCCGTTCAAAGGCGCTTTCCGAGGACCACTTAAGGATCGACAGCCGGACGGCTACCGTACTCGGGATCCTGATCATCGGCCTCATTCCAATCGTTTACATGGGCGTGGGGATCCTGATCCGTATCCGGAGAAAACGTCGGTAGAGGAACGGCATAAATTTCAGGTATTTGCTGCGCAGCGCAGCGCAGTGGGTATAAAAAAATTCTTTTAGGAGGTAAGAAATGTTCAAAAAACTGTTTGCACTTCTGCTTGCGGCAGTAATGGTGCTCAGCCTTGCGGCATGTAACGTGTCCGTGAATACCGGCACCAGCGACAAGCCTGCTGAAGAAGAGCCGGCTAAGGAAGACGAAGCAGAAGCACCCGCGGCAGACACGGGCGAGATCAGCCACGATGAAGAGTACGTGGTTGAAATGTACGACAGCTATGCAAACTACCAGGGCGAAATGACCGGCTGGTATGCAAGGATCCTTCAGGACAAGTTCAACCTGAAGATCAACATCATCTGCCCGAACGTAGCGGGTACCGGTGATCAGCTGTACACCACAAGGACTGCTGCCGGCAACCTCGGCGACCTGATCGTCCAGATCAAGTCCAGAATGATCGACTGCTACAACGTCGGCCTTCTTGCCAGCATGTCTCCGTATCTTCCGAACTGCCCGAACCTGCTCAAGCTCGAGACCGCTTATGAAGCGTTCCGTGAGGCAATGGGCTCTGACGAAGTCTACGCGATCCCCGGCTGGGTCTCCAACAACCCCGATGATCAGCCGTCCGGCCGCGGCGTGAACCTTGACAAGGGCACGAACGTCCGCTGGGATGCTTACATCGCTCTGGGTGCTCCGGAGATCAACTCTCACGAAGAGCTCCTTGATCTTCTGATGAAGATGCAGGACGAGTTCCCCACCAACAAGAACGGCGACAAGTGCTACGCGCTTTCTCTGTTCCCCGACTGGGACGGCAACACCGTTCGTCCGGCACGTGAGTGGATGTGGACCTACGGCTACTATCCGACCGTCGGCTACCTTTGGATGAAGTATGACGGCTCTGAGATCGTCAACATGCTTGACGATGACAGCCTGTACTATCAGTACCTGAAGAAGTACAACGAAATGTACCGCGCAGGCTACATTGATCCGGACTCCGCTACGCAGACGTTTGAAGAGCTGGGTACGAAGGCTAAGGACGGCAGAACGTTCTTCTCCTGGTGGACCTACCTTGGAAACAACATGTGGAATGCCGGCTTCAATCCGGAGACCGACTACGGCTTCGGCCTTGTTCCGGTCAACGGCACGAGATATGCCATCAACGGCTACAACAAGTACGGCCAGAAGGACAATGCGTTCGCTATCGGCTCCGAAGCGAAGTATCCTGAGCGCCTGATGGAGTTCCTTGACTGGTACGGCTCTGAAGAAGGCACCCTTCTGTTCAACAGCCAGGTTGAAGGCGTTACCTATGAACTGGTTGACGGACATCCCGTCCTGACCGAGTTCGGTCTGAGCACCGATCCCGACAGGCAGGCTCCGGAATCCATGGGCGGCGGCAACTGGACCGACGGCGGACAGAAGATCAACTATCCTCTGATCCACTCTGACGACGCGAACAGCCTGATCGGCGGCGAGCCCGTTACCACGACCCTGTGGCAGAGCGTTCTGAACAACGAGCGTAACGACTACTCCAACATGTGGGAAGAAATGTACGGCTACTATGCACCGCTGGATTACCTGAAGAGCAAGGATCAGCTTGGTGTTGTGGTCGGCACGACCTATACCACGCCTGCAGACTCCACCGATATCGCGAACATCCGCGGCCAGCTTTCGCCCATCACGAAGGACTATGGCTGGAAGATGATCTATGCAGAGTCTGAGGAAGAATTCCAGAACCTCTGGGATCAGATGAAAGTCGAGATCGTTGACTACGGTTACGACGAGCTCGTCGAGTGGGATACGAAGGTGACCCAGGATTGGTGCGATTCCATCAAGGCAGTCCATGGCAAATAAGTAAGACCCGCTTGATCCTTAAGCTTAAATAAGCTGAAAAGGCCCGCGGCAGGGGAACCTGCCGCGGGCTTTTCCAGTTGCTGACATGTTTATTTTTCCAGTATTTTCCCAGTGTCTTTTCTGACTTCTTTTCTTATTTCTTTCCCTGTTTCTTTTCTTCGAACCAGCCGTACAGATCCTTGTACACCGTTTCCCTGTCGAGCTCGTTCAGGATCTCGTGCCGGTCGCCCGGGTAGAGCTTCAGCGTGACGTCCGTCATGCCGATGCCATCGAGGTCCTCCTTCACCTGCGGACAGGCGTCTTTGCCGCCCACAGGGTCCCGTACAGGGAAAATGCCGGGCCGCACCAACAGAAAAATACAAAAACCAGGTGAAACATACAACAAATAGGGAATAATTATGGTTTTTGTAGAATTATCATAAAATTCCTGTATTTTGATTGACGAATTTGTATAAATTGCGTATAATAATAAATAACTATTCGGTACGGAAAAGGGAGCAGTGCACCTGCTGTCATGATGAGATCTAAAGGGTGTGAGTGAAGCCGCTGCGCTGAACCTGAAAACAGACTATGGGAAAGGAGATGGCTCTTGGAAAAAACCGGTAATCAGCGAGATGAATCACGGCTGACCCGGAGAAGGAAATTCAAGGAAAACTACGGCGGCTACGCGTATATTGCGCCGTGGCTCATCGGGTTCCTCCTTCTTTCGGCCTGGCCGATGATCTACTCATTCTACCTGTCGTTCACAAATTACAACATGTTCGGTTCACCCCAGTGGATCGGCACCAAAAACTACAAACAGATTTTTACGACTGACCTGAACTTCAAGAAGTCTCTCATGACTACCTTCAAGTTCGTCCTGATCGCGGTTCCCGCAAAGCTTGTTTTCGCCCTGTTCATTGCAAACCTTCTTAGCAAGGACGTCAAGGGCATGAGCTTCTGGAGAACGATGGTATACCTGCCGTCGCTCATCGGCGGATCCGTAGCAGTCTCCATGGTATGGAAGAACATCTTCGGCCTGGACGGCTACGTCAACTCGATCATCGCATGGTTAGGCGGAGAGAAAGTGCCGTGGCTCGTCAGCACGAAGCTTGCGCTTCCCACCCTGATGCTGATGAACGTCTGGCAGTTCGGCTCCAGTATGATCATCTTCCTGGCCGGCCTGAAGCAGATACCGAAGTCACTGTATGAATCGGCAAAGGTCGACGGGGCAGGCCCTGTCAGCTGCTTCTTCCACATTACAGTGCCCATGCTTTCGCCTGTGGTATTCTTCAACCTGGTCAACAGTATGATCACCGCGTTCCAGCAGTTCAATTCCGCTTATCTGGTCTCCAGCGGCGGTCCTGCGCATTCCACTTATCTGTACGCCCTGATGCTCTATGAAAAGGCCTTCAAGTCTTATCAGATGGGCTACGCTTCGGCGCTGGCGTGGATCCTTCTCGTGATCATCGCCGTCTTTACGGGAGTCAACTTCCTCGTGTCGAAGTACTGGGTCCATTACGATGATTAAGGGGGTGGATAGAAGATGAAAAAAGCTACAGTACGTAAGATCCTTACCCATGTCCTGCTGATCTTCATGTCCTCCCTGATGGTCTACCCCATTCTCTGGTGGTTCTTCGCGACGTTCAAATACACGAACGCCCTGTCGGACAAGGCTCTGTGGCCCAAGGAATGGACGCTCTACAACTACAGAGAGGGCTGGCATATCACCAGCGACTTAAGCTTCACAACATTTTACAAGAATTCACTGTTCATCTGCGTGATGAACGTGGTCGGCTCGATCATAAGCGCCGGGCTGGTAGCATACGGGTTTGGCCGCCTGAAATTCAAAGGCCGCAACGTCTGGTTCGCCATCGTACTGGTAACCATGATGCTTCCAAGTCAGGTCACAGTTATTTCTCAGTATATCTTCTACAATAAGCTGGGCCTGATCGACACCTACGTTCCGTTTATCCTGCCTCACTTCCTGGGCGGCGGCGCGTTCTTCATCTTCCTTCTGGTACAGTTCGTAAGAGGCGTGCCGAGAGAGCTGGATGAAGCGGCCAAGATCGACGGAGCCAACACATGGATGATCTATTGGAGGATCCTGTTCCCGCTGATGAAGCCGTCGTTCGTGACGGTCGGTATTTATTCCTTTATCTGGAGCTGGGATGATTTCTATTCCCAGATGCTTTACATCAACTCCCCAGAGAAATTTACCGTCAGCTTAGGCCTCCGGATGTTCATCGACCAGGCGGACGTCAAGTGGGGGCCCCTTCTCGCGATGTCCATGCTTTCGATCGTTCCTTCGCTTCTGATCTTCTTCTTCAACCAGAAGGAGTTCGTAGAAGGCGTTGCGACGACCGGCCTGAAGGGATGACGCAACTGTAGTTTCCACACAAGGAGGGTAAACATTTTATGAAGAGAGTACTTGCGTTATTACTCGCTGCGATGCTTCTCGTTTTCGCAGTCGGCTGCCAGAGCGGCGGCTCCACAACGCCGGATGCAAAGCCCGAAGAGTCCGAAAAGGAAGCGGAGCCCGCAGAAGAGCAGGAAGCAGAGCCTGAAGCTCCCGCAGATGAGGGCGAAGGCAGCGGCAATCCGGACGCTCCGGCCATGAAGTTCATGTGGTGGGGCAATGATTCCCGTCACGAGGCGACCAAGAAGATGGTCGACCTCTACAATGAGACCTTCGGCGCGAATATTTCCTACGAGTTCATGGCGTGGGACGGCTTCTGGGATAAGCTCCCCGTTCTGTCTGCATCGAACTCCATGCCCGACATCCTTCAGATGGACTCCGCTTTCATCCACACCTATGTGAATAACGGTGCCCTCATGGATATTACGGACAAGCTGGACCTGACCGACATCATGACACAGGAGCAGATCGATATCTATAAGATCGACGGCGTTCTGTACGGCGCGCCGGTCGGCACGAACGGCATGGGCTGCACGTATCTGAAGCCGGTTCTTGATGAATACGGCATCGATTATCCGTGGGCAGGCTGGACCTGGGACGAGTTCATCACCTGGGCGAAGGACGCTGCTGAGAAGCTTCCCGACGGCATGTGGATCCAGGGCGATCCCCGTGCTTCCGGATATGAGAACCTTCAGAACTACGTAGAAGCAAACTACGGCTACAAGATCCTCGGATTTGACGGTTCCTTCAACTTCAACAAGGAACACTTCATCGAGTACTTCACCCTGTGGCAGGAGCTTGCGGATGCAGGCGTTGTTCCTCCGGCAGAAGTATCCATGTCCTTCACGGACGGCGATGCGACCTCCGACGGCTGGATCAACAAGAAGGTCCTTCTCCGGTTCTCCAACATCGGCAACGTAGATATGGAGGTTGCGCTTCTTCCTGATGAAGAGCAGACCACTGTAGGCGTTGCAAGCGCACCCGTTGGCGAGAACGGCGGCGGCTGGTATCAGTCCACCATGTTCTACTGCGTAGGCGCGAACTGCGAGCATCCGGACGAAGCAGTTGAGTTCATCAAGTGGATCGTTTCCGACATCGAAGCCGGCAAGATCCTTCAGACCGTACGCGGTATGCCCGTCAGCGAAGCTGTTTACGACGCGATCAAAGACGACATGACCGTTGGCCAGCGGCTTGCGAAGAGCCTTCAGGATGCAGTTGCTCCGTACGCTACCCCGTACTGGAACAACACCCCGAACGACTACGCTGACTGGGTCAATGAATTCAAGGCCTACGGCGAGTCCATCATGTTAGGTGAAATGGGCATCGAAGAGGCTGCGGATCATCTGTATGAAGCCGGTATGGCGATCTACGAGTCTCTGAACAACTGATCACAGTAACAGGAGACGTACAGTAAATTCCCGGGGCGGCATGGCTGAAGACGCCATGCCGCCCTTCCCGTGAGGTTTATACTATGGCACATAACTGTTTTAAAGGTAAGCTTGTGATGTTACGGGCGCAGCGTCCGGAGGACGTGGAGATCCTGAAGAAGATGGACCTGGACCGGAATACGGACAGCGACAGGTGCGACGACTGCATCAAGCTTCCGCGGCCCGCGTGGAAGCTCGAAGAGGGCTTTAAGGAGCGGCTCGAACGGGAGAGTGAGCCTGAGAACTACCGGTTCATGATTGACACGCTGGATGGAGTCACCGTGGGCTCCATCAACGCACACGACGTGGACTTCCGGATGGGAACCTTCAGCTACGGGCTTGGGGTCTATGAGGAGTACCGGCATCACGGCTACGCGTCCGAAGCGGTCATCCTCATGATGCGCTATTACTTCAACGAACTTCGGATGCACAAGTGCAACGTGGCGGTCTACGAGTTCAACGAAGCGTCCATCGGCCTCCATGAGCATCTGGGCTTTGTCCGCGAGGGCGTGGTCCGGGAGACCTACTATACGGACGGCCGTTACTGCGACGATATCCTGTTCGGCATGACAAGGGACGAATTTACGGAGAGATATGGGCAGATTCTTTGACGTGAACAACAGCGTCTGGAGCTTTGTCGGCAAGATCTTTGACGCGTTCGTGCTCCACCTTATGTGGGTCCTTTGCTGTCTCCCCGTGGTGACGGCAGGGCCTTCAACGGCTGCCCTCTATTATGCGCTTATAAAGGACGTCCGGGACGAGGAAGGCCATTACGTCCGCGCCTTCTTTAAGTCTTTCCGGACGAATCTCCGGCAGGGGATGATCATAGGGGTCCCGGATACCGCGCTGGGCGTGCTCTTCTTCTTTATGGTGCGGTTCTACCTGTTCCTTCCCGGCGATGCCGTAGGCAGCCCCGCCGCAAACTACCTGGTGCTCCTCCCCGTGATCCCGTACATTTTCCTGAACCGGTACCTGTTTCCGTACCTCGGGATCTTTTCAGACACCGTCCCGAACCTCGTGAAGGGCTCTTTTTACATGATGATGCGGAACTTCGGGAAAACACTCGTCATGTCGACCCTGACCGTCGGTTTTTATTTTCTGGTCGTCTATTTTGAACTGTGGCCGATCCTGATCTTTGGATACGGGATCCCTGCGTATTTCAATTCCTGGCTGTTGTCTAAGGCGTTTGATCCACTGATCAGGCGGATCCGGCAGAAAGAGGAAGAGAAGATGGGAACGGAGGCGGAAGGCTTATGAAACGGATCGTTTTGACTCTGCTCACGCTGATGCTGCTTTTCGGGACCGCCGGCTGCCTCGGTGCGAGCGCTTCAAAAAGGAAGGATCTTAAGGAGCTTGACCTTTCCACTCTCTTTTCAGAAGAAGAGGGCTATCATTTTGAAAATATTCGCTGGTGGATGACCGAAGAGGAGATCCAGGAAGCCACGGACAAGGCGCTCACCTCAGTGGGCGGCTACGGCGCGGACGGGATCGCAGTGTATAACGCAGACGGCCTCGGGATCCGCATCCTGGACCGTGTATGCGACGGCGCCACCGCAGCCTTTGACGAAAACGGCCTCTGCTACATGGTCTCGTTCATCTTTCAGGACAGTAAATACGCGACGAGCCCTGTGACGCTCAAGAATCTGTCATCTCAGTATTACGAAAGGCTCACGGAAGCGTTCGGAGAACCCGACGAGGTACTTTCGGACAGCGGCGTTACGGGGAATGCCACATATCAATATAAAGAATATTACTGGAGATACACGACTCCGGACGGGAAGGTCACGGAACTGCAGTGGGCGAAGTCCTACGTCGTAGACGAAAACGACCCGGCGCTCATTACGCTGGGAGTGATCTGCCTTACGGATCTTCTAACGGATGAAGCGGCATCGTCTTCCGGCGTTCGCTGAATAAAAGGGAACGCAAACTCCGGCGGATTCCTGTAGACTGGAAAACGAAAAAATGATAAGATACAAGGGTCAGAATATTTCTGGCCCTTGTATCTTACTGTAGAGAAAAACGATCCGGGAGGGCCGTTCATGGCAAAAAAGAAAACAACGAAAAAGGCGGCGGGCGGACCGGGAAAGACACAGCTCGCGCTGTCGCTCATACTGAACGTCCTGATCTTCGCGTTTACAGCGTATTCGGTGTTCCTGTGCTTTTACAACGCGGATTCCGGACAGCTCACGGCAGACGGGCTCAAGGCCTTCCGCTACTTCACTGTGGATTCGAACATCGTCTGCGCGCTGGCGGCGCTTGCCGTCGTTATTGCGGACGTCAGGCTCCTTTCAGGGAACGGCGGACAGCTGCCCAAATGGGTGCTCCTTTTCAAGTTTGTCGGGACGGTAGGCGTTACGCTTACGATGCTGACCTGTATCCTCTATCTTTCAAAGATGACGGGCGGCTTCGGAAACCTGATCCGCGGGAAGGAGCTGTTCATGCACCTTCTGACGCCGGTCCTCGCGATCGTCTCTTATGTGCTTTTTGAACACGGAGCACCGCTGAAGCTCTGGACCATTTTCCTGCCGTGCGTGCCTATTGCCGCGTATGGGGCCGTGTATTTCTACATGGTGCTTTCGGTACCCAAGGACCGCGGCGGCTGGAATGATTTCTACGCGCTCGCGCGGAACAGGAACTGGGTCGTTCCCGTACTCGTTATGGCGGCAGCCATTGTCCTGATCAGTCTTGTTCTGTGGGGACTGAACCGGATGTTCCGGCCCAGAAAGTGAGGGTTTTGATGAGACGTAAGAAACCGAGCAAAAAAGAACAAAAACGGCTCAATAAGATCAATAAACTGATTGAACTGAATAAAGAAAAAACAGCAAAAGAGCGCCACAACAACTCCCGGATCGTGAAGCTTTCACGGAACGTACGGCGGGTGAAGCGCGGCGCTAAGGTCTTTAAATTTGTAAAGGAGAAGGTCGTGCCGGTCCTGCTCATCGCCTTTGCGGCGGTGGCCTATAAGGTCTTCGGCGTCGAGATCCCCAAGGAGAAGAAGCGGAAGGGTAAGAAATGATCCCTTACCTGTTTCGGAGACAGATGCTCCATAAGCCTTTCATGAGAAGGCCCGGGTCCCATGTGACGGTGTGCGTAAGGAACGGCGTGATGAACGGGCTGCAGCCTCCGGTCGCGAAGATCCGGCAGGGGACTCCGGCCTCCCGCTCCATTTCCGTGATGATCCGGTCCAGCATGCCCGCAGTCCCGTAGATGATGCCGCTCCGCATGGCGTCCACCGTATTCGTGCCGATGGCGCGCTCCGGCGCGTCCAGCCCGATGTCCGGGAGCGCCGACGTAGTTTCGGAAAGCGAATTTAAGGACGTCCGGACGCCGGAGCAGATGGTCACTCCCCGGAGGGCCCTGGGCCCCCCGCGGTATCCGTCCACCATGGAGATGACGGTCGCGGTGCCCATGTCGATATCGATGACAGGCCCATCGGCAGTGAGGAGCGCGCCGGCCGCATCGCACAGGATGTCCGTGCCGACCTCGTACGGGTCGTAGGTGTCTATGGTAAAGTCCAGGTCAAGCCCGGCGTTCACCCGGATCACGGAAAGGTCGAGAAGCTGCGAAAGCGCTTCCGTGAGCTGCCCCGTGACCTGCGGCACCACGCTCGAAAGCGCGCAGGCCGTGATGGCTGTATCTTCTATGTGGTGAAGCTTCAGGATGGTCCGGATGGTGACCGCGTATTCCACGGCTGTCCGGGTGCGGTCCGTGTGGATCCTTTCGAGGAACAGAGGCTCCGGATGGGTCTCTTCATGGATCGAGAAGCAGATGTTGCTGTTGCCTGCGTCAACGGTCAGGATCATCGGCGGCCTCCTTTCTCGTGATAATAAAGGCGGGAGAGGCCTTTTAAGGCCAGAAATTCGTCTTCGATGACCTCATGGGTGAGATATGGAAGGATGCGCTTTGCGTGCCTCCCGGTCGCGACGTGGGTCGTCTTCATGCCGAGCTCGTCCTCGCAGAGGTCGATGATCCGGTCCGCCATTCCGGCGTTTCCGAAGGTGAGGCCCCCGGTCAGCGATTCCTGCGAATTTTTGCCGAGCGTCGTGAGGACGGTCCCGGGTGCGGTATTCGGGATCTGAGAGGTGTTTCCGAGAAGCGCATTGAGTGCGCTGTGCACGCCGGGCAGGATCACGCCTCCCCGGTACGCGCCTTCCGGCCCGATCACGCCTAACGTGGTGGCTGTGCCGAAATCGATGAAAATGAGCGGAGGAGGCGCAAGGAGAAGCGCGCC
Source organism: Lachnospiraceae bacterium (assembly GCA_017441825.1). Taxonomy (GTDB): domain Bacteria; phylum Bacillota; class Clostridia; order Lachnospirales; family Lachnospiraceae; genus UBA1267. The sequence continues at coordinate 29,737 of JAFRVD010000018.1, forward strand.
TGCGGCGTCCGCGAGGAGATTGGCGCCCAGGTTCTCCGGCTGGTCGATCCAGATGGGCACGAGGTCCTGCCGGTCCGCCCGAACGACGTATGGGGCTGACCCGAACACGCGCCGGACCGATGCGGAAATGACGGACGTGAGCGCCGGAACGACGCTCGAAAGGACGCAGCCCTCGACCTCCGAGATCTCCGTCTTCCGGACTGCAAAGGTCTGGAGAAGGTCTACGGCGTATTCGAGGTCCGTCTTCTTAAGGTTCGTACTGATCCGCTCCAGGAAGATCTCCCGGTCCCGGTCCATGCAGCCGATGCTGATATAACTGTTTGTGACGTCGAGTGTTGCGATCATGCGGCGCTCCTTTCAAAGATTAAGGTTAATTATACTGATTGAAGGAGAGATTGACAAGGCTTTTCTCCCGGAGTGCAGGAGAAGCCTGTATATTTTCAGAAGAAGCAAAGTCGGTAAGGAGGTCGTGCTTTGGAAAAGATGGAAAAGAATGATTATACGGATCCCGCGTGCCCGTTCGATTTTTCACAGTACACCGGGGGGCCGAAGGAATCGGTGCCTGTAAGAAGGGTCCTTGAAAAGGAGGACGGCCTTCTGGCCGTCAATGACTACGAAGGGGCGGAGCGCCATCTCCGGTACTGGATACAGGAGGCGGAGGCGCTTCACGACAGCCGCGGCAGGTTCACTCTGATGAACGAGCTCATGGGCGTCCTCCGGAAGTCCGGAAAGAAGGACGAGGCGATCCGGGCGGCTTACGATACGATGGAGCTCGCGAAAGAACCGGACGTGATGGGCGACCCGGTGGGCGTTGCCACGTGCTTTATCAACGCGGGGACGGTGCTGACGTTTGCGGAAAAGCCGAAGGACGCCGTGCCGCTCTTTGAGATGGCCTGCGGGATCTATGAAAAGGTGCTTCCCGAGGACGATTCGCGGCTTGGCGGCCTTTACAACAACATGGCGCTGTCACGGACGGACATCGGCGAATACAACGGCGCGATGCGGGACTTCCAGAAGGCACTTTCTGTAATGGGAAAGCAGGAGCAGGGCGAACGGGAGCAGGCTGTTACGTGGCTGAACATCGCGGATCTTTATGAGCTCCGCGACGGAAACGTGGGTGCGGATGAGATCGACCGGTGTGTGTCCGAAGCGGAAATGTGCCTGGAGTCGAAAAAGCTTCTGCACGACGCGGACTACGCCTTTGTTCTTGAGAAATGCGCGCCTGTGTTCGACTACTACGGCCATTTCTACTATGCGGAAGTGTGCCGTACGAGAGCCGCCGCGATCCGCGCGGAATACGCGAAGAAGGACTCTTGAGATGAACGGACTTGCGCTTTCCCGGGACTTTTACGAGGAATACGGGAAGCCGCTCCTTACGGAACGCTTTCCGGAGCTTCTCGACAGGATCTCCGTGGGACTTTTAGGCGCGGGATCGGAGGTTCTCGGGTATGACGATGCGCTTTCCGAGGACCACGATTTCACGCCGGACTTCTGTATCTTCCTGCCCGGCGAGGACGTGATTTCGCGCCGTGAGGCCTTTCTTCTGGAGCGAGGCTACAATTCCCTTCCGAAGGAGTACAAAGGTGTGAAAAGGGCTGTTTTGAGCCCTGCAGGGGGTGCCCGGAGAGGTGTGCTCCGCCTGTCCGATTTCCTCACGGAGAAGCTCGGCGTTCCTGACGGGGAGCTCACTATAGAGCAATGGCTTCAGATCCCTTCCCAGTACCTTTTGGAAGTCACTGGCGGAGAGCTTTTTTATGACGGATCCGGCGAATTTTCCGCGATCCGGGAGAAGCTTGCCTGTTACCCTGAGGACGTTCGGAAGAAGCGGCTTGCAGGCCACCTCGTCATGATGGCGCAGGCGGGGACGTACAACGTCTTCCGCTGCCTCGCCCATAAGGAGCCCGCCGCGGCCCAGCTTGCGGTCACGGAATTTGTCACGGAAGCGCTCGAATCGTTCTTCCTTCTTGAGAACCGGTACCTTCCCTATTACAAGTGGAGGTTCCGCGCGCTCCGGGATACGGGATACCGGGACGCGGAGCCGGAGCTTTCGGACCTCTTAAACGGAGGCGCTTTCCGGTATACGGAGGAAGAGCTTAAGGCGCGGATACAGCATATATTTGAGCGGATCACGGACGAGGACCCGGGGAAATACGCCTACGGAATCAACGACAGCATCCGGGACCCGTATATAAGAAACCTTCACATTCTGTACTGTGTCTGATTCTGTACTGTGTCTGACACGAAAAGGGCAGAAGGCCGTCCCGGGACCCGGGCGGCCGGAGAAAAGAGGCATATATGATCATTAACGGCTTTCAGAAGCTGACGCTCCTGGACTTTCCGGGGCATACGGCATGCACACTGTTTACGGGCGGCTGCAACCTGCGCTGCCCGTTCTGTCACAATGCGCTACTCGTGACGGAGACGGAAGACCTCGATACTTACCCGGAGGAGGAGATCCTCGCTTTCTTAAAGAAGCGGCAGGGCATCCTGGACGGCGTGGCCATTACCGGCGGCGAGCCGCTCCTTCAGAAGGACATCCGCGCGTTCATTGAAAAGGTGCGGGACTTAGGCTACGCCGTGAAGCTCGACACGAACGGGACGTTCCCCGGGGCGCTCCGCGAGCTCATCGGCGCGGGACTCATCGACTACGCCGCCGTCGATATTAAGAATTCGAAGGAGAAGTACGGGCTGACAGTGGGCGTCCCCGGAGTCAGGCTTGCCCCCATAGAGGAGACCGTCGCGCTTCTTCTCCATGGACGGATCCCATACGAATTCCGTACAACGGTCGTCCGGGAATTCCACACGAAGGAGGATATCGAAAGGATCGGCGAGTGGATCCGCGGAGCGGAGAAATATGTGCTTCAGCACTTTGAGGACAGCGGAAACCTCATCGGAAAAAATATGCACCCGGTTTCGAAGGAAGAAATGCTCGAAATGCGGGACATTGCAAAGAACTACGTTCAGACTGCAGAAGTTCGCGGGATTTGAGTGCGGAAAAATAGATAAACATCTCTCTTTTTGCATCCACAACATCTTGTGTTTGGTTCTTGACAAGACACCAAATGTGCGGTATATTAATCAAGTACGTTGAGAAAACTGCCTTTACGGCACGCAATAAAAAGAGGGAGAAAACACCATGTATCAGGTAATCAAGAGAGACGGGAAAGTAGTCGATTTCAATCTGACTAAGATCTGCGACGCCATCGTCAAGGCGTTTGACGCGTGCGAGATCCAGTCCCATCCGGACATCATCGATTTCCTCGGCCTGAAAGTTACGGCGGACTTCCAGTCCAAGATCAAGGACGATACTATCACCGTGGAGGAGATCCAGGACAGCGTGGAATCCGTCCTGATCCGCGCGGGCTACGATGAAGTCGCGAAGGCATACATCCTCTATCGTAAGCAGCGGGAGAAATTCCGCAACCTGTCCTCTACGCTTCTTGATTACAAGGACGTAGTGGACAACTATCTGAAGATCAACGACTGGCGCGTAAAGGAAAACTCCACCGTCACGTATTCCGTGGGCGGACTGATCCTTTCGAACTCCGGCGCCATTACGGCCAACTACTGGCTGTCCGAGGTCTACGACGAAGAGATCGGCAACGCGCACAGGAACGCGGACATCCACATCCACGACCTGTCCATGCTGACGGGCTACTGTGCCGGCTGGTCCTTAAAGCAGCTCATCCAGGAAGGCCTGGGCGGCGTTCCCGGGAAGATCACGTCTTCTCCGGCGGGCCACCTTTCCACGCTGTGCAACCAGATGGTCAACTTCCTCGGCATCATGCAGAACGAGTGGGCAGGCGCACAGGCGTTCTCAAGCTTTGACACGTACCTTGCGCCGTTCGTCAAGGTGGACAACCTTTCCTACAAGGAAGTCAAGCAGTGCATCCAGTCCTTCGTATACGGCGTGAACACGCCGTCCCGCTGGGGCACGCAGTCTCCGTTTACGAACATTACCCTGGACTGGACCGTCCCGGCCGACCTTGCCGAACTCAACTGCATCGTGGGCGGCAAAGAGCTGGACTTCAAGTACAAGGACTGCAAGCGTGAGATGGACATGGTCA
>JAFRVD010000019.1 GCA_017441825.1 Lachnospiraceae bacterium
CCCACAGCCGCGTCTCTTGCGTACGGCCTGGACAATGAAAAAGACCAGAAGATCATGGTCTACGACCTGGGCGGCGGCACGTTCGACGTGTCCATCATCGAGATCGGCGAAGGCGTTATCGAGGTCCTTGCAACGAACGGCGATACGCATCTGGGCGGCGATGACTTCGACGACGTCATCACGAAGTGGATGATCGACGAATTCAAGAAGGCAGAGGGCGTTGACCTCGGCCAGGACAAGATGGCGCTTCAGCGTTTAAAGGAAGCGGCAGAGAAGGCGAAGAAGGAGCTGAGCTCCGCAACGACCTCCAACATCAACCTGCCGTTCATCACGGCTACTCCGTCGGGCGGCCCGAAGCACCTCGACATGACCCTGACCCGCGCGAAGTTCGACGACCTCACGAAGGGCCTCATTGAGCGCACCGCAGTCCCGGTACAGAACGCGCTGCGTGACGCAGGTGTTGCGGCATCCGAGCTTTCCAAGGTCCTCCTGGTGGGCGGCTCCACGCGTATGCTTTCCGCACAGGAGAAGGTCCGCAGCCTGACCGGCCACGAGCCGAGCAAGACGCTGAATCCGGACGAGTGCGTGGCGATCGGCGCAGCCATCCAGGGCGGCAAGCTTTCAGGCGAAGCCGGCACCGGCGACATCCTGCTTCTGGACGTCACTCCGCTGACCCTGTCCATTGAGACGCTGGGCGGCGTTGCGACGCACCTCATTGAGAGAAACACCACCATCCCGACCAAGAAGAGCCAGATCTTCTCCACGGCGGCAGACAACCAGACCGCAGTTGACATCAATGTGGTGCAGGGCGAGCGCCAATTCGCACGGGACAACAAGTCCCTCGGCCAGTTCCGTCTGGACGGCATTCCGCCGGCACGCCGCGGCGTCCCGCAGATCGAGGTCACGTTCGACATCGACGCCAACGGTATCGTGAACGTTTCCGCGAAGGATCTGGGCACCGGCAAGGAGCAGCACATCACCATCACGGCCGGCTCGAACATGTCTGACGATGACATCGAGCGCGCCGTCCGCGAGGCAAAGGAATTCGAAGCGGCTGACAAGGCGCGGAAGGAAGGCATTGACGCACGCAACGAAGCGGACAGCCTGGTCTTCCAGACCCGCGACGCGATGAACCAGGTGGGCGACAAGCTCGATCCGACCCTGAAGAGCCAGGTCGAAAACGACCTGAAGGCCCTTGAGGATGCAGTAGCTGCCACCGACCCGAACAACATCACTCCCAGCCAGACCGAAGAACTGAAGGCAAAGAAGGAAACGCTTCTGAGCTCCGCAAACCAGCTGTTCGCGAAGATGTACGAGCAGACGCAGGGCATGAACACCGGCGCAGGCCAGAACGCGTACACGGAGCCGAATTACGGCAACCCGAACCCCGGCGATGACGTTGTGGACGGTGATTACAAGGAAGTCTGATCCTGACTGAAGGAATTCTGGCTGAATTCCCCGAAAGGGATAATGAATAACGACGCCGCCGTACGGCCGGGGATCCCCGGCCTGCGGCGGCTGTGAAACTGATAAAGGTGCACTATGGCAGACAAAAGAGACTATTACGAGGTGCTGGGCGTAGACAAGAACGCGGATGACGCCGCGCTCAAGAAAGCGTACCGGACACTTGCCAAAAAATATCATCCGGACGCGAACCCGGGAGACGCGGAAGCAGAGGCCAGGTTCAAGGAAGCCTCTGAAGCGTATGCCGTCCTGAGCGATCCCGAAAAGCGCAGGCAGTACGACCAGTTCGGCCACGCCGCGTTTGACGGCTCTCAGGGCTTCTCCAGCGCGGACTTCAGCAATTTTGACTTTGGCGATATCTTTGGCGATCTCTTTGGCGGCATGTTCTCGGGCGGCGGCGGATTCACCCGCGGCACGGCGTCCTCGAACGGCCCCATGAAAGGGGCAAGCGTCAGGACGTCGGTGCGGATCAGCTTTGACGAGATGGTGCGCGGCTGTGAGAAGAAGGTGACGCTGAACCTGAAGGACGAGTGCGCGAACTGCCACGGCAGCGGCGCGAAGCCCGGAACCTCCAAGGAGACCTGTACGAAGTGCAAGGGCACGGGCCAGGTCACGTATACGCAGCAGTCCATCTTCGGCATGATCCGGAACGTCCAGGCGTGTCCTGACTGCAACGGTACCGGGCAGATCATCCGGGAGAAGTGTCCGGAGTGCCGCGGTACGGGCTATATTACGCGGAAGACTACTCTGGAAGTCACGATCCCTGCTGGAATCGAGAGCGGGCAGATGATCCGTGTAGCTGGCAAGGGCGAGCCCGGCGTGAACGGCGGTCCGCGCGGCGATCTCCTGGTGGAGGTCCAGGTCGCGGAATCAAACCGGTTCGAACGGGACGGAATGGACGTCTATACGGAGGAGAAGATCTCCTTCCCGACGGCCGCATTGGGCGGGCCCATCCACGTACAGACAGTGGACGGAACCATTGAATACGAGGTCAAGGCCGGTACTCAGACGGGCCTCAAGGTCCGGCTCCGCGGCAAGGGTATTCCGAGCGTGCGGAATAAGGACGTCCGCGGGGATCATTATATCATCCTGACGGTAGTGACGCCCACCGGGCTGAATTCGAAGCAGAAGGAAGCGCTTCAGGCGTACGCCGATGCAATGGGCGACGGTCCTGGGCCTAAAAAGAAAGGCATATTCAGGTAACTCTCAAAAGGAGGGGCGCAGCCCCTCCTTTTTGCAGTTCATCCCATGATGAGGGCAGTACTATGGATAAACAGGAATTTGAACAGATCCTTTCTTTGTCGCGTCTTATGGAAAAGACGGGGGACAGGGAGGAATTCATTCGTTCTATGGAGCCGCTTTATGAAATGATGGAAAAGGTGCGGAATGCAGCAGAGCTTGAAGACGCGGAAGATTCGGACCTGCCGGGTCCGGAAGACTTCCCTCTGCGGACGCTCCTTCTGAGGGAAGACGTCCCTCACGAATTCTCCTGCACGGAAGAGCTTCTTTCCCTGTCCGAACGAAGGGACGGCGGCTTTTTCTCCGTGCCGCGGTCGATCTGAAGCATCAGGCGGTGTACGATGGACATGAATAATTACTTACAGATGGATATTCCGGAGCTCTCGGGTGCGATGCGCCGGGGAGAACTGTCCGTTCTTGAGCTCACGGCTCATTTCTTAAATGTGATAGAGAAAGAGGACCCGGAGATCCACGCATTTATTACTGTGGACCGGGAAGGGGCTTTACGGCGCGCGCGGGAGCTCGACGGGCAGCCGGTCTCAGAACGGAGAGGACGTCTCTATGGGATCCCCGTATCCGTGAAGGACAATCTCCTGACGAGGGGCCTCCGGACTACGGCGGGTTCTGCATTCCTCAGGGACTACGTCCCGGCAACCGATGCGGAAGCCGTGAAAAGGCTCCGCGAAGAAGGTGCGGTGATCCTCGGGAAGACGAACCTCGATGAATTCGGCATGGGTTCTAAAACTGAGAACCCGGTCTACGGGAGCACTGTGAACCCCGTGGACCCTGAACGGTCCCCGGGAGGCTCCTCGGGCGGCGCCGCTGCAGCGCTTGCTTCCGGCATGTGCCTCCTGTCATTCGGAACGGATACCGGCGGTTCTGTGCGGCAGCCCGCGGCCTACTGCGGCATGTTCGGTATTAAGCCGACTTACGGGGCGGTCTCAAGAAACGGGCTCGTCGCCTATGCATCGTCTATGGATACTGTGGGCGTAATTGCACGGAATGCGGCGGATGCGGCGCTCGCGCTTTCAGTGATCGCAGGAGAGGATCCGAAGGACAGTACTTCAGTGCCGGTGCCGGCGGATTATGCTCTTATGACCGTACCCGGGAATCACGGTGAAAAGACAATTCCCGGTGATCATGCGGATATGACCTTTTCCGGAAAAGCTCTTAAGGACTCCCTTCAGGGGGTCTCCGTAGGGGTCCTGGAAGAATTCTTAAGTGCGGATCTGCTCTCGGACGAGTCACGTGCCGCCGTTTCATCTTTTGCGGCGTTCTTAACGGAATACGGCGCGTCCGTAACGTACGTCCATCTTCCGGAGACGGAGCTTCTCGTCCCGGTATACTACATGCTGGCATCCTGTGAAGCGAGCTCGAACCTGGGTCGGTATGACGGCATCCGTTACGGGACGGACCTCGGAACACAAGGGCCGCTTTCGGATGTCTACCTCGGGAACCGGACGGCCGGCTTTTCTTCTGAAGTCCGCCGAAGGATCCTCGCAGGGACGTACATCCTGAGCGAAGAGCACTACACGGAGCTTTATCTCCGGGCGGAGCGTGCGAGGGCGCGGATCAGACGCGCATATCGGAAGGCGCTTTCTTCCTGCGATATCCTTCTCTGTCCTGTGGTCCGCGGAAAGGCGCCGTTTCTTTCGGGGAAGGCGCCGTACGATGACGACCTCTTCACGGTTGGTGCAAACCTCACAGGGCTCCCCGCATGCGCGGTGCCTGTCGGGCCATCGTCGGTCCAGCTTGTGGGACGCCCCATGGCGGAAGGGACGCTTCTTTCCGCCGCCGGGGTTTACGAAGCCGTAAATGCCGGCGAAAGGAGGACCGGGAAATGACAGGACAGTTTGAAGCCATGATCGGGCTTGAGGTCCACGTCGAACTTAAGACCCGCACGAAGATGTTCTGCAGCTGCAGCGCGGCATTCGGAGGCGAGCCGAACACCCGGATCTGCCCGGTATGTACAGGCCAGCCCGGCGCACTGCCTGCTGTAAACCGGGAGGCAGTCCTTTTCGGGCTCGTCCTTTCCCGGGAGCTCTCCGGGAGGATCCGCCCTGTAAGCCGTTTCGACCGCAAAAACTATTTCTACCCGGACAACCCGAAAAGCTACCAGATCACTCAGCATTACCGGCCGCTCATGGAGAACGGATGGCTTGACCTCCCGGGAAAAAGGATCCGGATCCATGAGCTCCATCTGGAAGAGGATGCCGGGAAGCTTTACCATACGGAGGACGGAAGGACGCTGGTCGACTTAAACCGCGCAGGAGTGCCGCTTGCGGAGATCGTCACGGAGCCGGACTTTTCCACAGCCGATGAAGTGACTGCTTTCCTTGAGAGGCTCAGGGACGTCGCCGTCTACTCGGGCGTTTCCGACGGACGGATGCAGGAAGGGTCTCTCCGCGTGGACGTGAACCTGTCTTTAAGGGATCTGAGAACAGGAGAGCCCGGCGTCCGGACAGAAATGAAAAACCTGAACTCGTTTACGGAGATCCGCCACGCCATCGCTCATGAAACCTTAAGGCAGGAGGAGCTCATTCTCTCCGGGCAGCCTGTTCTTCAGGAGACCCGCCGATGGGACGAAGCCCTCGGGCAGTCCTTTGTAATGCGCGGGAAGGAAGAGGCTGCGGACTACCGCTATTTCCCGGAGCCGGATCTTTACCCTCTTGTGGTGACGGATACGCTTCTTCGGGAAGCGGAGGCTCTCAGGAAGGAGCAGCGGCCTGAAAAGGAGGCCCGTTTTATGAAGGATTTCGGGCTGTCCGCATATACGGCCGGGGTCCTCACGGAGGACCCGGGGACTGCGGCGCTCTTTGAAAGGACTCAGGCGCTTACGGGAGACCCGAAGGGGGCAGCCAACGTCATCGGCACGGAGATCCTGAGGCTTTTAAAGGAGACCGGAACCCTGCCGGGAGAATCCTTTTTAACGCCGGAAAAGCTTTCCACGATCCTTAAGATGAACAAAGAGGGGAGCATCACCGGGGCGGTCATGAAGGAGCTTCTTGCGCTTACTTACCGGGAAGATGTGGATCCTTCCGAATACGCCCGTGAGAAAGGACTTCTCACAGTGAGCGATGAAAGCCTTGTGGGAGAGTGGGCGGATCAGGTGATCCGGGAAAACCCGGGGCCGGTCCGGGAGTACCTCGGAGGGAAGGAAAAGGTCCTCATGTTCCTGCTCGGACAGGTGATGAAGCTGTCAAAGGGAAGAGTGAAGCCTGACGATGCGAAAGCAGCAATTATTACAAAATTGAAGGAGATTTCCTGATAATTTAACGAATCATCAAGTGAATCGACTGAATCTGTCTTGAAAAAGACAGATTCCTGTGTTAAACTGTTACCTGTAAAAATGTGTTTTGCCACGGCAGCAGCCATATGCTTTATTTTTCTGGAGGCTTCCATTGAAAAAAACAGACAGGATCAGAAATATACGCGTTCGTTCTCTGGCAGCGATCCTTTCAGTGCTCATGCTTGCAGGAGCGATCCTTGCGATCCCGGATCTTTCGGATAAGACCGTCTATGCGGAGACTGAGACGTGGGATTACGGATATTCCGGTGCATGCACTACTGCTGCAGAGATCGACGCGGCATTCCCGGCATCCTACGCCGTCCGGCTGAAACAGCTTCTTGCGGCGCATCCTACGTGGAGCTTCAAGGCATTCTATACGGGTACGGCCTGGGAAGAGTGCTTTGCCCATGACGCGGATTACACCATAGAATCCGAAATGCGCCTTTCGAGGAACCTTGTCGAGTACGGCACGAAGCCAAGCTCCTGGTACGGATCGGAAGTGACCGGCGCCTTCAGCTGGGCCGGAAACAGCTATACGGTGCTCAGCGCACCTAGCTGGGTCCAGGCGTCTGAAGCCGCGCTGCGCTACACGATGGATCCCAGGAACTGGATGTCAGAGGAGCAGATCTTCCAGTTTTTTGACCAGACCTCCATGTCCACCCTGACGGCAGTCCAGCGTGTCTTCCGGCAGGTCTCCGGCACGAACTTCTGGACCCGGTCCGGTGAAGAAGCGGATCTTTACTGGGAAGAAGTACTCGAGACCCCTGAGGAGGTACGGAGGGAGAGCAGCGGCGGCGCAGAGGGCGATTCACTGATAGGCTCCGTGACGATGCGTCATTATTTGACGTATGCCGAAGCGATCTACAAGATCGGCCGGGAGCTCGGCGTGAATCCGGTGGCACTTGCAGCCAGGATCGTCAATGAACAGGGCCTTGGCAACAGTCCGCTCATTTCCGGAACGCAGGTGTTTACGCTGGAGTCCGGAGAACAGGTCAGCGGCTATTACAATTATTTCAACATGGGAGCTACGGACAGCGGCACTGCCAGCACCGAACTCATCATCACGAACGGTCTCAGGGAAGCCTATGAGGGCGGTTGGAACACCCGTTACCGTGCTCTGTACGGCGGCGCCGCAAAGTATGCCGCGACCTATATCCACCGCGGGCAGAACACGATCTATTCCCAGAAATACTGTACGGATTCCAGAAGCTCATACAGATTCTGGCACCAGTACATGCAGGCCATCGTGGCACCCATCGCAGCCGCGCGCGCTTCCTATAAGAGCTACGCGGACGTGGGCATCCTGGACGACACCATCTCGTTCCTGATCCCGGTCTATGACAGGATGCCGGCGGATCCCGAGCCTGAGCCCACAAAGGACGGCAACCCGAACTATAAGCTCGGCGCGATCTACGTGGACGGAGCTTCTGTTCCGGGCTTTAATACGGATACGCTTTCCTATGCGGTGGAGACCACAGCGGCTTTCATCCATGTGTACGTTTCCGCGTACGCTGACACAAGCTCCGTTTCCGTTGACGGGGCCACTGCAAAAGGAAGTATTTCCGCCGATGTGCCGGTCAACTTAGGGGACAGCACGGTCCGGATCGTCTGTACGGCAGAGAACGGAGACGCCAGGACATATACGTTATATGTGACGCGGTCCAGGAAGGCTGTCTATTATGGAGACGTGGACTATAACGGAGTGGTCGACAGGACGGATCTCAGCTATCTGACGGAGTACATCCTGGGCAGAGACTACATGACGGACGAGATGAAAGAAGCAGCAGATATCAATGGTGACGGTTATATCGATATTCAAGACGTATCTTATATTGTCGCATACCTCCTGGGCTACATGAAGGAGATCCCGCAAAGGCAGGTACCGTAAATGAAAAAACTTTGCAGGAGGATCGGCGTTCTGCTGGTCCTCCCGGTATTATTCTCGATTTTCTTTTTCACGCATCAAGTTCTTGCAATTTCAACAAGTGTATCTATCACGAAAACGTCCGGCCCCGACCCCGGGACCGGGATCGTTACGGCAGCGTTTACCGTGAGCGCGGATGAACCTGCCGTGTTCAACGGTGCGGTCATAGTTGCCGGAGGGAAGTTCATTGACATAACCGTTCCGGGGTGCGCGGTAAGCGGCGCTTCATTCGTCTATGACGGAGGCACTGCGTCCTCAGTCAGCGGAACGGTACGAATCGCTGCCTCCGGAGCTTCGGACATCACGGTTGCAGTGAGCGGAACCGTATCATCCGTTCAGGACCAGACACAGGCAAGCTTCCTGGGTTCTGCGACGTTCCCGGCCGCTCCGGCAGAATCATCAACGGAGCCTTCAACGGAGCCGTCTTCTGAACCTTCCTCGGAGCCGTCTTCTGAGCCGTCTTCTGAACCTTCCTCGGAACCGTCTTCGGAGCCTTCATCGGAGACTCGCGAGACACCTCCCAACGAACCGCCGACCAGTGAGACTCCTCCGGCACCCACGCAGCCTGCCACCAAAGACCATTCGGCTGAGGACGCTTCGGTCGCTGAAAAGATCCGTCAGGAAGAGCTTTCCAGAGCCGCCTCGGAATCCGCGGCGAACGAGGAAAGGGCAAGACAGGCACGGGCAGAGGAAGAGTCCAGGATGAAGGCCGCCAGCGATAAAGAGAAGGCGGACGCGGAAAAAGCCGGTATACTGGACTCTGAAGACGAAGAAGACGTCGAGCTTTCCGGCGAAGGAATAACGGACGAAGAAGAGGAGACAGAGGACATTTTCGGCAAAACCAAAAATGAACGTGAAGCTTCTTCGGGCACCAAAAAAGCACAGAACACAGAGAAGACAGGGGATGAAAAGACTAAAACGGCCGAAGCTCAGGATGACCGCGTGACTCCTTCCGAGCCTGTTTTCTCCGATCAGAATGAGAGTGGGACGTTCCTCGGACTAGAGACGGATAAGATGACCCAGCTTGACAAACTGCTCTTCCTGCTTGCCGGACTGGCCGTCCTCACGTCTCTTGTTTCACTGGGTGTCGGAATCGCGAAGATCATAAGCAGACAGAATGACGATGACGGATGGGACTGGGATTAAGCTGACCGCCTGCGCCGTTTTCCGTGTTATAGAAGATAAAAATTAAGTGCTTTACAAAATATTTGATTCGTGCTATATTAGTTCGGTATGAGCGCCTGATGCTATGGATCCGGACACTCCGACCCTTTTCATGGTATCACGGTAAGAATAATAAAGGAGGAAATCCCATGATTTCAAAGGAAAAGAAAGCAGAGATCATTAAAGAGTTCGGTCTCAAGGAAGGCGACACCGGTTCGCCGGAAGTACAGGTAGCTATCCTGACAGAGCGGATCGCAGAGCTCACGGAGCATCTGAAGACCAACAAGAAAGACAACCATAGCCGCCGCGGCCTGTTCATGATGGTCGGCCAGAGACGTGGTCTTCTTGAGTACCTCAGAAACAAGGATATCAACAGATACCGTGCTCTGATCGAAAAGCTTGGCCTGAGAAGATAACGTAGTCCTAAAGGGGGACGGCTTCGGTCGTCCCTCTAACCATGCAAAAAAAGCGGTGAGGAGGGCAAAGCGCGAGATTTTAAACCATGGTCTGACGGGTCCGTCCGGGCATGATTTAAGATTTCGCCTGCTGCGCTTTCTGATCCGTAAGAAAAGGAGAAGAACATGAGTTACAAAACATTTTCAATGGAGCTGGCCGGCAGGACTCTGTCCGTCGATATCGGCCGCGTAGCAGCGCAGGCGAACGGCGCCGCGTTCATGCATTACGGCGACACCACTGTCCTCGTGACCGCAACTGCATCCAAGGAGCCCAGGGAAGGCATCGATTTCTTCCCGCTCTCGATCGAATACGAAGAGAAGATGTACTCCGTGGGCAAGATCCCCGGCGGCTTCAACAAGCGCGAAGGCAAGGCATCCGAGCATGCGGTCCTGACGAGCCGCGTGATCGACCGCCCGATGCGTCCCCTGTTCCCGAAGGATTACAGGAACGACGTGACGATCGACGCACTGGTAATGTCCGTTGAGCAGGACTGCGGTCCTGAAGTGACGGCCATGCTTGGCGCATCCATCGCAGTATCCATTTCGGACATCCCGTTTGACGGCCCTATTGCCGCAACGCAGATCGGCCTTGTGGACGGCGCACTGGTAGTGAACCCCACGGAAGCGCAGCGCCTGCAGTCGGATCTCGCACTGACCGTCGCATCCACCCGCGACAAGGTCATCATGATCGAAGCCGGTGCGAATGAAGTGCCGGAAGAGAAGGTCATCGAGGCCATCTTCATGGCGCACGAGGTGAACGGAGAGATCATTAAGTTCATCGACGGCATCGTGGCTGAGTGCGGCAAGGAAAAGCATTCCTACGCGTCCCACGTCGTTCCGGACGACCTGTTCAGCGACATCGTTTCCGTCTTCCCGCAGGAAGTCATGGAGAACGCGGTGTTCACGGACGAGAAGCAGGTCCGCGACAACAACATCTTCGCGATGAAGGAGCAGCTCCGCGCGCGCTACGAAGGCGAGCACGAAGACTGGCTTCCGCTTATTGACGAAGCGCTTTACAACTACCAGAAGAAGACCGTCAGAAAGATGATCCTGAAGGACCACAAGCGTCCGGACGGCAGAGAACTGACGCAGATCCGTCCTCTTGCGGCGGAAGTCGATATCATCCCGCGCGTGCACGGCTCAGCCATGTTCACCCGCGGCCAGACGCAGATCTGCGACGTCTGTACGCTCGCGCCTCTGTCGGAAGCCCAGAAGCTGGACGGCCTGGACCCGAACGAGACCAGCAAGCGCTATATGCACCAGTACAACTTCCCGTCGTACTCCGTGGGCGAGACCAAGGTCAGCCGCGGCCCGGGACGCCGTGAGATCGGTCACGGCGCTCTTGCAGAGCGTGCGCTTCTTCCCGTGCTTCCCAGTGCGGAAGAGTTCCCGTACGCCATTCGCTGCGTGTCCGAGACGTTTGAGTCGAACGGCTCCACGTCCATGGCATCTTCCTGCGCGTCCTGCATGGCCCTGATGGCTGCAGGCGTTCCCATCAAGGCGATGGTTGCAGGTATTTCCTGCGGCCTTGTTACCGGGGACACGGATGACGACTACGTGCTTCTTACCGATATCCAGGGTCTTGAGGACTTCTTCGGCGATATGGATTTCAAGGTCACCGGTACGCACAAGGGTATCACGGCCATCCAGATGGACATCAAGATCCACGGCCTGACCCGCCGGATCATTGAAGGCGCTATCGCACGCTGCCGTGAGGCACGTTTCTACATCATGGACAACGTCATGAGCAAGGCGATCGCGGAGCCCAGGAAGGAGCTTTCGAAGTACGCTCCCAAGATCATCACGATCCAGATCGATCCTCAGAAGATCGGCGACGTGGTCGGCAAGCAGGGCAAGGTCATCAACCGTATTATTGACGAGACCGGCGTGAAGATCGACATCAACGATGACGGCACTGTCGCAATCTGTGGTACGGATCCGGAGATGATGGAGAAGGCCAAGGAGACCATCAACATCATCGTGACGGAGTTCTACGAAGGCCAGCGCCTGTCCGGCAAGGTCGTTTCGATCCGCGAGTTCGGCGCGTTCATCGAGTTCGCTCCGGGCAAGGAGGGAATGGTGCACATCTCCAAGGTCTGCAAGGAGCGGATCAACCGCATCGAGGACGTGCTTACGCTGGGCGATCAGGTCAACGTGGTCTGCCTCGGCAAGGACAAGATGGGCCGCTACTCCTTCTCGATCAAGGACGCAAACAAGCCTGAGCGGAAGGACAGCTGATCCCGGTAAGGGCTTTACGTGCCGCGCACTCAATGTGCGCGGCACATTTTTTCCTTAGCACCTCCCGGACGTCAGCCGGCTGGCCTCGAACATGATTCGAGTCTTGGCGGGTGACTGTGGATGGACAAATAGTACTGATTGATCAGGTATAGTATGCGATTAGACAGATTATTGTCTGAATTGAATATTGCCTCACGCCGAGAGATCAAGGATATCGTCCGGAAGGGCAGAGTCTCCGTAAACGGTGAGACAGCCCGGGCGCCGGAGCTTAAGGTCCCTGACGGGGCGGACGTCCGGTTCGATGGCCACCTCCTCCCCAAGCCCGGCCCGGTATATTACATGCTCCATAAACCCGCCGGGTATCTCACCGCCGTCACGGATGAGAAGAGGCCCACCGTCATGGAGCTCATGCAGGATAAACGGCAGGGGCTCGCGCCGGTGGGACGGCTGGACCTCGACACCGAGGGGCTGCTGCTCATCACAAACGACGGTACGCTCGCGCACGCGCTCCTTGCGCCAAAGAACCGCGTCCCGAAGACCTATTACGCGGAAACGGACGTCCCGATCCCCCCTGAAGCCGCCGATATCCTTTCAAAACCGGTCGTTTTCAAGGACTTTACGTCGCTCCCGGGGAAATATGAGAGAGCCGGTGAAAAGGCCGCTTTTTTGACCGTTTTTGAGGGTAAATACCACGAAGTGAAGAGACTGTTCCACGCCGCAGGCTGCGAGGTCGTTTACCTCCGGCGGATAGCCTTCGGCGGTACAGAGCTCGGGGACCTTCAGAAAGGTGCCGTGAGAGAACTCACGGAAGAAGAGGTCCGCATTTTAAAAGAATGTGCCGGGATCACCTGATCTTCCGGCAGCTGTCCGGAACGGAATTTTCCGCAACCGGATAAACACGGAGTATGATTTTATGAGAAAACTGGCGTTATCGGATGAGATCCTTCTTTCGATCGACAAGCCTTCCCGCTACACCGGCGGAGAATACAATTCCTATAATAAGCCCTGGGATTCAGTCACGCTCCATGCGGCGTTCTGTTTCCCGGACGTATACGAGATCGCGACCGCAAACCTCGGCATGCAGATCATTTACGAGCAGTTCAACCGCCGCCCTGACGCCCTGTGCGACCGGGTCTATTCGCCGTGGCTTGACCTTGACAAAATCATGCGTGAGCGGAAGATCCCTCTCTTTGCCGTAGAGTCCCAGCAGAAGGTCCGGGACTTCGACCTTCTCCTCATTACGCTTCAGTATGAGATGTGCTACACGAACGTCCTCGGCATCCTGGACCTCTCCGGCATCCCGCTGCACGCTTCAGACCGGACCGAGGAGGACCCGATCGTCATCGGCGGAGGCACGTGCACATACAACCCTGAGCCGATGGCCGACTTCTTTGACGTATTCTACATGGGCGAGTCGGAAACGCAGTACGACCGGGTCATGGACATCCTGATCGCCGCAAAGAATAACGGCCAGCGGAGGATCACAACGCTTGAACAGCTTGCGGAAGTGCCAGGACTCTACGTCCCGCAGTTCTATGAGGCCAGATACCATGAGGACGGAACGCTTGCGTCTTTCACCCCCGTGAACCCGCACGGAAAGACCCGGATCCGGAAGGAGATCGTCGCCGATATGTCTGCGGACCTCCCGTATCCCAAACATCCGATCGTCCCGTTTACACGCGGAATGATGGACAGAGCTACGCTCGAGGTCATGCGCGGCTGCATCCGCGGCTGCCGCTTCTGCCAGGCCGGCATGATCTACCGGCCGGTCCGGAACCGGTCGCTTGAATTCCTGAAAAAGACTGCGGTCGAAATGCTGGAGTCCTCGGGCTACGAGGAGATCAACCTGAGTTCACTCAGCACCAGCGACTACTCGGAATTCGCGGAATTGCTGGACTTCCTGCTCCCGTACTGCGAGGAGCACAAGATCAACATCGGCATCCCGTCTCTTCGGATCGACGCGTTCTCCTTAGACGTCATGGACAAGATCCAGGACATCAAAAAAACCAGTCTCACGTTTGCGCCGGAAGCAGGGTCGCAAAGGCTTCGCGACGTGATCAACAAGGGCCTCACGGAAGAGGAGATCCTGGAGGGTGCGAGACAGGCGTTTACCGGCGGATGGAACAAGGTCAAGCTCTATTTCATGCTGGGGCAGCCCCTGGAAACCGAAGAGGACGTCAAAGCCATCCCGGTGCTCGCGGACAAGATCGCGCGTGTCTACTACGAAACTGTGCCGAAGGAGCAGCGTCAGGGCAAGGTGTCCATCCAGTCCTCCACGTCCTTCTTTGTGACCAAGCCGTTTACCCCGTTTCAGTGGGCGCCGATGTGCCGCGAGGAGGAATTCACTGAAAAAGCCATGCTCGTGAAGGAGACCTTCCGCGAGCAGCTGAACCGGAAGTCGCTGGTCTACCACTACCATGCGGAGAACCAGACGGAGCTTGAAGGCCTGTTCGCGCGGGGTGACCGCAGGGTCGGACGTGCGATCGAAGAAGCGTACAGGCGCGGCTGCATCTACGACGCCTGGGGAGAATATCTGAAATACGACGTCTGGCTCGAGGTGCTTAATGACCTTGGACTGTCGTTTGAGTTCTATAATTTCAGGGAACGGCCGATTGACGAGTTGTTCCCGTGGGATTTCATTGACATCGGTGTGACAAAGGAGTTCCTTGCACGCGAGTGGCAGAGGGCTAAGGAAGGAAAGGTCACGCCGAACTGCCGCGAGCAGTGCTCGGGCTGCGGCGCGAGATGCTTTGGAGGAGGTGTCTGTTTTGAAGGTCAGAATTAAATTTTCCAAGCAGGGCTCCCTCAGATTCATCGGACACCTGGACGTCATGCGGTACTTTCAGAAACTGAACCGGCGGGCAGCACTGGACCTCACCTATACCAAGGGCTTTTCCCCGCATCAGGAAATGAGCTTTGCGGCGCCTTTGGGCCTGGGACTTACGAGTGACGGCGAATACGCCGATATCGAATTCGAGTCCCTGCCGGGTTCTTCGGAAGAGCTCGTAAAGCGGATGAACGAGGTGTCCGTACCGGAGCTTCAGGTCATCGACGCCGTGCTTCTGCCGGACCAGGCGAAGAACGCGATGAGCATTCTTGCCGGCGCGGATTATGAATTGTCCTTCAGGGAAGGGTATGAGCCGGAGGATCCTGAAGGCTTTTTTAAAGCGCTCGAGGACTATCTTTCACGGGAGACCATCCCGGTAACAAAGAATACCAAGACCGGTACCCAGGACGTGGATCTCAAGGTGCAGATCAGAGAATGGAGGAGACTTCCCGGGAACCGTCTGTTCTTCAAGGTAGATACCGGGTCCCGGTCGAACCTGAAGCCGGAATTCATCATGGAATGTTTTTATGAGTCTCTCGGGAGGGAATACGATCCATTGACGTTTGAGGTCAACCGGACGGAAATGTACGGGGAGATCGACAGAAAGCTCGTGCCTCTTTACGCGTACGGCAGGCGTTTCTGATTCCGGATATTCTTCTCAAAAAACTTCTTGACAAAACCTTCAGGGTTATGTATAGTATTTGGGTATGCCGCACAGTGGGGTCATAAGTGCGTAAAGCCACCGAAGCTGGCGAGTAATGATAAAGGAGGTCCCTATAATGTACGCTATTATTGCAACCGGCGGAAAGCAGTACAGAGTTGAAGAGGGCGATATCATTCAAGTGGAAAAGCTTGGCCTTGAGGAAGGCGAAAAGGTTTCTTTCAAAGAGGTCCTTGCAGTTAATGACGGTTCTCTGAAGATCGGTAAGCCCTTTGTTGAAGGTGCTGAAGTTGCTGCTGAAGTCGTCAAAAACGGCCGCGGCAAGAAGGTCATCGTCTACAAGTACAAGAGAAAAAGCGGTTACCATAAGAAGAACGGCCACAGGCAGGCATTCACGGCTGTGAAGATCGAAGCCATCCGCGCTTAAGATGCTGTCTGTAACGGTTTACAGGAATCCGGAAGGAAAGATACAGGGCGTTCAGTTATCCGGGCATGCGGGCTATCGCGAAGAGGGCGAGGACATTGTCTGCGCTGCGGTATCCGCGCTTGCCGAGAACACGGTCAACTCGATCGAAAAGCTGACCGGAGATGAATTCGAACACTGTGCGGTGAATGAAGAGGAAGGCTTTTTAAGCTTCCGACTGAAAAACGTTTCTGCGGATTCCGGACTTTTGCTGGATTCCCTGCTCCTGGGGTTACAGGGGATCGAGGAATCCTACGGTGATCATATTCAGATCGAATACGAGGAGGTACCCTAATGTTAAAGATCAATCTTCAGTTATTTGCTCATAAAAAGGGCGTCGGTTCTACCAAGAACGGCAGAGATTCCGAATCAAAGCGCCTGGGCGCAAAGCGGGCTGACGGACAGTTCGTCCTGGCCGGCAACATTCTTTACAGACAGCGCGGAACCAAGATCCACCCCGGCACGAACGTGGGTAAGGGCGGCGATGACACGCTGTTTGCGCTGAAGGACGGCGTTGTCCGTTTCGAGCGGCTCGGCAGAGACAGGACGCAGTGTTCTGTTTACGAAAGAGCGGAGTAATCAAGATGCTGCGGGCCTCATTAAATGAGGCCCGTTTTCTTTCTGACGGTGCGGAACGGACGGCGGTCTGCGTGATCCATATGGTCCACTCCGGGGTACAGCTCTCGCACAGCGGCGGTGTCCCTAACGGCACTAAATTCGCCTGCGCGCTGCGCGCTTGCCTCATTAAGGGCCGAGACCGCCGAGCCCCCTGCGTGGACTCATATGGCCTCCCTTGACCGCCTGTATACAGCGATATACAGGGCGCCGGGGAGCAGCGGCCTGCGTAACTGATAAATGAGTACCGAGGAGGCACCAGATTGCGCAGTGAGGATTTTTCTGCTCACGGAGCAACTGGTGCGACGAAGGTACTCGTGACTCATTGAGTGGCCGCTGCGATACTGCGCCCGTCAGGATTATATGAAAGAGGAGGACGAAGCCTTGTTTGCGGATCGCGCACGTGTTTTTATCAAATCCGGGAAGGGCGGGGACGGCCACGTGTCGTTCCGGCGCGAGCTTTATGTTGCGGCCGGCGGCCCGGACGGGGGCGACGGCGGCAAGGGCGGCGACCTCATCTTTGAAGTTGACGACGGCCTGAACACGCTCGGAGACTTCCGGCACGTCCGGAAATATATTGCCGAGGACGGACAGGAGGGCGGCAAGCGCCGCCAGCACGGGAAGAACGGCCAGGACCTCGTAGTCAAGGTGCCGGCGGGAACCGTGATCCGGGACGCGGAGACCGGCAAGATCATCGCGGACATGTCCGGGGATAACCGGCGGCAGGTGATCCTGCCCGGCGGAAAAGGGGGCATCGGCAACATGCACTATGCCACTTCGACCATGCAGGTGCCCCGGTACGCGAAGCCGGGGAAACCGGGCCGCGAGCTCATGGTGAATCTGGAGCTTAAGGTGATCGCGGACGTGGGCCTTGTAGGCTTCCCGAGCGTAGGAAAATCCACCCTGATCTCCCGCGTCTCGAACGCACGGCCAAAGGTCGCGGCGTATCACTTTACCACACTGAACCCTGTACTCGGCGTGGTGGACTTCGGGGAAGGCCAGGGCTTTGTGATGGCCGATATCCAGGGAATCATAGAAGGTGCGGCGGACGGCCTGGGCCTCGGGATCGAGTTTTTACGGCATGTGGAGCGATGCAAGCTCCTCCTGCACGTAGTTGACGCTGCGGGTACGGAGGGCCGCGACCCGGTCGGGGACATCGCTCTTATCAACAAAGAGCTGCACCGCTACAGCGAAGTGCTTGCGGAGAAGCCGCAGATCATCGTCGCGAACAAGTGCGACGCGATCTATGTGGAGGAGGGCGAAGAAGACCCGGTCGAACGGATCCGGAGCGCATATGAGACGGACACGGTCAAGGTGTTTCCGATCTCGGCAGTGACCGGCGAAGGGATCCGGGAGCTTCTTCAGTTTATTGTGGAAAAGCTCAGGGAGCTTCCGCGCGAAGTCACGGTTTACGAGCCGGAATTTATCTATGAGTTTGACGCAGGCGCCGACTTGCCTTATACTGTAGAAAAGGATAAGGACGTGTATGTGGTGGAGGGTCCGCGTATTGAAAAGATGCTCGGCTACACCAACCTGGATTCGGAGAAGGGCTTTGAGTTCTTCCAGAAGTTCCTGAAGCAGACCGGTATCCTCAAGGAGCTTGAGGACCTGGGCATTCAGGAGGGAGATACGGTCCGGATGTACGGACACGAGTTCGATTATTATAAATAAAAGCCCCGAATGAGAAATGCAAAGCGTTTCGAAAGAAGGGTGCAGAAAACATATAAACGGAGAGTCTGAAATGACCAGTAAACAGCGCGCCTACTTAAAGGGCCTTGCAATGAATATCGACCCCTGCCTGAACGTCGGCAAGGACGGCTACACGCCGGCCATTACCGAAGCTGTGCAGGAGGCCATTGAAAAGAACGAGCTTATAAAGCTCGGCATTCTCAAAAACTGCGCCGATGACCCGCGCGAGGTCGCAGCCATGATCGCGGACCGCACGCACGCAGAGGTCGTGCAGGTGATCGGGAAGAAGATCGTCCTCTACAAACAGGCTAAGAAGGAAGAAAACCGGAAGATCGTCCTTCCGAAATAATTTGAAGCTGTACGGTCTTTTGCCGGGGAAGAAAAGGAATGCGCGAGGATTACAAAAAGCTCAGGAAAAAGATGAAGAAGACGCTGCCGGAGCTCCGCTACAGGCATTCGGTGAACGTCGCGGATACCGCCGTGATGCTCGCCATGAGCTACGGAAAGAATATGGACCGCGCGTATATTGCCGGGATCCTGCACGACTGCGCGAAGGCGGTGCCGGACGAAGACCGCGCGCGCCTCTGCGAAGAAGCGGGCCTTCAGGTCACGGACGTGGAGCGCCGGAATCCCGCACTTCTTCACGCAAAGCTGGGCGCCGTGATGGCCGAAGAGGAATACGGCATCCGGGACAGCGGCATCCTGAACGCCATCCGCTATCACACGACGGGCCGTCCTGCCATGACGATGCTTGAAAAGATCATCTTTGTGGCAGACTATATCGAGCCTATGCGCGACCGTGCTCCCAGGCTCAGGCAGATCCGCATGCTGGCATTCAGGGACATCGACAGATGCGTATATGAGATCCTCGCGGACTCCGTCACGTATCTTCAGAAGAGAGCCCCGGCGGACATAGATCACATGACGCTTCGTACATACAGGTATTATCAGAGGCTTCTCGCGGAGCGGGAAGTGCCGGAGGAAAAGAATGGATCAGACGAAGGAGATCGTTAAGCTTGCCGTTAATGCGCTTGAAGACAAGAAGGCGCGGGACGTTACCGTGCTGGACATCAGCCGGGTGACCGTCATCGCGGACTACTTTATCATTGCGAGCGGAGACAACGAACGCCAGGTAACGGCGCTCGCAGACAGCGTCGATGAAGTGCTCGGAAGAGCGGGCCATGTAAAAAAGAGCATTGAAGGATATGCCACACGCAGATGGATCCTCATGGACTACGGCGACGTGGTTATCCACATTTTCAATACAGAGGACCGTCTGTTCTATGATCTTGAAAGGATCTGGAGAGACGGAAAACGTGTGACAAAGGAAGAGCTTGAGGTATGAAAAAGGTCAGTGTCCTCCTGAAAATCCTGGGCGGGCTGTCGATCATCGCCAGCATCGTGCATTTTCTGTTCGGACTTACCTACCTGCATTTCTTTTCGGCATCATTGACAATGGGTATCGTCCCGAAGGAACGCATGCCGATCCTCACGCTTGTGATGGTGTTTTCAGCCGCGTCGTCCATTGCGATCCTGATCGCGGGAATTGTGGCGGCCATTAACAGCACGGAGCCGCTTAAGGCCGACCGTACTGTACTGTGGGCATGTATCGCGCTTACGCTCGGGATCCTGTCCGATCTTTTTGTGAGTATCGTCGGCTACGAATCCAGCCTGATCTATACGGTAAGCGGGATCGTGGTCCCGCTGCTCACGGTCCTTGCTGCCTACGTCTTTTATGTGCTCGCGGTGAAGGGATACCGCCTTCACGGGCAGAATCACGTAAAAAAAAACGATCTGAGCGTGCGTAAGGACGGTTCTCAGGATGAAACAGAAACCCGCGCATATCCCCGGGCGGGGGTACCGTGGGTTTCTCCTGCTTCTCCGGACGTTCAGCGTGCACTCCCTGAGACGGAGGCTCCAGTGAGAGACATGAGCTTTATCGAATTCAGAAACGTCACAAAGGTCTACAGGACGGGCGAGGTTGAGACAAAGGCTCTTGCCGGCGTCGATTTTACGGTCGATGAGGGTGAGTTCGTGATCATCGCCGGCCAGTCCGGAGCCGGGAAATCCACTCTGCTGAACATCTTAGGCGGCATGGACACCTGTACATCAGGGCAGATCTTTGTGGACGGGAGAGAGGTCAGCGCCTTCTCGAGAAAGGAGCTGATCGCATACCGGCGCCACGATATCGGCTTCGTGTTCCAGTTTTACAACCTCGTCCAGAACCTGACGGCAACGGAGAACGTCGAGCTGGCCACTGAGATCACGGATGACCCGCTGAATATAGAAGAAACGATCCGCGCCGTGGGGCTTCAGGAACGAAAGGACAATTTCCCCGCCCAGCTTTCCGGCGGCGAACAGCAGCGCGTCGCCATCGCGCGTGCGCTTGCGAAGAATCCCAAGCTCCTCCTGTGCGACGAGCCCACAGGCGCCCTGGACTACCAGACCGGAAAGCAGATCCTGAAGCTTCTTCAGGACACCTGCAGGGAAAAGAAAATGACCGTCATCGTGATCACGCATAACCTCGCGATCACGCCGATGGGCGACAAGGTGATCCACATAAAAAGCGGAAAGGTCTCCGGGATCACGGTGAATGAACACCCGGTCCCGGTCGAAAGTATTGAGTGGTAATGAAGCGTACGATGTTTAAGGACCTGATCCGGGAGATCAGGAATTCCTTCGGCCGCTTTATGGCGGTCTTCGCGATCGTCCTTCTTGGAGTCGCCTTCTATGCGGGCGTATCCGCATCTCCCGGCAATATGCGTCATACGGCGGAGCTGTACTTTGACGGATACCGCCTTCAGGATCTGCGCCTCGTCTCGAGTATCGGCTTTAACGACGACGATGCCGCCTTTATCCGCAAAACACCCGGCGTAAGGGGCGTTTATGCCTCCCGAACCGTAGACGTTCTTGCGAAACGAGAGGGCGGTGATGCGGAATACGTCGTGTCTGTAAGCTCCTTTCCAATCGACACTTCCCCTGATAACGAAGACTATATCAACCGTTTCCGGATCGCGGAGGGACGGCTTCCCGAAAATGCCTCCGAGTGCGCCGTCCGCGCGCCGCTCGTCAATTCCGCGCGGTTCTCCGTGGGTGACCGGCTCATTCTCCGGTCCGGCGCGGATTATGAGCTTTCAGAGGTGCTGGCATCCACTGAGGTCACTGTGGTCGGCATCGTCTATACGCCGTACTCCATCTCCTTTGACTTGGGCTCAAGCTCTGTGGGCAACGGCAGCGTATCTGCGCTTGCCTATGTGCCGGATACGGCATTTCTCACGGATTACTATACGAACGTGTATGTGACGGCGGAAGGTGCGGAAGCGCTGGATTCGTTTGGCGACGCGTATTTCGGGCTTACGGGAATGCTGGGAGACCGCCTTGAAACGCTTGGAGAAACCAGGATCGCGGCCCGGACGGAGGAGCTTAGAAAAGAGATCTATGAGGCCGTAGAGCAGGAAGTGACGGAGGAGGTCACTGCCGCAGTCGCGGAAGAGGTCGAAAAAGCCGCGGAGGAGGAGATCGAAACTGCGGTCCGGGATGAAGTGGAAAACGCTGTCCTTGCCGGGATCGAGGATGAAGTCCGGGAACGGCTTTCCGAAGAGGTACAGGCCGGGATCGAGGAAGCGACCCGTGAAAAGATTGCTGAAGCAGTCCGGGCAGAACTTGAAAGTACGGTGCGAAGCCGCGTTACGGAGGCTGTCCGCGAAGCGATCGCAAATGAGGTGCGTACTGCAGTTACCGAAGGCGCGCGCGACGCGATCGCTCAGGCGGTAAAAGAGGAGTTTGACCCGCAGTTTGAGGAAGCCTTCGCAGAGGAAGTGCACTCCCGCGTGGAAGAAGGAGTAAAGACGGCGCTTGCAGCCGAGGTCCGCAATCAGGTGACCCGGGCTGTGAAAGAGGCACTTGCAGAAGAGGTCCGCACTGCCGTGACAGAACAGGTCAAAGCGGCTATCGCTGAACAGGTACGTGCGGAGCTCACCGCACAGGTCACTGCGGAGGTGGAGCAGCAGGTCATCCTGAAATATCTTCCCGAGTCCATGAAGGAGGAGGCGATCCGGATCGGCGTCGAGCTCCTGTATGACGCAGCCTATCAGGCAGCCCTTGATCAGTATCTCGACCAGTACGTGAACGAAGCCTATCCCGCGGCTTATCAGGCTGCCGAGGACCAGTACCTCGACCAGTATGTAAACGAACAGTATCCCGCGGCTTACCAGGCTGCCGAGGACCAGTACCTCGAGCAGTATGTGAATGAACAGTATCCCGCCGCTCTGGAGCAGGCCAGGGCCGGCGATGAATATCAGGCCGCGTATGCTTCGGCGTATAATGAAGCGCTTAATGCGGCGCTTTCCGAAAACCTGGAAGCCGCAGTGGATCAGGCATACCCTGCGGCCCTTGAGACGGCTCTCTCCGAGAACCTCGAAAAGACAGTGAACGAACAGTACCCGGCGGCACTCGAAGAAGCGATGAAGAGCTTTGACGAGATCGTTGAGGAACAGTACCAGGCGGTGATCGGGGACGTGCTTTCCGAGAATCTCGAAAAAACCGTCGATGAAAAATACTCGGAAATTCTTGAGGAAGCCGTTTCCGAAAATCTGGAGAAGACGGTAGACGAGGTGTATCCTGAGGCATATGAGGAAGCGCTTGCCACCTGGTACAGGGACAGTGCGGATGAGACGATCCGGCTGGAGACCGGCAAGATCCTGGCCGACAAGATCAACGAGGTCTATGAGGAGCAGCTCCGGGAGAATCTTAAAGGCGCTTCCGAATGGCAGTGGTACGTGCTGGACAGAAATTACCAGCAGTCCTACATGGAATACAAGAGCGCGGCGGACCAGATGACAAAGATCGCGGTCCTGTTCCCCCTCTTTTTCTTCTTTGTGGCGGGCCTTGTGTGCTTTACGACCATGACCCGCATGGTGGATGAGCAGCGGACTCTGATCGGGACCTACAAGGCGCTCGGGTATCCATCGTTCCCCATTGCGATGCGCTATATTCTGTACGCGTTTTTCGCGGCAGTCTCCGGCGGCGTCATAGGGAGTATCTTAGGCATCCGTATTTTCCCGGCAGTGATCTTCACGGCATGGAGCATCCCGTATCAGATGCCTGCCATGCAGCAGGCTGACAATATGCTCCTCATAGCCGCGTCCATCCTGACCATGACGATCGCGGTCGTCCTGGCTGCCGTAATGGCCTGCCTGAATGAACTCCGCTCGGATCCCGCAAGCCTCATGCGCCCGAAGGCGCCCAAGCTTGGGAAAACTGTGCTGCTCGAGCATATCGGCTTCTTCTGGAAACGGCTTTCGTTTACGGGTAAGGTGACCGCGAGAAACATATTCCGCTATAAAAAGCGTTTCTTCATGACGCTGGCCGGCGTTGCCGGCTGTACGGCGCTGCTCGTGACCGGCTTCGGGATCAAGGATTCCGTGAGCGCCGTGGTCGTAAAGCAGTTTGAAGAGATCCTGAATTACGATACCACCGTTACGATCCGCGCAGGTACGGAGGACGATGAGCGGGAGAGGATCAGGACGTATCTTGAAGGGCTTCAGGACTTTTCCGATACCGCCTTTATCTATACGGACTCCGCCCTTGCGGGGATCGGGGCAAAGAAGAACGAAGGGCGGGAGGACCTCGAGATCACGCTCACTGTACCCTTAAAAAGCAGCAGCCTCGGCCGTTTCGTGAACCTGAGGGATCCGTCTTCCGGAAAGACGCTGGAGTTCGGCCGGGAAGGCGTGTATCTTTCAAAACGCGGTGCGGACGAGCTGTCCGTTTCTCCGGGAGACAGCTTTTATATCGAGACCTCGGACGGTGTCCGGCACGAGGTGACTCTTGCGGGCTTCTTTGAAAACTATACAGGCTATCCTGTCTATATGACAATGGACTATTATGAGTCTGTTTTCGGAAGAACGCCTGTTTTTAATACGGTGTTCGCGAAGAACGCGGGCCCCATGACGGACGAGGACGCGCTCGGGCGGCTTCTCATGGAAGAGGACAGCGTTGCGGCAGTGAGCTTCATTTCGAAGAACGTAGAGACCATCAGCTCCATGATCGGCGCACTTGGGCTGATCACTGTGGTGCTGATCATTTCATCGGCGCTTCTCTGCTTTGTAGTGCTCTACAATCTTTCAAATGTGAACATTTCGGAGAGGCTCCGGGAGATCGCGACCATCAAGGTCCTCGGGTTCTATGACGGCGAGGTCAACGCCTACGTGTACCGGGAGACCATTGCGATCACGGTTTTAGGCGCGCTGTTCGGTCTGGGCCTGGGCATCGGCCTGCATCATCTCATCATGAATATGGTGTCGCTGAAAACGGTCTCGTTCGGCAATGAGATCAAACCGATGACTTATGTATACAGTTTTCTCCTGACGATCGTCTTTTCGGTCATCGTCAGTTTCTTTGTAAATATCAAGCTGAAGAAGATCCCCATGGTGGAATCGCTGAAATCAGTCGAATAAACAGCATCAATGTGAAACAGAAGGAATCAGTACTATGGAAATGGATGAATATATTGAGGCCAAAAAGGCAGGAGAACGTTCTTACCGGGAGGCGCTCGGAAAAGGACAGTATCCCTACCTTCCGGTGCTTCAGGAGCTTATAAGCCATGTGACCATCGTCTCCGAGCTCAGCTTAGGACAGAAGGAGATCCCTGCGGATCTGATCGTGGGAACGTATTCCGCGGGCAGGCGTACCGCCTTTGCCCCGAACTTCATGCCGCTGCTTTCATCGAGCTCCGAGTTCGCCGGAAAGTGGCAGAGAGTCTGTGAATACCATCTGACCAAAGGGGTGAACGACCCCAT
Source organism: Lachnospiraceae bacterium (assembly GCA_017441825.1). GTDB lineage: Bacteria > Bacillota > Clostridia > Lachnospirales > Lachnospiraceae > UBA1267. Next base: position 24,829 of record JAFRVD010000019.1, read on the forward strand.
CAAGGTCTATGAATACATGAACCGGTACTACGTCATGGAAGGGAACAAGCGCGTGAGCGTCCTCAAGTATTATGGGGCCGCGAGCATCCCCGGGACCGTCATCCGGATGATCCCGGCGCGCTCAGAAACAAGGGCCAACCGCGCATATTACGAGTATCTGGATTTTTACAAGCAGTATCCGGAGAACTACCTGTTCTTTACGAACCCCGGGAGCTATGACACGCTCCGGGAGCACCTTAATATCGACAGGACGGAAACGCTTTCCGAAGAGAAGGCGCAGAGTCTCCGTTCGCTTTTTGTACGCTTCGAGCAGGTCTACGAAGCCCTGGGCGGGAAAAAGCTCACGAACCTTTCCGTGGGGGATGCGCTTCTCATCTATCTCCAGTATTACGATTACGAGGAGAGCACAAAGGCGGTCCCGGCGGAGATCAAGGCAAACCTTGAGAAGATCCGCGTAGAGATGGAAATGGCCAACATGCGCGATTCTGTCGAGCTCCTCATGGACGACGACACGAAGAAGAGCATGTTCGGGCGCCTGTTCTCCGGCACCGGAAGCCGGAAGCTCAGGGTGGCGTTCATTTACGCGAAGGCGCCTGAGACGTCCTCCTGGGTGTACGGGCACGACCTTGGACGGGCCCATCTTGAGGAAACGTTTGGGAGCGACATCGAGACGATCGTCTATTATAACGTGGACCCGGTCCTGGACATCGACCGCGTGCTGAAGGACGCCGCTGAAAGAGGCTCGGACGTTGTGTTCGCGACGTCTCCCCGGTTCCTGCGGGGCAGCCTTCGGGCCGCAGCCCAGTATCCGGCTGCCAGGTTCCTGGTCTGTGCGCTCAATTCTCCGCACAAGCTGGTACGGACCTATTACGCAAGAAGCTATGAAGCAAAATTCGTGATAGGGGCTTTGGCCGGCGCAATGGTCAAAGGCAACGATATCGGCTACGTTTCCGATTATCCGACGGCCGCAGGCGTCGCGAACCTGAATGCGTTCGCGCTGGGCGTCCGCATGGTGCGCCCGGACGCCAAGGTGCACGTCCAGTGGTTCGGCGTGAAGGGCGGTGACCCCGTGGCTTATTTCAAGGAGCGGGGCATCAAGCTGATCTCCGCCCGCGACCTGATCAACCTGAACGATCCGAACCGCGAATTCGGCCTACTGTCCTTAAATGACGACGGTACGCATGACAGTCTTGCGATGACTGTGTGGGACTGGGGCGTGCTGTATCAGAAGCTTATTGAGAGCATCCGGGACGGCAGCTTTGAGGACGTGGAAAAGAACGTCGGGAACCGTGCGCTCAACTACTGGTGGGGCATGGATTCGGATGCGATAGACGTCTTTCTGTCCCAGAAGGTGCCCAAAGAGACGGTGCGCCTTGTGGAATTCATTAAAAACGCGCTCCGTGACGGGACGATGCGCCCGTTCCAGGGAGTGATCCGGGCAAAGGACCGGGTGGTGCAGGCGGACGAAGGCGACGAGCTTGCGCCGCAGGACATCGCGAAGATGGACTGGCTTTTAGGGAACATCGTCGGAGAAGTGCCTGATTTTGAGTCGCTTACGGAGGAGGGAAAGGACTATGTCCTTCTTCAGGGAAGCCCGGACCAGGGGCCGGATGGGAGCAGTGAATGAAGATCTTAGTCGTTTCCGACAAAGAGTCCCGGAAGATCTGGGATTTCTATGAACCCGGAATGCTGTACAAATACGACCTCATCCTGTCCTGCGGGGACCTGAACCCGCACTACATGCAGTTCCTTGCGACGATGTCCCGGGCGGAGGTCCTTTATGTGCACGGGAACCATGACGAGAAATATGAAAAGATCCCGCCGGAGGGATGCGAGTGCATCGACGACAGGATCTATAATTTCCGCGGGCTCAGGATCTTAGGCCTGGGCGGCTGTATGCGCTACAAGGACGACGCGAAGTTCCAGTGTACGGAGAAGGAAATGGAAAGGCGGATCCGGAAGCTCCGGTTCCGCCTGAAAAGGACAAAAGGATTTGATATTCTGATCGCGCACGCGCCTGCAAGAGGACTGCATGACGGAAGCGACCTTCCGCACCGGGGCTTTCAGGCGTTTATAGAACTGATGGACGAGTACCATCCGAAGTATTTCCTGCACGGCCACGTCCACAAGGACTACAGCGACGGCTACAAAAAGGTGAGCAGCTACGGGGACACGGTGGTCATCAACGCCTATGAGACCTACGAGCTGGAGATCCCGGACGAGGAGATCAGAACACCGAAGGGCGGAAGAGTGAGCGTACTTTTCCGAGGATCTCGACTTCATCAGTAATGATGGGTTCCATTGCGGAATTGTGCGGCTGCAGCCTGTAATGGCCCTTTTCCTTGTAGAAGGTCTTTACTGTGGCGGAGTCACCTACCATGGCGACCACCACGTCTCCGTTCTTTGCATCCGGCCGGGCCTCCACAATGAGGAGGTCGTGGTCCAGGATACCTGCGTCTATCATGGAGTCTCCCCGGACTTCCAGGCAGAACATGTCGGCATCTGTTTTCGGCAGGTATTCTGCGGGGATCGGGAAATAGCTTTCAATGTTTTCTTCAGCCAGGATGGGTTCACCGGCCGCTACGCGGCCTACTACGGGTACCGGCACAGTCTCTGTCCGGACCATCTGGAAGGAGTCGTCCAGGATCTCGATCGCGCGTGGATGAGTGGGATCACGGCGGATGTAGCCGTTTTTCTCAAGTGAATTCAGGTGCGCATGTACGGATGACGTGGACTTCAGGTGCACTGCCTGGCAGATCTCTCTTACGGACGGCGGGTAGCCTTTCAGCATGGTCTCGCTTTCCATATATTTCAGGATCTCGCGCTGTTTATCAGTGATCTTTCCGTTCGGCATGGGTCGGCCCTCCTCGTGTTTTCTGGCTCTACTATACCACACCTTACCCTAAAAAGCAAACAAAAGTTCGATTGCGTGACATAGGAAAACGCCCGGCCGAGCCGGGCGTTTTTCCATGTAAGGTTATTTCAGGAGCGTGACCGTGTAGCCGTTCTCTGTAATGTAGTCCAGGAGCTGCGGCAGCATGTCCACCGTCGCGTTGTTGACTGTGTGGAGGCAGTAGACCGCACCGGGGCAGAGCTCGGCTTTCATTTCTTCCAGGAAAGCTGCGGTGTCGATCTCCTGCGAAGCATTGTAATCCGCGTAGTTTGCGGTGAAGAAGTTGACCTTGTAGCCCATCTGAGTCATGAGCGCCAGCGACTGGTCCGAATACGCCTCGTAGCCGAAATAGTATCTGGAAGCGTCGTATTCAAAGAGGTCCTTGAACGCCTGCTGCATCTGCATGGCGTCCTCCTGCTGCTCGGAAAGCGGTTTACTCGCGATGCCGCCCTCCGGTAAACTGTAGCCGAGGCTCCCGAGTTCGTGGCCTTCGTCAAGCATTCTCCTGATGAGACCCTGGCTGTGTGCGGCGTAGTAGTAATCCATGAAGAACGTCGCTTTGACGCCGTGTGAGAGCAGGTGGTTCAGGACAAATTCCGTATTCCTGCCGTTCTCCGCAGTCAGGATGAAGATGAAGGAGACGGTCTTTTCAGTATCCCCGTTGAAGATCTGCACGTTTTTAAAGCGCGAAGAGAAGTCCTCGGAAAGCGCTGTGAGATAGACGGACCGGTTGCTCTCGTCCTTTTCCCCGCCGGAGTGGAAGCTTTCAGGATCCCCGGAGTAGAGCTCCCCGATCTTCTCAAGGTCGTCTGTCGTAAGCAGGTGGATGTTCCCCGCGACAGGATCGGGCAGTGTTTCGGGCTCCGTGCTTTGCGGCTCCTCCTCGGACTCACCTTCAGGCGTAAGCGTCTCTACTGGAACCTGTTCCTCCGCGTCCCCGGTCTCGAACGGATCTTCCTCCTGATCCTCCCGGTCGGAAGGAGTGACGCTGCCGCGGCTGGTCATCCCGGCGATGGAGAAGCCGGCAAAGATCGTAAATGCGGCAGCCGCTACAAATATGGCACACGCAATCAGCCAGAGTCGTTTTTCTGTATGCATGAATACCTCCTTTGAAAGTTACGGCTGCACCTGTTTCTTTACAAAGAATAGCACAAAGGAACTTTTCTGTAAACTAAAGAATTCTTTCTATGCCGCGGATATCCGGAACGGCCACCATCGAATAATTCGTATGATAGATCACAAAGCCCGGCTTTCCGCCCGGCGTGCGCCGGAGTTCCTTTTTGAACGTGTAATCCACTTCGGCTTTGTCGCTGTCCCGCAGGGAAGAGTAATAGGCTGCAAGTGCCGCCGCCTCCTCATACGTCCGGTCCGGGACCTCCCGGTTCCCCGCACGGATGATCACATGCGACCCCGGCGCGTTCTTCGCGTGCATCCAGACGTACTTCGGCTCCGCAAGCTTAAAGCTCAGCTCGTCGTTCTGGAAATTGTTTTTGCCGACATAGATGTCAAAGCCGTCCGAAGAACGGTAATGGTATGGTACTGAGCGGGCGTTTGCGGTCTTCTTTCCTTTTTTCTCAGCCTGTGCCTTCAGAATTCCCTGCTCCTGCATCTCACGGCGGATCTCAGAAAGGTCGTCCTCGTTTTCCGCGATCGAAAGCGAATTCAGTAAGGACCGGTATTCGGAGACCTCCTCCTGTGTCGCAATAAGCTGCTCCGTGAGCGCCTGGTTCGTCCGCTTCAGCTTCCCGTACCGGTCAAAATAGCGGTTTGCGTTGTCCCTTATGGAAAGGTCCGGATCCGTCGGGATCTCCACGGTCTCCCCGGTCTCCCAGTCTGTGACGGAGACTTTTTCATATCCCACCGGAAGCTCGTAGGAATACGCCTGAAGAAGCTCGCCAAGGTGCCTCACGCGCTCCCTCTTTTCCGTATCCTGAAGCTGACGCGTCTGCAGGTCCTGCTTCCTTAAGGCACGCTCGAGAAGTGTTTCCACGGTTTTCCTGAGCTCCTGGGAGCGTTTTTTCATGCCGGTCATGAGGTTCTTGTCACGGTAGTACCGTTCGAGAAGCTCAGAAACGGATGTAAAGGAGAGGACCGTGTACTCCGGCGATGCCTCAAAGCTCGGAAGCGGCATCGCGGAAAAAGCCTGAGGTTCGCCGTGCGCATTCAGCGCAAGTGAAGGGGCGTACCTGTCTTCTCTGAGTGCGCAGAGGTACGCCGTGAAAACGTCCGCGAACCGTTCTTTTTCGTCAGGCGTAAGCGAGGAAACGTACCGGTCTTCGGAAAGGCTGGTGCCGAACAGCATTTCGGATGCGGCGCTTTTTGAAAAGCCCGTATACCGGTTTGATACGGCCTCCGTGAGCCGGTCTGTGGGAAGAAGGTCCCGGAGGAACCCTTCCCGCGTTTCATCGAGCGGCTCCTTCTTTTCCTGGACCTCCGGGATCACGTACCGGTCACCGGGAAGCACCGTCCGGACAGAGCTCATGGTGCCGGGCACCCGGCGGATCGAGTCCAGAATTCTCAGCGTATCATCCGTGAAAATGATGTTGCTGTGCTTGCCCATGAGCTCCACGATGAGGTAGTGCGTGCACAGGTCCCCGTACTCGTCCGGGTGTTCAAAGGAGATCCTTAAGATGCGCTCGGTCCCGGGCTGCGTTACGCCGGAAAACCGCGCGCCTGTTAAATGCTTTCTGAGCAGCATGGAAAACGCCGGCGCCCTGTCAGGCGCCGGTTTTGTATCTCCGGTCAGATATACAAGCGGGAGAGAAGCGTTCGCGGAAAGGAGGAGCCGTTCCGTGCCGGACAATGTCCGAAACGTCATGAGAAGCTCCGAAGCTTCCGTCTGCTGGATCCTTGTGACCCGCGCATCGCGAAGACGCACGGAAAGCTCCGCAGAGAGCGCCCTCACCATGATGCCGTCAAATGCCATAGGGCAGGGTTCTCCTTATGAATAAAGAATAAGCGCGATAAAAACAAGCGGCTCCGTTCCGGAATTGACGAGGCCGTGCTGTTCGCCGTCATTGCAGACAGCTACGTCGCCGGTGCTTACCGCAACCTCCGTACCGTTGTCGTCATACGTCCCGGTCCCGGAGAGGAAATAGAAGATCTCGTTGTCTCCTTCGTGCGTATGGGTGCCGATGCTCCTGCCGGGCGCAAGCGTCATCAGGTTGAACATCCGCCCTTTGCCGTATAGCTCGTCAACGTCCTCAAGCAGCTTTTTCATTTCCGTTTCGCCGTTCCCGTTCCGGATGCATTTGAGTTCAACAGGCTGTTCTTCAGGTCTTCTGATCATGATATCCTCCATAGCAGATATGCATCTGCGCTTTGTATGATCATATCACAGTTATCCTTTTTTGGGAATCTGTGCAGTGAGATTATTGACATGATTTTTCGGATATTGTATAATTCACGTTTGTAATTTTATAAATTTTTAATGATCAAAGTCATATACGCAAAGAGGAGGAAAGAGAGAAACATGGGCAGATATTTTGGTACAGACGGCTTCAGGGGCAAGGCAGGCATCGATCTCACAGCGGAGCATGCGTTTAAGATCGGCCGTTTCTTAGGCTGGTACTACAGAAAGCACCGTGCTGAAAGCGGTGTCCCCAAGGTCGTCATCGGCAAGGACACCCGCCGTTCCTCATACATGTATGAAAACGCTTTGGCAGCAGGCCTCACGTCGTCCGGCGCGGACGCATACCTGCTGCATGTGACCACCACTCCCTGCGTAAGCTACATCACGCGGACGGAGCAGTTTGACTGCGGGATCATGATCTCCGCAAGCCACAACCCCTACACGGACAACGGCATCAAGCTGATGAACGCGGAAGGTGAAAAGATGGACGACGATCTCCAGGACGAGCTCGAGGATTACCTCGACGGAAAGCTTCCCGAGATCGAGTTCATGAGCGGCTCGGACATCGGCAAGACCATCGACTTCTACTCCGGCAGGAACCGCTACATCGGATACCTTACGGGCATTCCGTCGCGTTCGTTTGAAAACTTCAAGATCGGCCTGGACTGCGCGAACGGCTCCGCCTGGATGATCGCGAAGGCGGTCTTTGACGCGCTGGGCGCGAAGACATACGCCATCAACGACACGCCGGACGGCCTTAACGTGAACCTGAACTGCGGCTCCACTCATATTGACGGCCTCCGGGCGTTTGTAAAGGAAAACCGGCTGGACGCGGGCTTCGCCTTTGACGGAGACGCGGACAGATGCCTTGCGGTGGATGAAAACGGTGAAGAGATCAACGGCGACATCATCATGTACATCGCCGCAAAATACATGAAGAAGAACGGGCTGCTTCCTTCGAACACCGTGGTGACCACGGTCATGTCGAACTTCGGCCTTTACAAGGCGCTGGACGCGCTCGGGATCGGCTATGAAAAGACGAAGGTTGGCGACCGCTACGTCTATGAAAACATGAAGGAATTCGACCACATGATCGGCGGCGAACAGTCCGGCCACATCATTTTCCGGAAGTACGAGCACACCGGAGACGGCCTTGTCACAGCAGTCATGCTGACCAGCATCATGGTAGCGACCAGCCTGCCGCTGTCTGCGCTCAGACAGGGCATTACGATGTACCCGCAGGTATTAAAGAACGTGGAGGTGGACGACAAGACCGCGACGCTTGAGGATCCCGCCGTCAAGGAAGCGGTGAAGACTGCGGAAGCGATCCTCGGTGACGAAGGCCGCGTACTTCTTCGTGCATCCGGGACCGAGCCCGTGCTCCGCGTCATGTCGGAAGCCGGCACGACGGAGATCTGCGAGAAGCATGTGGACGCGATCATCGATTCCATGCGCGCGTCCGGACACCTGGTCCGAGTGAGATAAGGAGGAAATCCATGTATAAGACGGCTGATCTTTACGACCTGACACATACATATAAAGCGGCGGCAGAGCTCCTTGGGTCCTGTGAATATCCCTGGGAAGCGCTTTCCGGCATCAAGAGCCTGATCCTTGCGATCGGTGAGACCCTTCCCGCCGATGAATTCGACCACCCGAAGGAGGACGTCTGGATCGCGAAGGACGCGAACGTGTTCCCGAGCGCATACATTGCCGGCCCGTGCATCATAGGCCACGGTACGGAAGTCCGCCACTGCGCATTTATCCGCGGCTCCGCGCTTGTGGGTGAAAACTGTGTTGTGGGAAACTCGACGGAGCTCAAGAACGTGATCCTGTTTGACAACGTCCAGGTCCCGCACTACAACTACGTAGGCGATTCGATCCTCGGCTACAAGTCCCACATGGGCGCCGGCTCCATCACCTCGAACGTGAAGAGCGACAAAAAGCTGGTGGTCGTCCACAACGGCACCGAAAACATCGAGACCGGCCTCAAGAAGTTCGGTGCGATGGTCGGAGATTTTGTGGAAGTGGGCTGCGGCAGCGTCCTGAATCCGGGCACCGTGATCGGCCGGAATTCGAACGTGTACCCGCTTTCGTCCGTCCGCGGCGTGGTTCCCGAAAACAGCATTTACAAGGGAACGGGAAATATTGCGGAAAAGTACTGATAATGTAAAAAAACACTTGATTTTGCTAAAGATCTGTGCTATAAATTTTATGTTGTGATTGTTGTTTCAAGGAGTGGGCAGAAGGTCCGCTCCTTTTCATTGCGTAAGTGAAGGGCAGTCCGGCTGCTCCGCGCGGAGAAGATATGACAAAACACGAAAGCTATGAACGAAAGACGGAAGAGCTGATCCTGCCGTTCCTCAGTGAACATGAATATACCCTGGTCGACACGGAGTATGTGAAGGAAGCGGGCAATTTCTACTTAAGGCTCTATATCGACAAGGAAGGCGGCTTCACCCTGGACGACTGCGAGCTCGTGAGCCGTCACCTGTCAGCGCTTCTCGATGAAAACGACTTCATCGACGGAAGTTACATCCTCGAAGTCTCGAGCCCCGGGCTCGGGAGACCTTTAAAGAAGGAGAAGGACTACGTCCGGAACCTCGGAAAGCTGATCGAAGTCAGGCTGTTCCGGGAAGAAAACGGTATAAAGATGCTCACCGGCACGCTGGACGCATACAATGATACGGAGATCACAGTCACGGAAGACGGCAAAACGTACGTGATCACAAAGAAAAATATCGCCCTGATCCGCGAATACGTGGACTGGGACGCATGATTGAGGGATACGGATCTCTGGGAGGGAGAAAAATGAACAACGAACTGATGGAAGCCATGAATCTGCTTGAAAAGGAAAAAGGAATCAACAGGAACGTCCTTTTTGAAGCGATCGAGACGGCTCTTTTAAAGGCCTGCGAGAATGATTTCGGCGTTTCCGACAATATCACCGTGAACATTGACAAGGAGACGTGCGAATTCAGCGTCTTCCAGAACAAGACGGTGGTGGAGACCGTGACCGACAAGGCGCATGAGATCTCCCTTACGGAGGCACTCCTTCAGGATCCTTCCGTACAGCCGGGCGACGTCCTCGGGATCCGCCTGGAATCCAAGAAGTTCGGCCGTATTGCGGCGCAGAACGCGAAGAGCATCATCCTCCAGAAGATCCGCGAAGAAGACCGGCAGAACATCAGCGATTACTTCAACAGCCGTGCACATGACATCATGACCGGCGTCGTACAGCGCGTGATGAACGGCATCGTGAGCGTGAACCTCGGCAAGGCGGACGCCATCCTGACCAAGGAAGACATCATCCCCGGGGAGACCTTTGTTCCGACGCAGCACGTTAAGGTCTACGTGGTAGGCATGCGTGACGGGAACGGCAAGGGTCCGCGCGTACAGATCTCGAGGACCAAGGCGAACATGGTTAGGCGACTCTTTGAACTGGACGTTCCCGAGCTTCGGGACGGCATTGTGGAGATCCGCGCGATCAGCCGCGAGGCAGGCTCCCGGACCAAGATGGCGGTCAGCTCGAACGATCCGGGCGTGGATCCGATCGGCGCCTGCATCGGCGTGAACGGAAGCCGCATCAACCCCATCGTACAGGAGCTGCACGGTGAGAAGATTGACATCATCCACTGGGACGACAACCCGGCCATCCTGGTCGAAAATGCGCTGAGTCCCGCCAAGGTCGTGGCCGTTGCCGCCGATGAAGACGACCGGACGGCGCTCGTAGTGGTGCCGGACAACCAGCTTTCGCTCGCGATCGGCATGAAGGGCCAGAACGCCCGCCTTGCCGCGAAGCTTACAGGCTACAAGATCGACATCAAGTCTGAGACGCAGGCCCGCGACGAAGGCCTGTTCGACGAGATCGACGAATACGAAGAAGACTATGAGGACGACTACGGCTACGATGAGGACGAGCCTTATGACGGAGACGGGGAAGCATAAGCCTGAAAGGATGTGCTTATCCTGCGGTGCAGTAAAGGACAAGAGTGAGCTTATAAGGATCATGCGGGACGAAAACGGGTACCGGTTCGATCTTACCATGAAGTCCGGCGGCCGCGGAGCCTACGTCTGCAGGAACGCATCCTGTGTGGATAAGCTGTTCAGGAAAAAGCTCCTTTCAAAGTCCTTCCGGAAAAATCTTCCGGAGGAGACGTACAGAAAACTGAGGGAAGAATTCGATCACCTGTATGGATAAAGTTTTATCGCTCCTGGGGCTCGCGAAAAAGGCCGGAAAGGCCAAAAGCGGAGGCTTCCAGACGGACAGGGCGGTCAAGGACGGGACTGCAAAGCTCGTCATTGTTGCCGAGGACGCCTCGGACCGCACCAAAAAACAGTACCGTGACGCGTGCGCGTACTATAATGTGCCGCTCATGATATACGGAACAAAAGAAACACTCGGACATGCGATGGGCGAGGAGCTCAGGTCGGGCATGGCGGTCCTGGATGAAGGGCTTGCCCGGGCGATACTCCCCGGCATTCGGAAAGGAAAGACGGAGAAAGAATAAGTATGGCGAAGATCAGATTACACGAACTTGCAAAAGAACTGAACGTTGAGCCCGCGGAGATCGTTTCGTATTTAGGGGAAGACCTGAAGCCGATCTCTGTACTGGATGAAGACGTTCAGGAAAAAGTGCGGAAAAAGTTTTCGGCAAAAAAAGCTCCGGCTTCCCGCGAACCCGGAGAGAAAACCGGAAGTGCTCCCGTAAAGCGCCCGGAAGGACAGGAAGGCCAGCCTGCGCCCAAGAAGAAAAAGCCCATCCTGCTGCTCCGTCCGGAGAATTCCGGATTCGGCAAGAAGCAGAATGACCGGCAGGGGCAGCGTACCCCGGGCTCGGGAAGCGGAAACAGAGACCGCGACAGAAGCGAACGGCGCCCTTCAGGAAACGACGGAAGACGTCCGTCCATGCAGGACGAACGCAGGGTAATAAAGCCCTCTGTCCCGACCACGGCCGAACAGTATAAGGAATACCGCGTGGAAGAGCAGAGAAAGCCCGTTCCCGCGCCTCATAAGGAGAAAAAGCCTGAAGAAGTAGCGCCTGTTATTCCCGCACCCGCAGAGACGGTGCCTCAGGACACGGCAGCAGAGGCTCCCGTGACCGTTCCTCCGGTACAGGAAGCCCCGGCAGAGGCTCCTGTCATTGAAGAAAGACCTGTCGCTCCGGCTCCGCAGACGGCAGAGGAAGCGCCGAAAGCAGAAGAAGCGCCGAAGGCCGCAGCGGCTCCCGAAGAAGCACCGAAGGAGACTTCTGCAGCAGCAGAAAGGCCGCGCGAGCGCACGGACCGTCCCCCGAGGACGGAGCGCCGCGAAGACCGTCCGAGGATCGACCGCGACCAGAGGACAGACCGTCCGCGTGAACCCCGTGACGGACAGCGGAGGCCTGATGACAGAAGAGACGGGCGTCCGTACACACGTGAAGGCCAGCAGGGCGACCGCCCGCGGAATCCGCAGGGAGGCGAAGGCCACAAGTTCTTTGTGGACCGCAGGAACCAGAATTCCGGCGGCGCCGGTGCCGGCACAGGCTATCGCCAGAGGCCGAACGACCCGAACAGGCGTGAGGGACAGTATCAGGGCCAGAGAAGGCCTTACGATCCGAACAGGCGTGAGGGTCAGTTCCAGGGCCAGGGCGGCCAGGGACAGAGCCGTTATCCGTCCCGCGACGGGCAGGGAAATTTCCGTCCCCGTACCGGCGCGCCCGGACAGGGAGCTGCAGGGAACCGTACAAGCCGTCCCGGCGGGACCGGCGGCAGATTCTCCGGCGGCATGCAGGGAGACGGCGTAGCGCTTTCGAAGGCGGACGTCCGCGGCAAGAAGAACAACACCCGCCAGCAGAACAACCGTCCCGAGGTCAATGACAAGAACGGAAAGCGCGCGGAAAACTTCAAGAACCTCTCCAAGGGCAATACCAAGAAAAATGCGCCCAAGAAGGAAGAAGAGCAGATCAAGATGATCGTGCTCCCGGAATCGCTTACGTTAAAGGATCTCGCGGAAGCCATGAAGCAGAAGCCCGCGGACCTTATCAAGAAGCTGTTCCTTCAGGGCAAGATGTATACAGTGAACTCCGAGATCTCCTATGAAGAGGCGGAAGAGATCGCGCTCGGCTACAACATCCTCTGTGAAAAGGAGGAGAAGGTGGACGTGATCGAAGAGCTTCTTCGTGAAGAGGACGAGGATGAGGCGCTCATGGTGAAGCGTCCGCCCGTAGTCTGCGTGATGGGTCACGTTGACCACGGCAAGACGTCCCTCTTAGATGCGATCCGGAGCACCAATGTGACCGCGAAGGAAGCAGGCGGCATCACGCAGCACATCGGCGCGTACATGGTCGAGATCAACGGCGAGAAGATCACGTTCCTCGATACGCCCGGCCATGAGGCGTTTACCGCAATGCGTATGCGCGGCGCGCAGGCTACGGATATCGCCATCCTGGTTGTGGCGGCGGACGACGGCGTAATGCCGCAGACCGTGGAAGCCATCAACCATGCAAAGGCGGCGGGAGTCGAGATCATCGTCGCGATCAACAAGATCGATAAGCCGGGCGCAAATCTCGACCATGTGCGCCAGGAGCTTGCGGAATACGGCCTGATCCCGGAATCCTGGGGCGGCAGCACGATCTTCGTGCCGGTATCCGCAAAGACCGGCGAAGGGATCGACGATCTTCTTGAAAACGTCATCCTGCTTTCGGAAGTGCTCGAACTCAAGGCGAATCCGGATCGTGAAATGCGCGGTATCGTGATCGAAGCCAAGCTGGACCGCGGCCGCGGCCCGGTGGCCACGGTACTGGTTCAGAAAGGTACTTTAAAGACCGGCCAGATGGTCTCTGCAGGATCCTTCTTCGGACGCGTCCGCGCGATGCTGGACGCAGACGGCAACACGCTGAAATCTGCGCTGCCGTCCACTCCGGTCGAGATCCTCGGCCTCAATGGCGTGCCGAACGCCGGCGAGATCTGCATCGGCCATAAGAACGAGAAGGAAGCGCGTGAATACGCGGAGACCTTCATCAGCGAGCACAGGAAGGAAATGCTTGCGGAGACCAAGGCGAAGCTTACCATGGACAGCCTGTTCGCGGAGATCAAGGCCGGCAACATCAAGGAGCTGCCGATCGTCGTGAAGGCGGACGTACAGGGCTCCGTGGAGGCGGTGCGCCAGTCTCTCGAGAAGCTTTCGAACGAAGAAGTCGCGGTCAAGGTCATCCACGGCGGCGTAGGCGCGATCAACGAATCCGACGTGACGCTCGCATCCGCATCCAACGCCATCGTCATCGGCTTCAACGTGAAGCCGGACGCGCAGGCGAAGCAGCTTGCGGAATCGGAATCCGTGGACATGCGGCTGTACCGCGTCATCTACCAGGCCATCGAGGACATGGAAGCGGCCATGAAGGGCATGCTGGCGCCGGTGTTCGAGGAGAAGATCCTCGGCCACGCGGAAGTGCGTCAGATCTTCAAGGCGTCGGGCATCGGCACGATCGCCGGAAGCTATGTGCTGGACGGCACCTTCGAGCGCGGCTGCCGTGCGCGTCTTACGCGCGACAAGGAGCAGCTGTTTGACGGTCCTCTGGCATCCCTGAAGCGCTTTAAGGACGACGTGCGCGAAGTCCGTGAAGGATATGAATGCGGTATCGTCCTTGAAAAATTCAACGACATCCAGGAGGGCGACCTGATCGAAGCCTACAAGATGGTGCAGGTGGAGAGAACGTAAGGAGTAAGAATGCGAAAAGGAAGCATCAAAAGCACTCAGATCAACATGGAAGTGAAGCGGGAGATCTCTCATATCATTCATGACGAGCTCAAGGACCCGAGGGTCCACCCCATGACTTCCGTCCTGGACTGCGAGGCCACAACAGACCTCAAGCAGTGCAAGGTCTTTGTCTCCGTGCTTTCCGATGAGGAAGATATCAAAAGGACCATGGAGGGGCTCAAAAAAGCCGCTCCGTTCATCAGGAAGCGCCTTGCGGAGACCGTGAACCTGCGGAACACGCCGGAGCTTAAGTTTATCCACGACGACAGGATCAGCTATGGCGTCTATATGTCGCATCTGATCGAAAAGGTAACGGAAGAGGATCAGAAGAAGCATGCGGACGAAGGCGGAGAAGAACGGGAAGATGACTGATCTCAAAGAATTTTTTACGGATGACGTGAAACGCGTGGGGATCGCGGGGCACAGGAACCCGGACGGGGACTGCGCGGGAAGCGTTCTCGGGCTGTACGCATATCTCACGGAAAACGTTCCGGGGGTTACGGTGGTGCCGTTCCTGGATTCACCGCTCCCGCAGGAGATCGCGTATCTTCTGAACGGTGAGCCGACCCGCGCGGACAGCGGAGAGGATGAGGTGTTCGACCTCGTGTTCATTGTGGACTGTGCTACGCCGGACAGGCTCATGGCTGGCGCCGGGGCGCTTAAGAAAGCGAAAAAGACTGTCGTATTCGACCACCACGGCACGAATCCGGGCTTTGGGGACGAAAACTACATCGACGCGAAAGCTTCCTCCACCTGCGAGGTGCTCACGCGCTTTATGGAGCCCGAAAGGATCTCCGGGCGCGCGGCTCTCTGCCTTTACAGCGGCATTCTGTTCGATACGGACGTGTTCCGTTACGACTGCACGGGTCCGGAGACACTCCGGCAGGCGGCCATGCTTCTTGAAAAGGGAGTCCCGTTTGCGGAGATCATCCGGAAGTCCTTTACGGAGCAGCCGTACAATGCCGCAAAGGTCACGGCGGCCGTGATGGACAAGGCCGTGCTGATCCCGGAAGAGGAGTTTCTTTACGCGGTGGCCGACCTTGATCTCCTGCACATGTACGGCGCGACGTCCACGGACATCGGGAACGTTGTTTCCGAGCTCAACCACGTACGGGAAACGGAGACCACTCTGTTCATGTACCAGTACGAGGACGGTACCTGGAAGGGGTCCCTTCGTTCAAAGACCAGGGTGGACGTTTCTAAGATCGCGTACAGCTTCGGCGGCGGCGGACACGTGCGGGCAGCCGGCTTCTCCTTTGAGAAGGACCCGCTTTCCATGATGGAAAAGGTGAAAACAAAAGTCAGGGAGCAGATGAATGGACGGCATCCTGATCATCAATAAGGAACAGGGATATACGTCCTTTGACGTGGTGGCGGTCCTTCGGAAGGTCTTCGGGCAGAAGAGGATCGGACACGGCGGGACGCTGGACCCGATGGCGGAGGGAGTGCTTCCGGTATTTTTAGGAAGCGCGACCGGGCTCATGAATTTCCTGGGCGAAGCGGATAAATGCTATGAAGCGGGGATCCTTCTCGGGAAAGAGACGGACACTGAGGATATCTGGGGAAACGTTCTCAGAGAAGCTCCGGTGAACGTCACGGAAGAGGAGGTCCGGGCCGCAGTAAAGTCGTTCGAGGGAGTATATTCACAGGTACCGCCCATGTACTCCGCAAAAAAGCGGGACGGAAAAAAGCTCTACGAGCTTGCGAGAGAAGGCGTTACCGTGGAGCGGGAGGCCGTACCGGTATCGATCCGTTCGATCGGGCTCATTAAAGCGGACCTTCCCGAATTCAGGATCCGGGTCGTCTGTTCCAAGGGAACGTACATCCGGTCGCTTGCAAGGGATATCGGGAAGAAGCTCGGGACAGGCGCGTGCATGACGTCGCTTCTCAGGGTCTCCCACGGAGGCTTTTCGCTTGACGTTTCGCATACCGTTCCGGAAGTCCGGGAAGCGAAGGAAAACGGAGCGCTTTCCGATCTTGTAATTCCGCTTGACGAGGTACTTTCAGCTTATCCGAAGCTCTTTATGACTGAACTCACGGACAAGCTCCTTATGAACGGAAACCGTATACCGGAGGACGTACTGAAGCTTTCCGAAAGCCCTGAAAACGGGGCGTTATACCGCGCGTACCTTTCAGACGGACGTTTTGCCGCACTCTACAGATACTCGGCTGAAAACGGCTGTTTTCGGGCGGAGAAGATGTTTCTTCCCGGGAACGGCTGACCATACAGGACACAGATAACATGATTTGCTACACTGGAACGGAAGTGCTGCCGGTCCCGCGGGATACGGTCGTCTCCGTCGGTAAATTTGACGGTCTCCATCTGGGACATCAGGCGCTGCTTTCTCTTATGAAAAAGGAAGCAGAGGCCGAAGGCCTTTCCACGCTTGTTCTCAGGGTCGGGGCTGCACAGGATGATCAGAAGAAGCTTCTTACGGAGCAGGAGACCCGTGACCGGCTTTCTGAGTACGGGATCCGGGAGGACGTGAGGCTCGCGCTTACCGGCGCGTTCCGGGAGATGACTCATGAAGAGTTCGCGTACCGGTTCATTCCGGAAATGCTGCGCGCTAAAGCGGTAGTGACGGGAACGGATTTCCGTTTCGGGAAAGGCGCATGCGGGGATGCCCGTTATCTTATGAAAGCGGGAGAGGACTGCGGATACAAGGTCCTTCTTGTGCCTGACTGTACGGACGTCAGTGAAAAGGTGAGCAGCACGCTGATTCGCGACCTCCTTTCCGAAGGAGACGTTGCGCGTGCAAACCGGTGCCTCGGATATCCGTATACGATCTCGGGCACGGTCGTTCACGGGCGGAAGCTTGCGGGACGTCTCGGTTATCCTACGGCGAACATTGTGCCGCCGGAAGAGAAAGTGCTCCCCAGGTTCGGCGTCTATGAGACGGAATTTTCGTTCTCAGGCAGGACGTACAGGGGACTTGCGAACATCGGCGTGAAGCCCACGGTGAGCGAAGAAGATAAAGTGCTTCTGGAGGTCCACCTTCTGAACTTTTCCGGGGATCTCTACGGAAGGACTGCTGAAGTACGGTTCCTCCGGTTTATCCGGCCGGAACGGAAGTTCTCAGGGACTGACGAACTGAAGAGCCGGATGGAGCTGGACATCAAATGCATGAGCTGAAAAAAGATTCAGCCTGACAGGAGGCAGAAATGCTTGAAAAGATCAGAGAGATCCTTGCGGCGCAGCTCGCCCTGGATCCGGAGGATGTAACGGAGAATGCGAACTTCAGGAACGACCTTGGGATCGATTCCCTGGACCTTCTCGCTTTAGTCATGGCGCTTGAGGATGAGTATGCCTTCGATATGACCGCGGAGGAGATGGCGGAGCTTCGGACCGTATCCGACCTCCTGAAGTTTATGAAAGACGAAGGCGTTACGGGATAAACGTCCGAACAGGTACAGAATCCTTGAAAAATGCTTGACAATATTCGTTTATTTTGTTAGTATAACAGTTGCGTTTGAAAACTGGCGCCGGGGTGTGGCTCAGCTTGGTAGAGCACCTGGTTTGGGACCAGGGGGTCGCAGGTTCGAATCCTGTCACCCCGATTTCAAATACGCAGCCTGCGGGTGTAGTTCATTGGTAGAATGTCAGCCTTCCAAGCTGAATAGGTGGGTTCGATTCCCATCACCCGCTTCGCGTAAGCGAAACTTTTACGGTGGGTATGGCGCAGTTGGCCTAGCGCGCCAGATTGTGGCTCTGGAGATCGTGGGTTCGAGTCCCACTACCCACCCGCGCAGGTTTTGAAGCATTGGGTCATCGCCAAGCGGTAAGGCACAGGACTTTGACTCCTGCATTCGTTGGTTCAAATCCAACTGGCCCAGTTTGGGTTTGTACGTTCCCCGGCTGATTACGGTCTAAACGTATATGGGATACTAGCTCAGTCGGTAGAGCACTTGACTTTTAATCAAGGTGTCGGGGGTTCGAATCCCCCGTATCTCATTTACCCCGGTAAACGGGGATTTTTCTTTTTAATCTGCTTTCTTATGTTTCTCCACGGAAAGAAAAGGTATTATATGAAAAAATATTTTGTCAGGGACAGGGCGTTCTATAAACTCCTGTTCGCGCTTCTTCTGCCTGTGGTCGCGCAGAACATGATCACCATAGGCGTGAACATCATGGACAACGTGATGCTCGGGAAGTACGGCGAGGTCCAGCTTTCCGGATGCTCGCTCGCGAACGATTTCATCAACATCTTCCACATTCTCTGCATGGGCATGGGAAGCGGGGCGGCAGTGCTCACAGCCCAGTATTACGGGGAGAAGCGGCCGGACAAGAGCCGCCAGACGGTAGCGATCATGTTCAGGATCTGCTTCGTGCTGGTCATCCTGTTCTCCGCGGCGTCTCTCATCTTTTCAAAGCAGATCCTGCATATCTATACCACGGATGAAGAGGTCATCGAACAAGGCGCGCTGTACCTTCGGCTGAGCGTTCCCACATTCCTCCTCATGGGTATTTCCCAGACGCTTACCATGGTCCTCCGGTCCGTCCGGAAGGCGCATTATCCTCTTTATGCATCGATCGTCGGCTTCGTTTGCAACGTGTTCTTCAACTGGGTGTTCATTTTCGGCCATTTAGGTGCTCCGGAATTAAAGATCGCAGGCGCGGCTATCGGTACGGTGCTTGCACGTGTGTTTGAGACGGCCATGGTCGCCGGCTATTTCTTCTTCAAGGACAAGGAGATCAATTTCCGGTTCAAGGATTTCTTCCTGCCGGCGGGCTATCTCCTGAAGCACTATATCCATTACAGTATTCCTGTACTGTTTTCCGATCTGCTGCTTGCGCTCGGGAATACGATGGTCTCTATCGTGATCGGGCACGTCAGCACGGAATTCGTGGCGGCGAACGCCATAATAGCGACAATAGTCCGGCTAAGTACGGTCTTTGCGCAGGGACTTGGGAACGGGGCGGCTACAATAGTCGGAAACGAGCTGGGCGCCGGAAAGATCGAGGAGGTTCGTCTGGAGGCACGGACCATGGCGATCCTTGCGGTGGGCTTCGGCGTTGTGGCCGGCGGAGTTATCCTGATCCTTTCGCCGTGGATCATTTCGCTTTATGAGATCACGGAGACTACGCGCGGTATTGCGAAACAGATGATGGTAGCTGTGTCCATCATGGTGGTCTTCCAGGCTCTGCAGTCGGTGCTCACGAAGGGGATCCTACGCGGCGGCGGAGACACGCAGTTCTGCCTGTTTGCCGATGCCGGCTTCCTCTGGCTCGTTTCTGTGCCTTTGGGGTACCTCACCGGTGTGGTGTGGGGTCTTTCTCCGTTTATCATTTACATTTCGTTAAAAATCGACTGGATGCTGAAGGATATCCTCTGCCTGTTCCGCTTAAAGAGCGGGAAGTGGATGAAAAAGGTCCCGACAGCGTAGAAAACAGTTGACAAAAGGACGGACGTCCTATAAAATAGTCCTGTTCGTTTGAAGAGCAGAATCCAACTCCGAAGGAGGTGAAAAATAGATGTCATCCGTGATCGTGAAGGAAAATGAGACGCTCGACAGTGCGCTCCGCCGTTTCAAGAGGAACTGCGCGAAGGCTGGTATCCAGCAGGAGATCCGCAAGCGTGAGCATTACGAGAAGCCGTCGGTCAGACGTAAGAAAAAGTCTGAGGCTGCCAGAAAGCGTAAGTACAACTGATAATGAGTTTTTGACGAGCCCGCAGGCACATGTGCCTGCGGGCTCGTTTTTTTAACAATTCTCCTCCCCGGACCACATTTTTTAAAAGAAAATAGCAGATTTTTAACATTCCCGAGGGGCTTAACCCTGTCATAATACCCATAAAAGAAGTCATATAAGCGCAATTTCGGTCATTATGCATAAAAACGGAGGTCAGCATGGGTACTGAGATCAGAGTTTCAAAGGCAGTGGAGGAAGCGCGGAAGGCCGTTTTTCCGGGCGGTCTTTCCCAGTACAGGACGCCTTATTCGAGAGAGCTGGAAGGAAAATATTACGACCTTGTTTTTGACGACGGGTCGGAGATGGCCGTTTCCTTTCCTGCAAGGAACAAGATCAGTTTTGATCTTAACGGTGTGAGGCACACGGAAAACGGATACGTCATGAAAGCCGACGACGGAGCCTACTTCGTCATGACGGAGGTCGCGGGCAGTAAGCCGCGCGAGGGCCTGATGCTTCTCCTGGATACGGACGAATCGCTTGTCACCGCGGACTTTGTGAAGATGGGCGCCGTAGCGGAGCGTCCGAACCTTGTGACACGCGAAGTAAAATTCGGCGCCATCCGGTACGGCGATGAGCCGCTTCCCGAAAAGCGCCACCATTATACGCAGGATCTCGTGGGAAAGAAGATCGACTGGACGTATAATCCGAAGTTCCAGATCACTCACGTCTACCTGAAAAACAACTACTACACTGTCGCGCTGAACGATGAGATGAAGGCCCGGCTCAGGGCCGAGCGCGAGGCGAATCCGGAAGCGGAGTCCCGTCCTCGCATGGACCCATACTATGAAGAAGACTGCATTTACATCAAGCTCCGCGACAACCTCTACATGTTCTCCTTCATTGAGAAGAACGGAGGCGGAACGCAGGGCATGATGATCATCAACACGGACCGCGTGCACGACGTGGGCAGCTTCTGGGGACCGTCTCCTGACGGCGGCAATGAAGCCTACATGTTCTCAGCCTACGGCAGGTGGGTGAGAGAGCACATTCCGGAGGACGACACGCTCGAGCGTCTCGCGGAAAAGAAAAAGGGATGATTTATTAAGTTCACGTAAGGAAGGGAGAAGAGATGGCGAAGAAAACCGAAGTGCCGGCAGGGCCCATACAGAGAAAAGGCTTCCGCCGGTTCGTCTACAAAGCCGTTCACTATAAATGGCTGCTCCTCATGCTGCTGCCGTCCCTGGTCTACATCATCCTGTTTGCCTATCTGCCACTGACAGGACTGGTGCTGGCTTTCAAAAAGTTCAATTACCGCGACGGCGTCTACTTAAGCCCGTGGAACGGCCTCAACAATTTCAAGTTCCTCATCATTTCAAAGAAGCTGTGGCCGCTCACCCGTAATACGCTTCTCTATAACGTCGCGTTCATAGTGACCGGGCTCATCTGCCAGGTCGGCCTTGCGATCCTGATCAACGAGATCCGCATCAAGACGTACAAAAAAGTCACGCAGTCGATGATCATGCTGCCGTACTTTATTTCGTGGGTCGTCGTTTCCGCGATGTTCACCGCGTTCTTCGGATATGAGCAGGGTATTTTCTCGAACCTGATCCGTTCTCTTGGCGGCACGCCCTCGAACCTGACGCAGGAAAAGAAAACCTGGCCGTTTATCCTCGTGTTCATGCACATCTGGAAGGGACTCGGCTACGGTACCGTCGTGTACCTTGCGGCCATCACCGGCATCGACCAGGAGATCTACGAAGCCGCGGAAGTGGACGGCGCGAACGTCTGGCAGCGTATCCGCTTCATCACGATCCCGTCGCTCCGGCCGACCATGATGACGATGTTCCTCCTGGCGCTCGGCAACGTCTTCCGCGGAGACTTCGGCATGTTCTACCAGCTGGTCGGATCAAACGCGAAGATCCTGGAGATCGCGGACGTCCTCGACCTCTTCATCTACCGGATCCTGATCTCCAACAACGACATCGGCATGTCCAGTGCCGCAGGCCTGTATCAGTCTGTTCTGTGCTTCGTGACCATCGTCACGGTGAACAAGGTGATCAAGCTCGCGAACCCGGACTACGCGCTGTTCTGATCAGGGAAAGGAGGGCAGCATGACAGAGCTTACCACATCGGTAAAGGTCAGGAACAAGATCAGGCATAAGGACGAGATGACCATCAACATCCTTGCGTGTATCGTGGTCGGACTGGTCGCGTTCATCAGCCTGGTGCCGTTCTACGTGATCATAGTCAGTTCGTTCCGTTCGGAAGCATCCATCATCGCGAAAGGACACAGCCTGATCCCGCAGGACCTTTCCACTACCGCGTATGAATACATTTTCCGTACGCCCAAGACCATCATCCGGGCGTACGCGAACACCATATTAGTGACCCTGGTCGGCACGTTCCTCGCAGTCATGATGGCGACGATGACCGGCTACGTCCTTCAGCGTCCTGACTTTGACTGGCGGAATAAAATAGCGTTCTTCTTTTTCTTCACGACGCTGTTTAACGGCGGCCTGGTCCCGACCTACATGATCATGACTCAGATCTTTAAGTTCAAGAACAGCTATCACGCGCTGATCCTGCCGATGGCGTTCTCGGTCTGGAACATGATCATTTCAAAGACATTCATGCGAAGCATCTCGTATGAGCTCACCGAAGCGGCGAAGATCGACGGGGCGAACGACATACGCATTTTCTTTACGATCATCTTCCCGCTGGCACGGCCCCTGGTCGCAACCATCGGCCTGTTTACCGCGCTCGGCTACTGGAACGACTGGTACCAGTGCATGCTTTACGAATCCAAGGAGGAAATGTACAATCTGCAGTTCTTCCTGAACGAGATCATCAACGGCATCCAGGGCCTGAAGGCCATCGCCTCCATGGGCGGTACCGTGGATATCTCGCTGGACGCGCTGCCGTCCGAGACCATGAAGATGGCCATGACGGTGGTCGCGATAGGACCGATCATTTTCCTGTATCCCTTCGTGCAGAAGTTCTTCGTGAAGGGACTCACGATCGGTTCGGTCAAAGGATGATGCGAACTTGAAGGAATGCAAGCATTTATCGTATTCAATCTTTTGGCTTTGAATAGTCTTCATAATCTCTCAAGAAGGAGAAAAAAATAAAAAGGAGGAGAAGATGATGAAGAAAGTATTAGCATTGATCCTTTGCATCGCACTGGCGATCTCTGCGCTTTCCGCATGTACCGCTCCGGCAGCAACGCCTGCCGATACCGGCACGAAGGAAGCTGAGGCACCCGCAGAGGAAGGCAAAGAGGATGAGGAAGCCCCCGCAGCAGAGGGCGACGAAGAGAATCCGTGGGCAGGCATCATGGATTACTCCAAGGAAGCGACCATCGTTTATACGGTGTTCGGCAACAAACCGAATGCGATGGACGAGATCCTGGACCTGATCAATGAGAAGCTCATGAAGCTCATCAACACGAAGCTCGAGATGAACTTCATCACCCTTGCGGACTGGACCACCAAGTACCCCCTGGCACTTGCTGACGATTCCATCGACATGATCTATGCCGCAAGCTGGAACAACTACGCGACCAACGCAGGCAAGGGCGCTTTCCTGGAGCTCACTGAGGACTTCAGAAGTACCTACCTTCCGGTAACCACCGAGGTCATGTCCCCGGCAGCGTGGAAGCAGGCTTCCATCGACGGCAAGGTTTACGGTGTTCCGAGGAACCAGCACGACAACAACAACTACGGTGCTTTCATCTTCAGAAAGGACATCCTGGAGAAGACCGGCTATTCCGACGGCATCCACAACTACGACGAGTTCTTCGACTTTGTTGATAAGGCTGCGGAAGTCATGGATCCGGAAGACGGCTACGCATTCTACGCATTCCCGTCCATGCCGATGGTGCAGCCCTTCGAAATGCTGAAGGACCACATCATGAACGTGTACAACAACCTGGCATGGTGCACGGATGAGGAGATCGAGCCCGACTGCAGCAACCTGAACTACTACTACCTGACCGACAGCTACAAGGAGTACGTGCTCCGCATGGCTGACTGGGCAAAGAAGGGCGTATGGCCGTCCACCGCGATCGACAGCTCGACCCATACTGAAGACCAGTTCACGAACGGCAGGTCCGCATTCTATCAGGCACGTTACACCGAGGCCGGCAACATCATCAAGTCCATCGAAGAGAAAGGCTATGAAGTTGAGTACTGGCCGATCATCGACGACGACACCTACCTTCGTCTGACCGACTACTCCGGCGATATGACCGCCATCACCAGCATGTCCAAGCAGCCCGAGCGTGCAGCAGTCGTTCTTGATATCCTGAGAAACGATGTCGAGATCAACATGCTCTGCCAGGGCGGTATCGAAGGCCGTCACTACATCCTCAACGAGGACGGCACCCGTTCCGCAGGTCCGGAAGCCGATGAGTACGGCTGGTCCGCATGGGCATGGTCTCTTCGTGACATGAACCACTATCCGGTAGAGAAGCTTGAGCCCAGAGTACAGGCTGTCCTGGATGAGCTTGACAAGCACGTCCTTCCGGAAGAGAGATGGCCGTTCGACGGCTTTGTCACGAACGATGAGGCTTACGACAACATGAGCGCGGAGCTTGCGGTCGTGAAGTCAATCGTCACAGAGTATCAGTATTCCTTCGACCTTGGCGTATTCGGCGACGACACCGAGGCGAAATATGAGCAGTTCTGCCAGGAGCTGAAGGATGCCGGCATCGACAACCTGGTTGCTGAATGGCGGAAGCAGGCTGCTGAATATATGGCAAGATGATCCCTTTTGGGGTATAATGTCATAGACGTTTAACGGCTTTATACGGGGGCTGCCGTAGAGTTACTGATACGGCAGCCCCTTTATTAAGGTTTTACAGGCTGGATACGAGAGGACAGAAGAGTGAACACTGAGAAGACGACAAGGCTCCTTATAGTGGACGATGAGCCGACCACCATCAAAAGGATCTTTTCACGGATCGATTTCGATTCGCTCGGGATCGGGGATATCCGTACGGCAGAAAACGGACAGGAAGCGCTGTCTGTCTGCAGTGACTGGAGACCGGATATTCTGCTCTCGGACATCATGATGCCCAGGATGACCGGGATCGAGCTTGCGGAAGAGCTTAAGAAAGCTTATCCGGACCTCAGGATCATCTTTCTGTCCGGTTATATGGAGAAGGAATTCCTGAAAGGAGCGATCCATCTGCAGGCGCTCAACTACATCGAAAAGCCGCTCGACATGGACGAGCTTTATGAGACGCTCCGGAACGCCCAGGACCAGCTTCTTGCTTCCGAGGATATCTCGCTCCGCCTGGAAAAGCTCGACGACGAGCACCTGACCACCCAGCTCCGGCTACTCGCCTATGAGCTATGTGCGGAAAACTACCGCGAAGAGCTTGTCACGCAGTACTACAGCGAGGTCTTTGCCGGAAAAGAGGCGATGCCCTGTGTGGCCCTGCAGCTCAAATTCTACGTGCCTGAGCAGAAGGAATTCAATTCGCTGGTGGAGCTCCTGCCGCAGTTCAGAAAGGTAGCGGCGTCTTTGGGGCTTACAGCATGCGCAGTGGTAAAATACGATTATATCGTCGGCTTCCTGTTCGATGAGACAGGGGAGACCGGAAACGACAAAGTCTATTTCGTTTCTGCGTTCCTCAGGGAGCTCCGTAAGGAGCTTGTCCTCTTAAACAAGAAGTATACCGCAGGCGCAGGCCACGTCTGCCCGGACTTTACGGAGCTTCATGAAAGCTTCCTGGAAGCGGAAGAGGCAAACAGGCTTGCTTTTTTCCATGGTCCCGGGTATCATTCATACTATAGAAAAAATATTAAAAAGTTTGACTTTGAGTCGTGTGAAGCCCTGGAAGCCATCCGGAGCTTAAAAAAGAACGGAAGAGACCAGACCGTGTTCAAGCTTCGCGAGTTCAACACCGCTCTCGAAAGCTGCGAGGGAACGGACCCCGAGGACGTAAAGCGGTTCTATTCAAGCCTTGTCCTCGAGTTAAGCCGCCTGGCGCGGGAAGACGGCATCCGGCTGTTTGCGGAATATCCGGGAGATCACGACCTTCTTATAGTCGTCATGGAGCAGAACTTCCTGATCGAGCTTTTCGATTTCCTGATGATGGGGATCGAGACTTACTGCAACGTGCTTTCCAGGGATTATTATCCGAACCAGACGGTCAACTGGATCATCCGCTACATCCATGAGCACTATTCGGACCAGGACCTCGACATGACGATGCTGAGCAACGCCAGTAATCTGTCCTCGACCTACATAAGCCATCTTTTTAAGAATACGACCGGGAAAACGGTCAGGAACTATATTACGGAATACCGGATGAAGCAGGCGGTGAGGCTCCTTAAGGACCCCACCAACCAGATCAACGACATCGCTACGGCATGCGGGTACCGGAACGGCAACTATTTTTCCTTCCGGTTCAAGGAATGCTACGGATGTACGCCCACGGAGTATATAGAGCAAGGTGAAGGAAAAGCTGAAGGAACTATATAACAGGACCGCCGGGAAGGCAGTGTACTTGGGACTCAGGAGCAAACAGCTCCTGTTCACGCTGCTGTGCTTCCTGGCGCTTGTTTTCTTTGCGTTCATCCTGCTTAGGACCATCTATAATTCTTCCATGAAGTCGGGCCTTCAGAACCTCGAGTCTTCCCTGAATTCCGCCTGCAGCTCCCTGGAAACGGAGACGGACCAGATCTACAGAAACTCGATCGTCATGCTCAGAAATGCGGACCTTAAAACGCTCCTGCAGGACCGGCTATCCGAGGAAGACATCCCCGGGCTTATCTCGACCAAGAACCAGGCCGTATCCTTTGTGCGCGTGCTGGATGAAAACACGTTCATTTCAGGGACCCGGATCTATCTCCGGGATAACCGGACGTTCCTTTCCGATGAGGATCTTTTCTATTCCATCTCCGAGATCGAATATGAAGACTGGGCCTCAGATTTCCTTAAGGGGAGCCGTAAAAGCCTCTGGGTCGTGCTCCCGGGAAACGGTGCGAAGGATGTGCCGGATTCGGCGGACAGTGTCTTCTATCTGACCCGCGTGGTATCCACGGAGGAGTACGATCAGACGGAAGCCCTGATCCGGATCGATTATTCGACGGAACACGTCGGACAGATACTGAATTACGCGCTGATCTCAAAAGAGTGCGGCATCGCGCTTTACGAGCCGGAGGGCGGCCTGATCGCTTCATCCGGAGACCTGTTCTGGGATGAGGAAACGGCCCGCGGGATCTCCGGGGATGCTGTTTCCGGAAAGGTTATGACGGAGAACGGACAGAGCCTTTACTACGTGCGTACGATACCCGACACAGGGTGGAAGCTCGTGGCATGCGTGCCGGAGAGCAGCTTTAAGGCGCTTAACAAGATCCGCATTTTCCTGCCGGTCCTCCTTGTGGTCGCAGTCAGCTGGGCGGGACTTCTCCTGATCTCCGCATCTTATTCGGCGAATATCGTCCGGAAGATCCGGAAGATCTCGGACCATGTAGGCGCGATCCAGTCGGAGAACGACGTCCGGCTGCTTCCCCCGTTCAAATCCAAGGACGAACTCCAGGCCCTTGTTGACAGCTACAACCAGATGGCCGTATCCCTTAAAGAAAACCTGGAACGGGAGTACCTCCTCGGCATGTCGAAGCGGAGCTCGGACCTGAAGGCCCTTCAGGCGCAGATCAACCCGCATTTCCTGTACAACACGCTCGAGCTCATCGACTACTACGCCTATGAGAACGATCCGGAAACCGTGGAAAAGATCGTAAAGAGCCTGGCTAGTTTTTATAAGCTCAGCTTAAACAACGGCAACGATCTTTACTCCCTCTGGAAAGAAATCCAGCTGATCACGTCTTATATGATGATCCAGAACATCCGGTGGGAGAGCAGCATCGAGCTTGTCACGGAGATCCCGGACGAGCTCATGCAGTGCCAGATCCCTCCGTTCACGCTGCAGCCTCTTATAGAGAATTCCGTGCTGCACGGGATCCGCGGCAATGAAAAGCATAGAGGCACGATCATCGTAAGGGCGAGAAAAGAAGAAGATACGGTGATCATCACGGTGTCCGACGACGGCATCGGCATGGAGCCCGAGCTTGTCGATGAACTGAACCGCGAGATGGACATGATCTCCGAGGACACCATCAGCGGAGATCACTACGGCATCCAGAACAGCAACCAGCGCCTGAAGATCATCTTCGGTCCCCGTTACGGGATGAGGGTCTTCAGCAGACCGAACGAAGGCACGCTCGTGGAGATCGTGATCCCGGCGTCATAAGGAGGCACGATGAAGAAATCAGTGGTCTTCCTCATCATTCTGATCTGTTCCTGCCTGCTCACGGCAGTCTCGTGCAGCAGGGAGACGGAGACTCAGGAGGAGACGGTCAAGGAAGAGAATATCTGGACGGAATGCATGGATCTTTCCGCCCGGAAAAATATCCGCCTGGTGGTGATCGGAAGCATGCCGGATGATTTTGACGAGGTCCTTGCAGAGATCAATCGGAAGCTTCTTGAAAAGATCAATACGACCATCAGCGTCAAGATCATCTCGCTTTCCGAGTGGAACGTGATCTATCCCCTGATGCTTTCGGGAGGAGAACAGATCGACCTGATCTATACTGCGGAGTGGTGCGATTACGCGCAGGAAGCCGGAAAAAACGCTTTTCTCGAGCTCACGGACGATTTTGTGAAGCAGTACATGCCGGTGTCTTACGCGCATACGCCCGAAGTAGTCTGGGACCAGGCCAGGGTTTCCGGGAAGATCTACGCGCTTCCGAGGACCTATACGGACAACTCAAGCTACGGCGCAGTGCTCATCCGGAAGGATATCCTCGAGAAGACCGGCATGGATACCGTCGATTCCCTGGATTCTTATGAAGAATTCCTGTATAAAAGTGCGTCTCTCGGCCTTTCCGGCTATCCTTTCGTCGCTTTTCCGTCTCTCCCCATGGTTTCCATGCTGATGCTTCCGAAGGAGCATATGCTGACGGTCTCGCAGGAGCTTGTCTGGGATACCGACGAAGGCCCGGCTGACCCGGAAAAGCTCATGTTTCTTTACGATACGGACGAATACCGTGAATACTGTCTCCGCATGGCCGCCTGGGCGGAAGCCGGCGTCTGGCCCTCGAACGCCATCTCCGGCACCATCCACACCTTCAGGCATCTGGAAGAAGGGAGGAGCTTCTCCGCCGTCGTCCGGATGCATGAGGCCCAGAATTATCTCGATTCTCTTGCGCGCCGCGGCTATCCCGCAAAGATCTACTGCGTGCTTGACGAAGATGCCTACGTACGCATGAACCATTATTCCGGGGATATGCTTTCGATCTCCATCTTTTCCGCGGATCCGGCCCGTGCGGCGCTCTGCCTGGACGTATTAAAACACGACAGGGAGATCAATCTTCTTTGCCAGGGCGGGATCGAAGGGAGACACTATATCCTTAATGAAGACGGCACTCGGGAACGGGGCCCGGAATATACGGATTACGTCTGGTCCGACTGGGCCTGGGCGCTCCGGAACGGGGAGTTCTATCCTCTGGAAAAGAAGAGTGAGGAAGTCCTCCGTGTCGCGGAAGAGATCGATTCACACCTCCTTCCCGACGATGAATGGCCCTTTACGGGCTTCCGCATGGATGATACGGCCGTTATTGCAGAGATCAGCGTGATCCGTTCGCTCATTCAGGAATATGAATATTCCTTCAATCTGGGTGTATTCGGGGATGAAACGGACGTGAAGGTACGCGAATTCCAGGCAAAGCTCCACGATGCAGGCCTGGATAAGGTCATGGAAGAATGGAAAAAACAGCTTCGCATGTGGCTTTCGGAGACGGACTGAGTCTCCGGAGGCCACACATTTTTTCGTTCGGAATGACAGGTTTTCGGGATTGCTCGTTTTTTCAGCTGTATCATATACTGGTCTTAATAAAGCAGAAACCAGTTTGCTGTTTTGCGAAAGAGAGGGAAATTTCATGAAAGTTGCTATTATCGGAGCAAGCGGAAGAGTCGGCGGATTAGTCGCGGACGAGCTCGTTTCGCGCGGCCATGAGGTCACCGGCTTTGTGATCGATCCGGAAAACGTCCGGAACGACCAGATCAAAGTCGTTGAGAAGAACGTCTTCACGCTGACCAAAGAGGATCTTCAGGATTTTGACGCTGTGGTCACTGCGTTCGGGCAGTTCACGCCCGGCCTCGGCTTCCAGCATCAGACGGCCATGATGACGCTCATCAACGCAATGAAGGATCTCCCGGACGTCCGTCTCCTTGTAGTGGGCGGCGCCGCAAGCCTGTTCACTGACGAAGCCAAGGAGCATCGTGCGCTTGAAAGGATCCCGGAGAAGTTCCACGAAGTGCCGTCGAACATGTTCGAGGCTTTCAAGATGCTCGAGAAGAGCGATCTTAAGTGGACGTATTTCAGCCCCGCGTTCACGTTCGATCCGAAGGGGACCCGGACCGGCAAATACAAGCTCGGCACGGATTTCATCTTCAACAACGATGAAGGCGAGAGCTACATCAGCTACGCAGACTACGCGCTCGCGATGGCTGACGAGATCGAAAACGGCAATTTCATCCGCAGAAGATTCACCGCGGTATCCAACAAGAACGACGCGCCGGAAGAGCTCGCGTCCACAAAGAAGGAATTCCCGGACGTGGAATTCGAAGGCCTGTCCATGTACAGGGCTCCGTCAGTCCTTGAACTGTCCGGAAAGAGCTATTATCTCATCATGGATGACGGTACGGAAGGATCGCTCATCTTCAATTCCGGCGAGATCGTCACTTGGATCCCGATCGGCGGGACGGCCCGCGCGGACCGCTACGACTGCCTCAAGGTGGACGAGGACACGTACCTTGTGAACCTGGAGGTTGCCGACGCCAAGCCGAGGACCGGCGTTTCGCTCGTTCTCGATCTTGAGCAGAGGCTCGTTACGGCTGTCATCGCGCATTCCGGCACCAGCCGCAGGTTCCCGAGCCTCGTCACGAACGAGATCGTCTTCGGCGCAATCAAGATGGACGGCAGACCGCTTCCGAAGAAGCGTCACGGCTTCACGAGCGACCTCGTAGGTTCACGCATCAAATGGCGCTATAACTCCGTGCCGATGGCCGTCACCCACGTCTATTTTGACGCGAACTACATCCGCGTTCCGCTTCCTCCGAAGACCGACCAGTCCGACAGAGCGAAGGCCATGCGCGAAAATCCGTATGATGAACGGTGCTATTACATCAAGATCAAGAAGAATATCTACCTGATCTCCTTCCTGGAGAGCAACATGACGTACCGCGGAAGGACAGGCAACAACATGCTCGTCCTCATGGACATCAGCAGGCTGCATGACGTCGGCCGTTCGTTCGGACTCGGCGGAACGGGCCTTCCGGAGAACTATATGTTCTCGGCCATCGGTTCCTGGGTGGATGCTGAAGAAGAGGACTTCCGCGAAAGCAAATACCGCGTATAAGAGGTAAGGGTATGAAGATCGGTATTATCGGCGCGACAGGCCGTGAAGGCCGGCTGATCACGGAAGAAGCCGTGCGCCGCGGACACGAGGTGACCGCCATTGTCCGGAATGCGGAGAAGGCGGCGTCCTTAGGTGTCCCCGTGATCGAAAAGGATATCTTCAGCCTGACTTCAGAGGACCTCAAAGGCTTTGACGCGGTCGTCTCGGCCTTCGGCGTACCGGCCGGGTCGCCTCTCGCGTTCCAGTATGAGACAGTCGGCTTCACGCTGACGAAGCTTTTTGAGCAGCTCCCGGACACGAGACTCCTCTTTGTGGGCGGCGCGGCGAGCCTTTATACGGACGAGAAGATGAAAACACGCGTCATCGAATCCGGAGCGATCCCTGAAGCGTACAAGGCAGTCCCGTATCATGCCTGGAGATCTTATATGGCACTCCAGACGAGCTCCGTCAACTGGACGTATTTCAGCCCCGCCCTCACGTTCGACCCGAACGGGGAACGGACGGGAAGCTATACGCTCGGCGCGAACTACGTCATTAAAAACAAGGCCGGAGAGAGCTACATCAGCTACCAGGACTATGCCATTGCAATGGTGGACGAGATCGAGCAGGGCCGCTTCATCCGGAAACGGTTTACCGCGGTCTCCGAGCATCCGGGGAAAGAATCGGATGCTCCGGAAAAGTCTGCGGCAGCTCCGGAAACGCCGGAAGACGAAGGGGCCGCTCCGGAAGCTCCGAAGCCGGGCTTCTTCGCGAGACTGTTCGGAAGGAAATAACAGGAGAATCTATATGAACATACAAGTATCAAAGGCGGTAGAGGAAGCCAGAAAAGCGGTTTTCCCCGGCGGGCTTTCCAGGTACCGCGGACCATTTTCGAGGGAACTTGAAGGGCAGCAGTTTGAACTCGTCATGGACGAGGGTCCTTCCATCACTGTTTCGTTCCCTGCAAGGAACAAGGCGCTCGTCACAGACGGCGGGGCGCCGATGGATGCGGACACCCAGATCCAGAAGGCGGAGGACGGCGCGTACTTTGTGCTGGCCGACATCCGCGGCTCAAAGCCCAGGACGGCGTACATGATGGTGATCGACCTCTTTGAAAGCCTCGTGACGGTAGTCAAGGCGCAGCAGGGAACTGTGGAAAGCTTCCCGAACCTTGTAACGAGGAATGTACGCTTCGGAGCGATCCGGGACGGAGAGGGAAACCTTCCCGAAAAGAGGCCTTCGTTCACAAAGGACCTCGTCGGCAAGAAGATCGACTGGACCTATAACCCGGACTTCTCCATCATCCACGTTTATCTCGATGAAAATTACTACACGACGGCCAGAAATGAAGAGATGAAGAAAAAGATGGAGGAGGCGCGGAAAAAGGATCCGGGCAGGTTCCCGAAGCGGATGGATCCGTATTATGAAAAGGACTGCCTGTATATCAAGCTCCGTGAGAACCTGTATCTGTTCTCGTTCGTCGAGTTCAATTCGGGAAGCGGGACGCAGGGAATGATGATCATCAATAGGGACCGGCTCACTGACGTCGGCTGCTTCTGGGGAAGCAACCGCGAGAACGTGCAGGAAGGGTATACCTTCAACGCGTACGGCAAGTGGGTCCGCGAGGAGATCCCGGAGGATCATACGGTTGAGCGCGTAAAGGCGCTACTAAAATAAGCTTGACAGGGACCTGTGATTCGGGTTAGATAAAGATAATACACTACGAAAGGAGACTGACATGAAGGAGATCACAGAATTTATCAAGGAGGCAAGGACTTTTTATCTTGCGACTGAAGACGGGGACCAGCCGGAGGTCCGGCCGATCGGCGTACTTCAGGAATATGACGGCGTATTATATACTGCCGTAGGCAAACACAAAAAGGTCTATAAGCAGATCCAGGCGAATCCGAAGATCTGTATCGTAGCACTGAACAAGGGTGCATGGGTCCGTGTCCGCGCGAAAGCGGTGGATGCGCCGCAGGAGATCGTGGACCGCGTATTTGCGGACAATCCGTTCCTGAGCACCATCTACAACGACCAGAGCGGCCTGAAGCTGGGCGTTCTCGCGCTTACGGAAGGCGAAGTGGAATTCTGCAGCATGATGGGTCCGGACAGGACGGAACCGCTGTAACTCTTGATTCTTCTCACACAGAAAAGACCGCCTTCGGGCGGTCTTTTCTGTGTGTGCGAGTGCTTCGTCGCAACGATCGCTCCGGGAGCAGAAAAATCCTCCCTGCGCGATCCGTTGCCTCCTTGCACCCTGATTATCACATTTTTTCTGAATTGCTTTCTGATTTACAGCTTCCCCGCCGCCCAGTCGATCGCACGGGCGAGGATCTCCTGGTAAGACGGATGCTGCAGCACCGCACAGTTGTGACCGGGGGTCAGGACGACCAGGCGGCCCTTGCCGACCTCTTTTGTGTAGCCCGCGGGCTGCGTGCCGGCTTCGGTATCCGAAGTGGTGGTCATGAAGATGTCCAGATTCTCTTCGCCGTACAGTCTGATCATGTAGTGTTCGTCGCGGAAGGTGAAGGGCTCGATCCCTGAAATGATAGGATGGTCCTTCACTGCCTTCGCAGTGATGTCGCACTGCTTCGGGTGACGGAGGAATTCATTGCCGATGAGCTCGACCATGTCCATGCGCGTCTCCGGATGATAGGTGTTGCCGGAGTGGAGCGCAATGAAGCCGCGGCCCGATTCGATGTACTCCTTGAAATCGTTCGGCATGACTGCCGTCACCGTATCCTCAAACCACGGAGAGCCGGCGTTTGCCGGGCTGTGCGCGTTGCCCTTCGCGTTGATGATCACGTCGTAGTCATAGAGCATGGTCTTTGTCAGGATGTCCTTGGCCGCCATCACGATATCGAGCTCGTAGCCAAGCTTTTCAAGGGGCTTTAAGCCTCTCGCGATCACCTCGCCCGGATGCCAGATATCGTCGCAGATCACTAATACTTTCATGCTGATGTCCTTTCTTTGGTGTTGTTATTTGAAATATTCGTCCAGGAAATAGGGTACTGCGGAATCCGACTCGTAGCACCAGTATGTCTGGCTGATGCCACGCTCCGCAAGGTATTCCCGCGTCTCCCGGTACTTTTTGATGCTGGTGAAGCTTTCTCTCGGGAAAGCACCCCATTCGCCCACGAGTACCGGCCAGTCGTATTGATCCGCGAGGGCCAGGTGCTGGTCGAACATCGCGTTGATGCGGTCCTGCCGGTACGCCGCCTGGTTCGGGGCGTCCGTGATCAAGTCGTACGCATGGCACGCGAAGACCTGATGAGGGTCGCGTTCCCCGTTTACGACGACAGGTGCAAGCGACGACGCGGTCCCGTTGTTGGTCTGATTGGAGTTGCAGAGGAATATGATGGATTCCTTGTCCGCTTCACGGATCCTTCCCGCCACTTTTTCATAGAACGGCTGCAGGATCTTCGTATCGAACTCCCGGCATAAGGGAAGAGCGCGGTTTTCGAGTTCCAGACATTTTTCCGGAGAAAGGTCCACCAGGCAGGAGTGGTATTCCGGCTGGTTCCAGTAAAGCTCAAAGGCTTCCTCGTAGGTGACCTTCCGTCCCCGGACCTCGGTCTGCCAGTCCGCGAGGGCCTGCAGAAGGGTCCTTCCGACGTCTCTGCAGGGAGAGCCCTGGATCGGCTCGTTAATGATATCATAGCCGATCACGTTAGGGTCGTCCGCGAACCGTTCCGCGATCCGGTGCCACACCGCCGCAAAGTGGTCAATGAGGCCCACTCCGTCGTAAGCAGGCGCGTTCGCCCAGAAGGCATCCTCTGCGGTCTGCACAGCCTCGCTCATGTGATACGAATTGTACCATTCGCCCTTGCGGATGTGCGGCTTTCCGTTATCCAGGCAGGCCCAGTACGGCGCGCCGTTCGAATACTTGATGCCGTAAAGGTCCTGGTGCATGTCGAGGAATACCGGGATCCCGTGCGCTTCATACTCGCGGACGGCAGCCTCGATCCGGTCAAGATAGTGTTCGTCGATCACACCGGCGATGGGCTCAAGCCCGCTCCAGTTGATGCCGAAGCGCACAAGATCGATCTTCCAGCGGCGCATACGGTCCCAGTCCAGGTCGTTCATCGGAAATATGAACCCGTACTGCGGCTTTTTGCAGACGATATTGATGCCGTTCAATACCACGGTCTTTCCGTTTCTGTCGACAAAATTCCTGCCGTTTAATGTGATTGCTTTTTTCATTCGCTTACCTCGGTCATAATGAATGAATTGATTTACCAGGGGATCTCCCTCCCGAGGGCATCCCGGATGATCAGGTTCTTTTCATCGTCGCGGTCGTAATCATCGTCGTCCAGGTAGCGCCCGTTCGTAAAGTAGCGGTAAGCCGCTGCCGCGGCCTTTTCGGGGCACAGGCTTCCGGTCATCGGGTCGAAGAGACGGAAGGTATATCCCTTTGGGTACCATGTGTTCTTTGTGATGGTCAGAATGTTGTGGAGCGCACCTTTTGACATGCTGTAGCCGAAGCCTTTGATCGCTTCCGACCAGTTCGTGGACGCGTCCTTCGAACTTAAGAAGCAGATCCGTTTGGCGCCGGTCATGCCGTGAAACGCTTTTTCAAGCGCCTGCAGGGGCTTTACGACGTTTTCCTGATAAGCCCGGTCCAGGACCTCCGGGTCGATGCCCATGCCGACCGCCTTGTCGTCTTCGGGCAGGCGGCATTCCGTGACGTCGATGAAATACTCGAGTCCGCCGCAAGGCTCCGTTACGACTGAAAAGCCGTTCTTTTCGAACTCCTTCGCCAGTGCCTTTCCGAAATCACTCTCCAAAGAAGAAATGTAAACTGTACTCATGGCGTGCCTCCTCAGAATGATAATTCGTGTCCCAGGTAGTCTACCAGGGTCAGCCTGTCTTCGTCGGGGCGGTCCTCGAGGATCAGTTTCACGGCCATTTCCGCAGACTGCTTCGGGTCGAGCCTCGCGCGGGGGTCGAGCGTTCCGTCAGGCATCATCCGTTTCATCCAGCCGGGCTGGAACAGGCGGAAGCGGAAGCCTAACGGCCGGAGCTCGTTGAACATGAGCCGTACGCCCACGTTGAGCGCGCTCTTGGTCATCGCGTAGCGCATGCTGCCGGTGCGCTTCATGAGACGGACGCTTGAAATTTCGCTGGACGTGAAATGGAGGCGCCTGTAGTCGCTCTTGAGGAGAAGAGGCAGAAACACGTCCACGAGGACCGGGGCAGGAGCAGTGTTCGTGTTGAACGAGAAGCGCATGAGGTCGAAATCGATGGGGACGTCTCCGCCCACCTGGTCGTTCTGCGGGCCGCCCATAAAGGCGGCGTTGCTGACCAGGAGGTCAAGATATCCGCATTCTTCACGGATGATCTTTTCCACATTGACGATCTCTTCATAGACGCTCACGTTCAGCTGTACGGGCCTGAGCTCCGGGTATTCCTCCGCGAGCCTGTCGAGAAGACTGTACTCATCGTTGAATTTGCCCGCGTAAACACGGAAGCCCTCGTCAAGGAGCCGCACGGTCATTTCATAGCCGAGGCCGCGGTCGGCGCCCGTCACGAGGGCGGTGCGGATGCTGTGTTCAGTCATAGGGTTTACCTCCGTTTGATATTAGGTCCAGTATAACAACGGGGACAGGGATAGTCAACTCCGGAACAGCCGGATGAGGAACTTCTCCCGGATGAATTAACACTTTCAAAGACCGCAAAACTGTGTTATAGTATCATTAACTGTGATACCATGGGGTAAAGGGGCAATATGCCCTTTAAGAACGGAGGATATATGTTCAGAGATTATTTCGGAAAAGACGCATCCGGCCTTCTTGATAAAAAGCTGTACCTTCTTGACATGGACGGGACCATTTACGAGGATGAGCGCGTTTTTGACGGAACGGTGGACCTCCTGAACTTAATCGAAGCCCGCGGCGGAAGGTACATGTTTCTCACGAACAATTCCAGCCGGTCCGTCGATGACTACGTCGCGAAGCTCCGGAGACTCGGGATCCCCGGGGACCGGGACAGCTTTTTCACTTCCGTGGACGCCACCGAACTCTACCTCCGGGAAAACTACCCCGGTGCGCTCGTTTATGTGCAGGGGACCCGGTCTCTTGTGAAGGGACTTCTCGACAAAGGCCTCCGGGTGACCGAAGAGGAGGACCCGGAAGCGGATATCGTTTTAGTCGGCTTTGATACAGAGCTCACGTTCGAAAAGCTCACGAGGACCTGCCGGATGCTCCGGAAAGCGGATCGGCCGTTCATCGCGACCAACCCGGATTTTGTCTGCCCCGTGGCGGGCGGCTTCGTCCCGGACTGCGGGTCGATGTGCATCAGCATCCGCTACGCGACCGGCCGGACGCCCAAATTCATCGGAAAGCCCGAACCTACCATGGTGGACATCGTCCGGAAGGACCTCGGCTACAGCGAAGAGGAGACGGTGCTTATCGGAGACCGCCTGTATACGGATATCGCATCCGGCGTGAATGCACACGTGGATACCATCCTGGTCCTTTCGGGGGAGGCAACTCTCAAAGATCTTGAGGACTCGGACGTGAAGCCTGCGTATGTGCTCCGGGATGTGAAAGTGCTGTACGAGGGGCTTTTATAAGGTTAT
Organism: Lachnospiraceae bacterium; assembly: GCA_017441825.1. Taxonomy (GTDB): domain Bacteria; phylum Bacillota; class Clostridia; order Lachnospirales; family Lachnospiraceae; genus UBA1267. The sequence continues at coordinate 62,429 of JAFRVD010000019.1, forward strand.
GCTCCCTCACCTTCCCCCAAGGAGGAAGGATTATGCGGCAGTTGAAAATCATAATAGTGTATTATATAATCTGATATGGCTGAAAAGAGATACAGAACGGTGCTCCTTGCCGTGTCCATCGTTCTCCTCATGACGTTCGGGGTGTTCTCCGGGTGCAGAAAAGAGGAAAGCGCTGAATTCACGGGCTTTTCCATGGATACGGTCATCTCCGTAAAGCTGTACGGCGGAAACAGCCCTGATTCTGTGCTTCAGGACGTCAGCGGGATCTTTACGGAAACGGAGCAGGTTCTCTCAAGACATATTGAAAGCTCCCCGGTCTCAGCACTTAACCGCGGTGAAACGGTCGCGGGAGAAAAATGGTTTATCACGCTTCTTTCAAAGAACCTTTATCTTTCGGAGGAAACGGACGGCCTGTTTGATCCGACCGTCGGACCGCTCATTGACCTCTGGAGCATCGGGTCCGGAAACGAGAAGGTGCCTTCGGAAGAAGCTTTGGCGGATGCGCTGAGTCATGTCTCTTACGAACGGGTCCACGTGTCTTCCGAAAATATTACCATCGAGCCCGGTACGGTGCTGGACCTGGGCGCATCCGGAAAAGGCGCGGTCCTTGACAGGGTCAGGGACTTCCTTTGCGGGACGGATACAAAGGGTGCCGTAGTGAGTGCGGGCGGGAGCATACTCCTTTACGGGTCAAAAAACGGCTCTCGCGACTTTACGGTAGCCGTCCGGCTCCCTGACGGCGGGACCTCCGATTACCTCGGGGTCCTGACGCTTCAGGAGACCTGCGTTTCCACGTCCGGAAGCTATGAACGGTATTTCACGGAGGACGGGGTCCGGTATCACCATATCCTGTCGCCTGAAAGCGGCTTCCCTGCGGAGACGGGGCTTGTCAGCGTCACTGTGGTCTATCCGGACGGTACAATGAGCGACCTTCTGTCTACGGCGGTCTTTCTCCTTGGGGAAGAAGAGGGGCTTAAGCTCCTATACGGTCATCAGGCGGAAGGCGTGCTGGTCACGGAGGACGGAAGGGTCATCGTGACGGAGGGACTTAAAGATCGGTTCCGGCTCACTGAAGAAGGGTATACGCTGGAGGTCTATGAAGGAATACGTTAAGCGGGGAGACCTTGTGATCCTCATCGGAGTCCTCGTTCTTTCCGGACTCCTGTATGTGCCGCTCCTGTTCAGCAGGGGCGGGACAGTCGCCGAAGTCCTTTCGGACGGGGAGGTCGTAGAGAGGATCGACCTGGACAGCGTTAATGAGCCGTATACGATCAAGATCCGGGGTTCCGTGATCCTGGTGGAGCCCGGGAAGATCGGTTACCTCGAATCGGACTGCCCGAACGGCGAATGCGTCCGTTTCGGCATGCTTTCCCGCGCCGGAGCTGCCGCGGCCTGCGTCCCCAACCGGACGATGATCCGCATCCTTTCGGCAAACCGTGAAAAAGACGGCCCTGACGCCGTCACATACTGAGGGCGGGCGTATGAAAAACGGCCGTCTGAATGCGCGGAATATCGCATACTACGGGATCGCCGGAACACTTGCGATCGTCCTTTCCATGCTGGAAAGCGTTCTTGTTCCGTATATCCCCGGGCTTCCCCCGGGAGCCAAGCCGGGACTTTCGAACGTGGTCGTCATGCTTCTTGCAGCCACGGGACAGACCGCGGGACTTTTGTTCCCGGTCCTCATGAAATCGATCTTTGTGCTCCTGACACGCGGCATGTCCGCGTTCCTCATGAGCCTTTCAGGCGGTATCCTGAGCGCCGCTGCCATGATCCTTATGCACCGAGCGAAGCTTAAAAGTATTGGCGAAGCAGGGATCGGCATCGTGTCCGCCTGCATGCACAACGCCGGCCAGCTTCTGGTATCGTTTTTCTATACCGGGACCGCCGCGCTCATCTGGTACCTGCCGGTGCTTTTACTTTTCGGAGCGGCCGCCGGGCTTGCAACGGGTATCTTTACGGCAGTGCTCCTGCCGCACGCGAGACGTCTCGCGGTACTTTTCAGGAAAGAAAGCGGATCGTCTTTTACGACGTGATCCTTCCTGAACAGTACGAAAAACAGTCTGGCATCATTCGGAGAAGAACTCTTATGGAAAATACGCAAACGATCTTAAATGTGCCGGTCGAGCACCAGCAGAACGTGTTCGGCCAGTTTGATGCGTTTGTCAAGAAAATCGAACGGACACTCCACGTGGCTGTGATCTCCCGCGGCGATGAACTGAAGATCATCGGGGAGCCCGCAAACGTGGAAAAGGCAAGGGCGGTGTATCTGGACCTTGTAGAGCTTTCAAGGCGCGGGAACGTGATCACGGAGCAGAACGTGGATTACGCGCTTGCGCTTTCAAAAACCAACGAATCCGCGGAGATACTGAAGCTTGACGAGGACGTGGTCTGCCACACGGCGCAGGGAAAGCCCGTGAAGCCTAAGACCATCGGCCAGAAGAAGTACGTCGATGAAATGCGGAGCAAGATGATCGTCTTCGGCGTCGGCCCTGCCGGAACCGGAAAGACGTATCTTGCGATGGCCATGGCCATACAGGCGTTCAAGAACGGCGAGGTGGACAGGATCATCCTGACGCGGCCCGCCATCGAAGCGGGAGAGAAGCTCGGGTACCTTCCCGGCGACCTCCAGAGCAAGATCGACCCGTATCTCCGTCCGCTCTACGACGCGCTTTACCAGATCATGGGTGCGGACAGCTTCCAGCATCATTTTGAAAAGGGTCAGATCGAGGTCGCGCCGCTCGCATACATGCGCGGACGCACGCTCGACAATGCATACATCATCCTGGACGAGGCGCAGAACACCATGCCGTCCCAGATGAAAATGTTCCTGACACGTATCGGCTTCAACTCGAAATGCGTGGTGACGGGCGACATGACCCAGAAGGACCTGCCCGCACATCAGCTGTCCGGTTTAGACCACGCGCTCCGGATCCTGAAAAAGATCCCGGAGATCGGCGTAGTCGAGCTCACCAGCAAGGACGTGGTCCGCCACCCGCTGGTGCAGAAGATCGTTGAAGCGTATGAGGCATCGGAGACGAAGCCGAAGAGAGAAGGCGTAAGAAATGACCGTGATCATCGAAAATGAGGCGGAATACCGGTTTCCGTTCGATTACGAGGAGACTATCCGGGCAGTCGTCCGGGAAGCGCTCAAAGAGGAAGGGTGTCCTTTTGACGCGGAGGTCTCCGTAGTCATTACGGACAACGCCGGGATCCGTGAGATCAACCGGGAATACCGGGGGATCGATTCGGAAACGGACGTTCTTTCCTTCCCTGCGGCAGAATACCCGGCGCCTGCGGATTTTTCGGGCATGGAAGACGATCCGGAGCTGTTCGACCCGGACACGGGCGAATTTCTCCTGGGAGATATTATGATCTCCGCGGAACGCGCGGAGAAACAGGCCGAAGAGTACGGGCACCCCCTGATAAGGGAGCTCGCCTTTCTTACGGCGCACAGCATGCTTCATCTTATGGGCTATGATCATATAAACGACGAGGAACGCATCGCCATGGAGGAACGCCAGGAGCGTGTCCTTCAGAATCTTGGCATCACCAGAGCGTGAGCGGACGGGAGGTCTTATGACACAGCAAAAAGAGAACAATTTCCTTCTTCACGGAGGGATCCTTGCGGCGGCATCCGTGATCGTCCGGTTTATCGGACTTATCTACCGGATCCCGATGGTCAACATCATCGGTTCGGAAGGAAACGGGTATTACTCGACGGCTTATTCCGTATACAGTATCCTGCTTCTTCTTTCTTCCTACAGCCTGCCGCTTGCTGTATCCAAGATGGTCAGCGCAAGAACGGCCACGGGAAAATGGAAGGAGACGATGCGGGTGCTCATAGTAGCGCTTGTTTATGCGTTCGTGTTCGGCACGGCGTTTGCGCTTCTCACGTATTTCCTTGCGGATTTCTTCTGCGGGACGGTCATGAAGAGCCCGATGGCTGCGCTTCCCTTAAAGTGGATGGCGCCCACGGTCTTCATAGTTGCGTTCTTAGGCGTCCTCCGCGGCTTCTTCCAGGGCATGCAGACCACCATTCCGACAGCCATTTCACAGATCCTTGAACAGATCGTGAACGCGGCGGTCTCCGTCGGCATGGCGGCGATCCTCGTGCAGTACGGCGTGGAGGTCGCGACTGCGCGCAGCGAAGCCTCCTACGGTCCGGCATGGGGCGCGGCCGGCGGTACGATCGGCACCGGCGCGGGCGCACTTATAGCGCTGATTTTCTGCATCGTGATCTTTATAGGCTTCAGCAAGCATCTTCGGAAATACGTCAAGAGAGATAAGACCGCAAAGAAGATCGAAAGCTATTCAGGGCTCACCAGGATCCTGTTTTTAACGGCCGTTCCGGTCATCCTGAGCACAGCCTCCTATAACTGCGTCGATATCATCGACAACGCCGTATTCAACAACTACATGAACCGTGCGGGGTATACCTTCACGGAATACAACTCCATCTGGGGCGATTACAACAGCGCGTACCTTCTGATCGTGCACCTGCCCATCGCGCTGGCATCGGCCATAGGCGCGGCGCTGGTACCGTCGCTCACTGCGGCGTTCGAGCTCCGCGACAGGGAAGCGGTGCTTTCCAAGATCGCGCTGACTGTCCGCGTGACGCTTCTCATTGCCATCCCGTGCGCGTTCGGGCTGATCGCGATCGGCGGCAACCTCGCGAAGCTCCTGTTCGGCGGCATCTCGGAAGAGGCGCAGAAATATCTGGTAGCGGGCGGCCTTGCAGTCATTTTCTACTCGCTTGCGACTGTTACGAACGCGATCCTCCAGGGGCTCGACCACGTGGAAAAGCCCATGCTGCACGCACTGATCAGCCTGGTCGTCCACACGCTGTTCCTGCTCCTGTTCCTTTTTGTGTTCAAGCTTGAGATCTTTGCGGTCATTCTGGCATACGTCATCTTCAGCATGGTGATGTGCGCTCTCAACCTGATCTCCATCTACAGGCTCACCGGGTATACGCCTGAGCCTGTCCATACCATACTGCTTCCTGCCGGCATCTCTGCGATCCTCGTGATGTTCTGCTTCCTCATCTCGTTCATCTTCAGCAGGTTCCTGTCCGGCCGGATCATGCACCTCATGATCGTTGTGGTCTGCCTGATCTTCGGCGCAGCCCTGTATTTCGCAGGCATCCTGCTGACAGGCTGCCTCACAAAGGAACAGATCCTGGAGCTGCCTTTCGGCGAACGGATCCTCGGATTCTCTGAAAAGCTCCACCTGGTCCGGTAAGGTTTTATGAAAAAGATCCTGATCGTGGGCGGCGGTGCCTCAGGGCTTGCGGCAGCCATTTCTGCCGCGGAAGCCGGGGCAGCGCCGGTCCTCATCGAAGCCCGGGAACAGACCGGGAAAAAGCTCCTTAAGACCGGCTCAGGCCGGTGCAACTTCACAAATGCGTATATGGACCCGGACCGCTATTACGGCGGCCCCGGGTTTATTCGTTCTTTTCTCGGCCGTTTTTCCACAGAGGACTGCCTCGGATTTTTCGGAGAACTCGGACTTCTCGCCCGTGAACGGGACGGGTATTACTATCCGTATTCGAACAGTGCGGCGTCCGTCCTTTCCGTCCTGAATGCGCGTCTCCGCGCCCTTCAGGTACCCGTCCTTATGAACAGCCCGGTCACACACGCGTCCGTCCTTCCGGACGGCTGCTTTTCCGTGAAGGCGGGAGAACAGACGCTTACGGGAGACTCCCTGATCATTTCTTCAGGCTCTCCTGCCGGCGCCGATGCCCCTGCCGGCCCCTTCTCCTGGTTTCCGGAGCTGAAAGTCCTCCGCGTAACACCGTACCTTCCCGCCCTCACCATGCTTTACGGCAGCGAAGGCTGTGAACGCGTCTGGGACGGGGTCCGATGCCGCGGGTCCGTGACTGCCCTCGGCCGTACGGAAACCGGCGAGCTCCAGCTTCTTGCAAAAGGGATCTCCGGGATCCCGGTATTTCAGGTGAGCCGGATGGCGGTCCGGGCGCTTCAGGAAAACGAACCCGTGACTGCGGAGCTCGACTTTATGCCGGATTACGGCAGCGAAGAAGTGCGCCGGCTCCTTACGGAAGCTTCGGATCCTGACCGCGGAACCGGGACGAAAACTCTGGAAGAGCTTCTCCGGGGCTGGCTTCCGAGGAAGCTGATTCCCGTGATCTTAAGACGCGCGGGACTGTTTTCGGACCGGGAGGTCTCAGGGCTTTCCGGGAAGGAAACCGGAAGCCTTAGAGAGGCACTGAAGCATTTTACGTACCGTGTGACGGGGAACGGCTCGTTCCGCGAAGCTCAGACGGTATCCGGAGGGGTCGATACGGCGGAGCTTAACGATGACTTTGAGGCAAGGAAGATCCCCGGCCTTTATTTTACGGGGGAGACGGTGGACATCGACGGCATGTGTGGAGGCTACAACCTGCATTTCGCGTTCGGAAGCGGCATCATTGCAGGCAAGGCTGCGGCACGGGAACTGAATGCATGATCATAGAAATAAAGCTGCCTGTACAGTATCAAGAAGAACAGCTCATGAACAGGATCTCGCGGGAAGCGAAGCTTCCGCGCGGGAAGATCCGGGAGTACCGGATCCTCCGGAGGAGCCTGGATGCCCGGAAAAAGCCTGAACTATATTACGTCATGAAGATCGCTGTGAACGAGGGAACTTCATATGAGCCTAAGGTCTCCCCGCGGTTTTCACGAATGGTCCCCGAAGAGCTGAGAAGACGCGTATATATTGCGGGGGCGGGACCCGCCGGGCTCTTTGCAGCGCTTGCGCTTACGGAAGCCGGCGTGCCCGTGACTGTCCTTGAACGAGGGCATGACGTAGACAAAAGGACTGAGGATGCCGCCCGGTTTTTTGAGACAGGAGAGCTGAACCCGCATTCGAACGTCCAGTTCGGCGAAGGCGGCGCCGGGACCTTTTCCGACGGCAAGCTGAACACGAGGACCACGGACCCTGACGGGCTGAACCAGAAGGTCCTCTATGAGTTTTACAAGGCCGGTGCGCCGGAGGAAGTCCTCTATGACGCGAGGCCGCACGTCGGGACGGACGTCCTTGCCGTGGTCGTGAAAAGCCTGCGGGAAAAGATCATTTCGGGAGGCGGTGAATTCCGGTTCTCATCCTGTGTGGCAGACGTAAGTACGGAAGACGGGAAGCTTGCCGGGATCTTCGTGAAAAACACGGACGACCCGGACGCTGCCTATGAGTTTCTTCCGGCAGACGTATTGATCCTCGCCTGCGGACATTCCGCACGGGACACGTACCGGATGCTTTTTTCTCACGGTATCGTGATGCAGGAGAAGCCCTTTGCGGCAGGCATCCGGATCGAGCATCCTCAGGAAATGATTACAAAAGCCCAGTACGGGACTCCGGAAAAAGCCACGGACGCGGCTTCCTATATGCTGACCGCAAAGGCCGGGGACGGAAGAGGCGTATACTCTTTCTGCATGTGCCCGGGCGGATACGTTGTGAACGCATCATCGGAACCTATGAGGCTCGCCGTAAACGGCATGAGCTATTCGGGAAGGGATTCCCGGAACGCGAATTCCGGGATCGTCGTACAGGTCAGTCCTTCGGATTATCCCGGAGAGGGACCGCTTTCCGGCATCCGCTTCCAGGAAGAGATGGAGGAGCGGGCGTACAGGGCCGCGGGCGGAAGGATCCCGGTCCAGTGCTACGGAGATTTCAGAGACAACAGAATGACGGAGGCCTTCGGCAACGTCCTTCCTGAGATGAAAGGCGCGTACGCGTTCGGGAATCTCCGCGAGGTCCTGCCGGAAGTGATTTCCCGGGCGATCCTGGACGCGATGCCGGTATTCGGAAAGAAGCTCCGCGGCTTTGACCGGGAGGACGCCGTGATGTCCGCCGTAGAGAGCAGGACGTCGTCCCCCGTACGGATCGTCCGGGATGAGCGCGGCGAAAGCAGCCTTTCAGGCCTTTATCCTGCGGGAGAAGGCGCGGGATACGCCGGCGGGATCGTGTCGTCCGCAATAGACGGCATCAGGACCGCCGCTCACGTGATCGACCGGATACTCTCCGGCACAAATGAAGGGAGGGATTCATGAAACTGACCCTTCTGTGCGTCGGAAAGCTCAAGGAAGCTTACTGGAAGGACGCTCTTTCAGAATATGTAAAACGGCTCTCGCGCTACGGGAAGACGGAGATCGTTGAAGCTGCCGACGAGCGGACAACGGAAAACGCACCCGCGGCAGAGGACCTCAGGGTGATCAATGAGGAAGGACAGAGGCTCCTCTCAAAGATCCCGAAAGGTTCTTACGTGATCGCGCTTGCGATCGACGGGGAAGCTTTCGACAGCGTCGGGATGGCGGAACGGATCCGGGCGCTCGGAAATTCGGGAAAGAGCCAACTTGTGTTTATCATCGGCGGGTCGTTAGGGCTTTCTCAGGAAGTACTGTCCAGGGCTGACGAACGCTGGTCGTTTTCCAGGCTCACGTTCCCGCACCAGATGATGCGGGTGATCCTCGCGGAGCAGCTGTACCGGTCCTTCCGGATCATCAATAACGAGCCGTATCATAAGTGACGGCCCGTATAGCATTAGTGTGTGAAAAATTAAGGAGCAGTCATGCGTTTTGTCATACAGAGGGTCACGGAAAGCAGCGTGACGGTGGATAACGAAGTCCTCGGAATGATCGGAAAGGGGCTCATAGTCCTCATCGGCGTATCGCGGGAGGATACGGAGGAGACTGCGGAGAAGATGGTGAAAAAGCTTCTGAACCTCCGGATCTTTGAGGATGAAAACGGAAAAACGAATCTGTCGCTTTCGGACGTAAAGGGGGCGCTTCTTCTGATCTCCCAGTTTACCCTGTACGCGGACCTTCGGCGGGGGAACCGGCCGGGCTTTACGGACGCGGGGGACCCTGAAGATGCGGAGCGCCTGTATGAATACATAGTCGATCTCTGCAGAAAGTCGGTCCCGGACGTCCAAAAAGGCCGTTTTGGGGCGGATATGAAGGTTTCCCTGATCAACGATGGACCGTTTACGATCCTGCTGGATTCGGCCGTTTTTGATGCGCCAAGACGGGGCTGACATGGACGGTCTCATTGCCTATTACGGAAAATTCAGCGAGGAAAAGCGGCTGAAGTCACAGTACGGAAAGGTCGAATGGCTCACGACTCTTATGAAGATCCGTGAGGTGATCGGCGGAAGGCAGGGACTCAGGATCCTGGACATCGGTGCCGGGACCGGCGCGTACGCGCTTCCGCTTGCCGAAGAAGGCCATGACGTGACCGCAGTTGAGCTCGTGCCTTATCACCTCGGGATCCTCCGCCAGAAAGCGGAGCGGGCCGGCCTATCTTTGACCTTGCGTCAGGGAAACGCGCTGGACCTTTCAAAGATCCCGGACGGTTCTTTTGACGTCGTCCTCCTGTTCGGGCCGCTTTACCATCTCTTTACGAAAGAGGACAAGGTCAGGGCGCTTACGGAGGCCGCCCGGAAGCTCGATGAGACCGGAATGCTTTTTGCGGGTTACGTCATGAACGAGTACGCCGTCCTGAAGTACGGTTTCCTGGAGGGGCATATCCGGGAATCCTTTGATAAAGGAAAGCTCGGGCCCGGTTTCCGCGTCCTGAATACGGAAGAAGACCTGTTCTCGTTTGACCGGCTCTCGGATATGGATGAATACCGGAAGGAAGCCGGGCTTACTCTTATAAAGCGGTTCTCCCAGGACGGCCCTACGCACTACTTCCGGCAGACCGTTACGGAAATGGACGAAGAGACTTTTTCCCTTTATATGGAATATCACCTCGCGACGTGCGAACGCGGGGACCTCATTGGCGCAGGCTGCCATACGGCGGAGATCCTTGCGCGATAGACGATCACTTTACGGGAGGATTATTAATGGGAAGACTGAAACAGAACGTGAGAGGAGTAAACCTCGGCAACTGGCTGGTTCTGGAAAAATGGATGAATCCGGCCATGTTTTCTGATACGGAAGCGCTGGACGAATACCACCTTCCCAGAATGCTTCCGGAAGCCGTCTACCGTGAGCGGATCCGGACGCACAGAAACGAGTATATCACGGAGCGGGACTTCACAAGGATCGCCTCCTGGGGCTTCGGCCTTGTCAGGATCCCCGTGCCGTTCTTCATTTTCGGAGACGTCCCGCCATTCATCGGCTGCATCGAAGAGCTCGATAAAGCGATGAGCTGGGCCGAGGCTTACGGGCTGAAGGTCCTCATTGATCTCCATACGGCGCCGGGCTGCCAGAACGGCTTTGACAACGGCGGCATGCAGAACATCCTGACGTTCGGGCAGGATCCGGCAGACGTGGAATTCGTCTATACAGTCCTCGAGCGCCTTTCAGAGCGCTACGGGAAACGGCAGGGACTTTTCGGCATAGAGATCCTGAACGAGCCGATGGTCCGCGCCGCTTATGAAATGATGCACATGGCGGAACGGAGGGGCGAGACGAACGATCCGGAGCTTGCCGCTAAATCCGAGCCGCTCACAATGGAATTCCTGAGGTCCTTCTACGACACCGCCTACGACCGTATGCGCGCGTTCCTTCCGGAGGACAAGGCGGTCGTGATACACGACGCGTTTCTTCTGGACGCCTGGAAGGATTTCTGGCAGGACGGGGATCATAAGAACGTGATCCTTGACACCCACCAGTATCTCATGATGATCGAACGTCCGGGCGAAGGCCCCGCGGGAGAAGAACGGTACCGTGAATTCCTGGAAGATGTCGGCAGCCGTATCGAAGAAATGGAAAAGTATTTCCCGGTAGTGACCGGCGAGTGGTGTCTCTCAAACGGTGCGGTCACGCGCATGGAGGATCCGGAGGAACGGAAAGCCTTTTACCGGTTCCTTTCAGACCTTGAGATCCGTGAGTGGAACCGGGGCTCCGGCTATATCTACTGGTCCTATAAGCTTCTGATCGACACGGTGAACGGCGGCGCGAAGTTTACGGACGCGTGGGACCTCGGCAGATGCCGGGATTTCGGCTGGTTTACAGACTGATACAGTCAGGAAGGGAGGATATTGTATGAAAGAAAAGAAAACCTGGAAAAAGAACCCGGCGCTGATCATCCTGGGTGGTGCTGGCATCCTGTTCACGTCCTTTATCGGATCGATCGCAGCCATCCTTTATATCATGGCGTTCCGCAGGAAGCCGCTGAGCTTTGCAAGAAAAGTCTTAAACGGCGCGGACAAAGAGCCGACTGAGCAGGAAAAGAAGCACAACGCGCTTAGTGAGGAAACGGTGGAATGGCTTAAGACGCAGCGGACCTCTGAACTCACCATCCGTTCCATGGACGGCCTGAAGCTATACGGGACGATGATCTGGGCCGGCGGAGACGCAAAGAAGACCGTCATGTGCTTCCACGGGTTCCATGCGGTGCCCACGGGTGACTTTGCCGGCATCATGCAGGCGTACGTCCGTAACGGCATCAACGTGTTCCTGGCGGAGAACCGTGCGCACGGACGCTCTGAAGGCGATCTCCTGGGCTTCTCCTGGAAGGACCGGAGGGACATCATCGAATGGGCGGAGCTCCTCGTCAATATCCTGGGAGAGAACTGTGAACTCTATCTTCACGGCGTATCCATGGGTGCCGGCGCCGTCATGATGGCGTCCGGTGAAATGGACCTGCCGGACCAGGTCAAGGGCATCATCGAAGACTGCGGCTTTACCTCTCTTGTTGGCGAATTCCTGCACGTCTTCCCTGTGACCGCACGGTTCATCCGGAAGCCGGTCATCTTCATCGACACCATAGTGAACCGGATCCTGAACGGCTACTGGCTGGAGCAGGCGAATTCCCTGAAGCAGATCGACAAAAACCACCGCCCGTACCTCTGCATCCACGGCGGAAACGACACCTTTGTCCCCACGGAGTATGTGTACAGGATCTACAACCGGATCGGCGTGGAGAAGGATATCCTGGTAGTGCCCGGCGCGGAGCACGCGAAGAGCTTCACGGTTGACCCGGAAGGTTACGAAAAGAAGATCGTCGAGTTTGTGAATAAGTACCCTGCGTGACCTTTGGCCGCGCAAAAAAACGATCCCGCCCGGACTTCCAGGTTCAGGCGGGATCGTCTTAGTGTTCAGTGTGAAATGCCTACGCCGTGCTTCTGGATCTTCGGCTTCGGGATGTGCAGGACCCTTTCGCCGAACGGGAAGGAGCCTATGTAGAAGATGAGGCCGAACAGGATGAGCACCGCCGCCAGCCGGTAAAAGATCCGGATCCCCAGCGCGGCGATGATGAACCCGCCCGCGAGGTTCCCGATAATGCCTGCAAGTGACACCATGGAGCCGTTCAGCGTCTGAGCCGTAGCCTTTAAGTCTGCCGGCGCGAGCGTCGCCACGTAGTTCGAGCCCGCGGCTATATGGAGGCCTCCGGCCAGGCCCTGCAGCGTGCTGATGGCCAGAATCCCCCAGAAGCCCGTGCAGAGGCTGTAGCCTAAAGCTTCTCCCATGTAGAGCGCGCCTGACGCGAACAGGAGATAGTAGAGCGGGACCTTGTTCCGAACACGGTCCATGAGAAGGAGCATCGGCACCTCGATGAACGCCTTGAAGCCCGTGATGTAGCCGATGGTCGCGGAATCAACATTGACCTCGGACATGAGATACGGCAGGAATGCGTACACGCAGGCGAGCGGAACCTGGATGACCATCGCGTATACGAGATACGTCATATAGTAATAGTTTTTAAAGAGCTCACCAAAGTGCATGTCCCGGAAACGGAGGCGCTTTGCCGAACGGGAATTCAGGTCGTCCTCTATGGACATGACTACTAAAAGCAGTATAAAGATGGAGACCGCGAACAGGGTAAACGTAAGCCTCGTCCCCTTGTTCGACTGAGTCACTTCGTTGATCTTCGTGATCACGAAGCCGAGCGTAATGCCCACAATGCCGAAGCTGACAGATCCGGTCGACCGGATGGCGCCGAAGTTCATTCCGTGCTTGTTGCAGGCGCGGACGGTCCAGTTGTCAATGAGGGAGGACAGCGGCATCCTGAAGAAATTCGAGAACGGGATGACTATAAAGAGCAGGGAGATGCCCAGCACGGAAACGTCCACGAACGGGATCAGGAAGTACGTGACCGCGGACGCGATGATCAGGATGATGAGGATCTTTTTAATGGAACGTAGCTTGTCGCTGATGGTCCCCCAGAAGGGCGTGCTGAATACGCCCACAGCGTTGTTCAGCGAATTGATGATGCCGACCCGTACGGAATCCCAGCCGATGGACTGGAGGAAGATCGTGAGATAAGAGCAGAAGCAGAATGAGAACCAGAAGGAGATGCTCATCCCGGAAAACTTCATGAACAGCTTCTTGAATTCCTTCGGGGAAAGTTCTCCGCCCGCCTCCCCGTTTTCGGGAGACGCGCCCCGCGCTTCCTGAAGCGCTTCAGTGTATGCCGCCTGTTTCAGTGATTCTGTTCCCATGATGACTCCTCCTGCTGTCTTCGGTAGACCGTCAACAACTATAATAGAATATCGTCACCCGTTGTCAATACCTAAAAAAATAGGAAATATGAAGGACGGTGCTTGCTTTTCGTAAGAATATGTGGTATTATCATAAGGCTGTTGAAAAAACACGCATCCTGACGGCACGGCCGGTGTCCGGGGAGACCCGGGCTGCCTTACCGGACGAGGGGTGCGGAAGAAAAAACCGAAAAGGAGAAAAGTCATGAGTGTTATTTCAATGAAGCAGTTACTTGAAGCAGGTGTCCATTTCGGACATCAGACCAGACGCTGGAACCCCAAGATGGCTCCGTACATCTACACCGAAAGAAACGGCATCCACATCATCGACCTGCAGAAGTCTGTGGGCATGGTTGACACAGCTTACAGAGCTGTTGCCGACATCGCGGCGCAGGGCGGCACCATCCTGTTCGTGGGGACCAAGAAGCAGGCACAGGACGCTGTCAGAGAAGCAGCTGAAAAGTGCGGCATGTACTACGTGAACCAGCGCTGGCTGGGCGGTATGCTGACCAACTTCAGGACCATCCAGTCCCGTATTACGAGACTGCGCCAGATCGAGCGTCTTGCAGAAGACGGTACCTTTGAAGTGCTTCCCAAGAAAGAAGTCACCCAGCTTAAGAAGGAGCAGGAAAAGCTCACGAAGAACCTGGGCGGCATCAAGGAAATGAAGAAGATCCCGGACGCGATCTTTGTCATCGACCCGAAGAAGGAGCGCATCTGCGTTCAGGAAGCGCATTCCTTAGGCATCACCCTGATCGGCATGTGCGACACGAACTGTGATCCGGAAGAACTGGATTACGTGATCCCCGGCAATGACGACGCCATCCGCGCCGTGAAGCTTATTGTGGACGCAATGGCTGACGCTGTTGTGGAAGCACATCAGGGCGAGACGAAGGAAGTCACGCCGGCTCCGGCACCCGCAGAAGAGGAAGCGCCGGCAGAGGCTGAGACCGAAGAGACTGAAGAATAATACCTGTATACAGACTGGAGGATTTGAAAAAATGGCAATTACCGCTGCAATGGTAAAGGAACTGAGAGAAATGACCGGCGCCGGCATGATGGACTGCAAGCGCGCGCTTACAGAGACTGACGGCAACATGGAAAAGGCTGTGGACTATCTTCGTGAGAAGGGTCTTGCAGGTATTGAAAAGAAGGCCGGCCGCATCGCGGCTGAAGGCATCGTCCGCACGGCTGTTTCCGAATGCGGAAAGAAGGCAGTTGTTGTTGAAGTGAACGCGGAGACAGACTTTGTCGCGAAGAACGAAAAGTTCCAGACCTACGTTGAGGAAGTAGCCGCTCAGCTTCTTGCGAGCGACGTGAACGACGTTGAAACGTTCCTGACCGAGACCTGGACACTGGATCCGTCCATGACCGTCCGTGAAAAGCTCGCTTCCATGATCTCCGTGATCGGAGAAAACATGAACATCCGCCGCTTCGAGCGCATGTCCGTTGAAAACGGCCTGATCGCTTCCTACATCCACGCCGGAGGCAAGATCGGTGTGCTGGTCAAGGTCGAATCCGACGTCGTGAACGACGCCATCGCTGAAATGGGCAAGAACGTCTGCATGCAGGCGGCAGCCCTGAAGCCGCAGTTCTGCACGAACAAGGAAGTTCCGGCAGACTTCATCGAAAAGGAGACCGAGATCCTGAAGGCTCAGATCGAAAACGATCCGAAGGAAGCTTCAAAGCCCGAGAACGTCAAGATGGGCATCATCAAGGGCCGTATCAACAAGGAACTCAAGGAGATCTGCCTGCTCGACCAGGTCTACGTCAAGGCAGAAGACGGCAAGCAGAGCGTTGCGCAGTACATTGCTGAAGAAGCGAAGAAGAACGGCGCTAAGGCAGCTGTGACCGCTTTCGTCCGTTACGAGACCGGTGAAGGCCTTCAGAAGAGGGAAGAGGATTTTGCCGCGGAAGTCGCGAAGCAGATGGGAAACTGATCCCACTAAGGTGAACATAAACGGAAAAGCTGATGCACTCGCAGGGTCTGCGAGTGCATCTCCTTATATTTGAAATAAGCTTGGGAGGATCCATGAGGATCATCATTATCGGCTGCGGAAAAACAGGGCTTGCGCTTGCGGAGAGCCTGAATAAGGAAGGGCATGACATCGTCGTTATAGATACGAACGCGACGGTCGTCCGCGACGTCGCGTCGTCTCTGGACGTCATGGGCATAAACGGCAACGGCGTGATCCACGACGTTCAGATCGAAGCCGGCGTGAAGAGCGCGGATATCCTGATCGCGACCACGGGCTCGGACGAGATCAACATGCTGTGCTGCATGATCGCGAACGAAGAAGGCGATCATCTGCACACCATCGCCCGTATCCGCGACCCGGAATACGACATGGACGTGAAGTACATCCGTGAACGCCTGAACATCGGCCACATCATCAATCCGGACAAAATGACGGCGCAGGAGATCATCCATCTCCTGAACTTCCCCTCCGCGCTGGAGATCGACACCTTTGCGCGCGGTACAGTGGATATGATCAAGATGAAGCTCCCGGAGAACTCTCCTTTGTGCGGCCATATGCTGAAGGAGCTTCCGAAGATCAGCAGCGCGCCTGCCCTGATCTGTATTATTGAACGCGGAAGCCAGGTCATCATCCCGGACGGCGACACGTACCTCCTGAAAAACGACATGATCTCAATTGTTGCGAAGCCTCTGGACGCCGTCCAGTTCTGCCGCGATAACCGGCTTGAATACGCGCGTGCCCGGTCGGCCATGGTGGTCGGCGGCAGCAGGATCACTTACTATATTGCGCAGATCCTGAAAAGGCGCCGCAGCAAGCTGAACTTAAAGATCATCGAATTAAGCGAAGACCGCGCGGTCCAGCTTTCCGATGAATTCCCGGAGGCTACGGTCATTCACGGGGACGGCTCGGACCACCGGCTCCTTCTGGAAGAGGGGATCGAGGCGCAGGACGCCTTCGTTGCCCTTACGAATATCGATGAAGAAAATATGATCATGAGCATGCTGGCGTCCCGTATAGAGGGGCTTCGGCTGATCACAAAGATCAACAGGATGCAGATGGAGGACTTTTCGGATATTGAGATGCCTCTGGGATCTATAGTCACGCCCAAGAAGATCACGTCCGAAGAAGTGGTGCGGTACGTCCGGAGCTTTGAGCGATCCATCGGCTCGAATATGGAGAATCTGTTCATGGTCGCCGATGATCGCGCGGAAGCCTGCGAATTCCTCGTGAAGGACGACGAACGCATCGTGGATATCCCGCTCCAGAATCTGCATGTGAAGAAGAACGTGATCGTTGCGGCCATCGTCCGCAACAACAGCGTGATCAGCCCGCACGGCTCGGACGTCATGAAGGTCAACGACCGTGTGGTCATCATCACCACGAACAGCGGACTTCACGATCTTCGGGATATTTTGGCGAGGTAACGCATGAACCTGAGAATCGTACTCTTTTATCTCGGGAGAGTCCTGGGGGTGGGAGCCATTTCGATGGTCATCCCGCTCATCCTGTCGCTTGCATTCGGCGACGGGTCGTGGCCGCATATCCTGACCGCCATCATCATAGCCGGCGTGCCGGCTTTAGCGCTTTCCTCGAGGAAACTTAGGAAGGGGAATCTCTTCGCGCGGGAAGGCTATGTGATCACGGCGCTCGGGTGGATCCTGCTGTCCATGATCGGGGCGCTGCCATTCTATATGAGCGGTACCATTCCGAGCTATATCGACGCAGTGTTTGAAGTCGTTTCCGGCTTTACCACTACAGGGTCGACCATCCTGACGGAGGTCGAACACCTCGGACCGAGCCTTTTGTTCTGGCGGAGCTTTACTCACTGGCTGGGCGGCATGGGCGTACTGGTCCTGATCCTCGCGATCCTGCCGATGTCCGGAGACAGCTACCATATGAACATCATGAAGGCCGAGTCCGCAGGGCCCAACGTCAGCAAGCTGGTCCCGAGACTCCGGGACACCGCCATCAGCCTGTACGCCATCTACTTTGTGATGACCATCCTGTGCGCGGCCTCCCTCATGCTTTCCGGCATGAAGGTGCTGGATGCGTTCTGCATCAGCTTCGCGACTGCCGGAACCGGCGGCTTCTGCATCCTGAACACCGGCATGAACACCTACAGCACGCTGAGCCAGGCGCTCACCACCATCTGGATGATCCTGTTCGGCGTGAGCTTTACCATCTATTTTCTGATGATCGGGAAGGACTGGAAGAGCATTCTGAAGAACGAAGAGCTCAGGACGTATCTCGGAATCATAGTGGTTTCTGCTGTTCTGATCTCCTTCAACGTTTTTCTGAACAGCGACAGCGAACTCGGATATTTTGCTACGCTGCACCACAGCTTCTTCACTGTGGGCAGTATAATGACCACTACAGGCTTTGCGACCCTGGATTTTGACCTGTGGCCGCAGTTTTCGAAGATGATCCTGCTGACGCTCATGTTCATCGGCGCGTGCGCGGGGTCCACGGGCGGCGGCATCAAGGTCGCGCGCCTTATTATCCTGTTCAAGCAGGCAAAGAAGGAGATTCACCTTCTGTTCCACCCGAAGGCGGTCAGACAGGTGCAGCTGGAAGGAAAGACCGTAGAGCATTCGGTCATCCGTTCCGTAAACAACTACATGATCATTTACGTAATGGTCTTTGTTGCGTCTCTCCTCATCGTTTCTCTGGACAAATTCGACTTTGCGACCAATTTCTCCGCAGTTGCGGCTACCATGAACAATATCGGGCCGGGCTTTTCAGCGGTAGGACCCTACGGCAGCTACGCCGGCTTTACAAAGATCTCCAAAATTGTCCTGACCGCCGATATGCTGGCCGGCAGGCTTGAGATCCTGCCGATCCTGATGCTCTTCCACAAGAACACCTGGAGCAGGCATTTTTAACGAGGGCAGTACATGAATTTCAAGAACGAACTCAATAAGATCGCGGAGGAGGCCTTTCAGAAGGCAGGCTTCGACCCGAAATACGGGAAGGTGACAGTATCGAACCGGCCGGACCTCTGTGAATATCAGTGCAACGGTGCGCTGGCCGCCGCAAAGGAATACCATACGGCGCCCATCAAAATTGCGGAAGCTATAGCCCCGTATTTCCTCGAAAACGGTGCTTTTTCAAAGGCTGAAGCCGTGGCCCCGGGATTTATCAACCTGGACCTTTCCACGGCTTTTCTCGCCGATTTTGCGGCCGGGATGGCCGATTCTCCGAAGTTTGGCATGGAGCTTCCCGCTCCGCGCCGTATACTTCTGGACTACGGCGGGCCGAACGTCGCGAAGCCCCTTCATATCGGGCATCTCAGAACGGCCATCATCGGTGAATCCGTAAAACGCATCCTGCGCTATACGGGGAACGAAGTCATTGGCGACATCCATTTAGGCGACTGGGGCCTCCAGTTCGGGCTCATCATTGAAGAACTCAGGGACCGCCGGCCGGAGCTTCCGTATTTCAACCCGGAATTTACGGGAGAATACCCGAAGACCGCGCCTTTTACGCTGTCCGAGCTTGAGGAGATCTACCCCGCGGCATCCGCGCGGAGCAAGACGGATGAAGCGTTCATGGCGCGTGCGCACGAGCGGACGTTCCTCCTTCAGAAGGAGGACCCTGCCACAGTGGCACTCTGGAAGCACATCATGGCGCTGTCCATCCCGGACGAGAAGCGGCTCTATGACTATCTGGACGTGCATTTTGAGCTGTGGAGAGGGGAATCCGATGCGGCTCCTGCAGTTCCTGAAGTCGTTTCGATCGTGAAGGACAAGGGTCTTGCCAGGGTCTCGGAAGGCGCGCTTATAGTGGACGTCATGGAAGAGAGCGATAAGCGCGAAGTGCCTCCGTGCATTATCTTAAAGTCGGACGGCGCCGCGCTCTACCAGACCACGGACCTCGGCACCATCATCCTGCGCATGCGGGAATTCGATCCGGACATGATGATCTACGTGACCGACAAGCGCCAGGAGCTCCATTTCACGCAGGTGTTCCGCGTCGCGCGGAAGGCGGGCATCGTCCGCCCGGAGACTGAACTTGTCCACATCGGCTACGGCACGATGAACGGTAAGGACGGAAAGCCCTTCAAGACGCGCGCAGGCGGCGTCATGCGGCTGGAGTCGCTGATCTCAGAGGTCGAGGAAGCCGTCCGTGAAAAGATGCGGGAGCGGTACGACGATGAAGAGCTCAACGAAGATACGGTCCGCCTGGTCGCGCTTGCAGCCATCAAGTACGGCGACCTTTCGAACCAGGCTGCGAAGGACTACAACTTTGACATCGACCGTTTCGCGTCCTTCGAGGGCAACACGGGCCCGTACATTCTCTACACGATCGTCCGGATCCGTTCCATTCTCAAAAAGGCCGGGAGAGAGGAGATCGTCCCCGGGGACCTTTCCGTTCTTCGGAATGCCGCTCCGGGCTGCAAGGAGCTTCTAAAGGTCCTTGCAGGCTTTACCGACATGATGGATGAAGCCGCAGGAGACCTTGCGCCTCACAAGATCTGCAGCTATATCTATCAGCTGTCCGACGCGTTCAACAGCTTCTACCACGAGACCCCC
This sequence comes from Lachnospiraceae bacterium, assembly GCA_017441825.1. Lineage (GTDB taxonomy): Bacteria > Bacillota > Clostridia > Lachnospirales > Lachnospiraceae > UBA1267. Next base: position 82,363 of record JAFRVD010000019.1, read on the forward strand.
ATCCTCCGGGAAGAGGACGACGCGCTCCGGAACGGATACCTGTCACTCCTTGCCCTTGTGAAGTGTGTGCTGGAGGACTGCATCGACATGCTCGGTTTCTCCGCACCGGAAAAGATGTAGTATAAATGTAATATAAGTGTAATATAAAAAGCCAGGAATAAGAGTATTCCTGGCTTTGCATATAACTATTCACAACAGGAGGTATGCGATGAACTTTACAAAACTGACAGAATTCCTCAATGATTTCCCGAAAAGGGGCCTGCCTGAGGTGGACCTTGCGGTCACGCTGAACGGTGAAGAGGTCTACCGGAACCTGGTCGGCTTCTCGGATGCGGAAAAGACGAAGCCTGCGTCTCACGACGACCTGTACTGGATCTATTCCACATCGAAGGTGATCACCTGCACCGCTGCCATGCGGCTCGTGGAAGAAGAAAGATCAGCCTTGACGACCCGGTTTCGAAGTACCTGCCGGCGTTTCAGGATCTCACGGTACAGCAGGAGGACGGAAGTGTAAAGCCCGCGGAAAACGTGATGACCATCGAGCATCTGTTCCTGATGGCCGGCGGCCTGGACTACGACATGCAGACGCCCGCGCTTGTTGCGCTTGCCCACAGGAAGCCCGACGCTTCCACTGCGGAGCTCTGCAATGAGATGGCCAGAAAGCCGCTTCATTTCGAGCCGGGCACGCACTATCTTTACAGCCTCTGCCACGACGTATTGGGCGCCGTTGTGGAAGTCGTAAGCGGGATGACGCTTGGCGCTTATATGAAAAAGTACATCTTCGACCCGCTCGGAATGACCGACACCGGCTTCCGGCCGACGGAAGAGCAGAAATCGCGTATTGTGGACCTGTACCGCTTCGAAAGCGGTTCCGGTACGGCCGAAAAGGTGGACAACACCATGCGGCTCAGGCTCGTTCCGAATTATGAGAGCGGAGGCGGCGGACTGTTCTCCAAGACAGACGACTATATCAGGCTCGTGACCTGTCTTGCGAACGGCGGAAAAACGAAGGACGGCTATCAGCTTTTACGGCCCGAGACTATCGCGATGATGGAAGTGCCGAGGCTCGTCCCGGCCGCCGTCACGGACATGGTCAATTCCCGCCTTCACGGCTACAGCTGGGGTCTCTGCGGAAGAGTGCATGTGAACCCGGTATACTCCCTGTCGAAATCACCTGTCGGAGAATTCGGCTGGGACAGCGCAGGCGCGGCCTTCGCGATGGTGGATACGAAGAACCATGTGGGTCTCTATCTGGCCTGCCACGTGCTGAACTGCAACTACGCGTACCACATCCTGCATCCCATGATGCGGAACCTGGTCTATGAAGGACTGGAGCTGTAAAGATCAGTTAAAAACGACGTATTTGAGTTTCTGAACAAATTCCGCATTCGTTTTAGTCATGGCAAAGAGGTCGAGGATCTGCTCCGTGGATTCCTCGGCCTTCATGCCGCCAGTGACCTTGTGGATCTTGGCTGCGGCTTCCAGCTCGTCCGGGGTCAGCAGGAGATCGTCACGCCGGGTACTGGAGCGCATGATATCGATGGCGGGGAAGATCCGCCGTTCGGAAAGCTTCCTGTTCAGGACGAGCTCCATGTTGCCGGTGCCCTTGAATTCCTCGTATACTACGTCGTCCAGACGGCTTCCGGTTTCTACGAGGGCAGTTGCGAGAATTGTGAGCGAGCCGCCTTCACGCATGCAGCGCGCAGCGCCGAAGAAGCGCTTGGGCATGTATAGGGATGCCGGGTCCAGGCCGCCGGAAAGCGTCCTGCCGCTCGACGTGATGGTCAGGTTGTACGCACGGGTCATCCTCGTGATGCTGTCCAGGAGAATAACCACGTCCTTTTTCATTTCGACGAGCCGCTTAGCACGTTCGATGATCATCTCTGAGACCCGCTTATGGTGCTCCGGCTGTTCATCGAAGGTCGAGTAGACCACTTCAACGTTGTCCCCGACCACGGTCTCCTTCATATCCGTCACTTCCTCAGGACGTTCGTCAATGAGCAGCACGATAATGAAAAGATCCGGATGATTCTTCAGAAGCGACTGCGCGATCTGCTTTAAAAGAGTGGTCTTGCCGACCTTTGGCTGCGCGACGATCAGTCCGCGCTGGCCTTTGCCGATGGGACAGAGAAGGTCCGTGATGCGCATGGAAACGGCACAGTCCGGGGTCTCCAGATGCAGGCGCTCATGCGGGAAAATGGGCGTCAGGTTCTCGAACGGGACGATCTTTGCGTGCTCGGAAACAGTCATGCCGTTGATGGTATCGATATAAAGCAGTGCGGAAAATTTTTCCGTAGGAGACTTGATCCTTTTGCTGCCGCTCACGATATCGCCTGTTTTCAGCCGGAAGCGCTTGATCTGGGAAGGCGCGACGTAGATGTCATCCTCGCCTGTCATGAAGCCGCTTGAACGGATGAAGCCGAAGCCGTCCGGGATGACCTCGAGGAAGCCTGAGGCTTTTTCACCGCTGTCGAGATCAGACAGGTTTCTGGGCGGGTCGTTTCGGGAAGCGTCGTTCCTGTAGGCTTCGGTCCTGGAAGAGTCAGTCCTGTAGGTTTCGTTCCGGGAAGAGTCGTTCCTGGAAGGCTCACGGACAGGCTGTACGTCCCGGTTTGCCTGCGTGTCCTTTGCGGTCTGCGGGTCCTTTGCAGGCTGCGGCTCACGGGTCTCACGGTAAGCCGGGGCTTCCTGGACGGACACAGGCGCAGGCTCTGAGTTCGTACGCGTATAAGTCCTTTTTACGCGGCGGACCGGCGCAGGCTGAGAAGCAGGCTCTTCCGTCCGCGCAGTGCTGTCCACAGGCTTATCCTGAGCTTTTTCCTGAGCTTTTTCCTGCTCATAAAGCTCGAGGAGCTTATCAATGAGCTCCTGCTTCCTTAGGGCAGTGACCCGCGGAATGGATTTGGACGCAGCTATAGCCCTGAGCTCTGTCAGGGAAAGGGAATTCAGTTTTTCTCTCATAAAACTCCTTTGGAAAAACGGGGAAAATGCAGAAACGAAAAGAATTTATGAATGTTTGATTCGTGACAACCATAACACACGAAAGCAGAAAAGTCAACTTCAGATTCGTATGCGATTTCACACAGAAGACACAAAAAAGGGCTTGCATTTCAGAGATTATGTGCTATTATAAGAGGGTGGTTAGCACTCGAACCTAAAGAGTGCTGATGAAGCATCAGACAGGGGATCCTGTTGATTATAAGAGGAGGTACAAAATGAAGTTAGTTCCTTTGATGGACAGAGTTGTATTGAAGCAGGTCGAAGCAGAAGAAACGACCAAATCCGGCATCGTCCTTCCGGGCAGCGCTCAGGAAAAGCCGCAGATGGCTGAGGTCATCGCTGTAGGTCCCGGCGGAATGGTGGACGGCAATGAAGTGACAATGGCTGTCAAGGCCGGGGACCGCGTGATCTATTCCCAGTACGCGGGCACAAAGGCAAAGCTTGACGGTGTTGAATATATCATCGTTCGTCAGAGCGATATTCTTGCAATTGTTGAATAAGGAGGCACATCATGGCTAAAGAGATCAAATACGGCGCAGACGCAAGAAAAGCGCTGGAAGCAGGCGTTAACAAACTCGCGGATACCGTCCGCGTGACCCTTGGACCGAAAGGAAGAAACGTGGTCCTGGATAAGTCCTACGGCACTCCGTTAGTCGCGAACGACGGTGTTACCATCGCGAAGGAGATCGAGCTTGAGGACGAATTCGAGAACATGGGTGCACAGCTCGTGAAGGAAGTCGCCACAAAGACCAACGACGTGGCCGGCGACGGCACCACTACAGCCACTGTCCTTGCGCAGGCTATGATCACTGAAGGAATGAAGAACCTGGCGGCAGGCGCAAACCCCATCATTCTGAGAAAAGGCATGAAGAAGGCCTCCGACGCAGCCGTGGAAGCCATCCTTGAGATGAGCAAGCCCATCAGCGGCAAGGAGCAGATCGCCCGCGTTGCGGCAATTTCCGCGTCTGACGATGAAGTCGGCGAAATGGTCGCCGATGCCATGGAAAAGGTCAGTAAGGACGGCGTCATCACGATCGAAGAATCCAAGACCATGATGACCGAGCTCGACCTTGTGGAAGGCATGCAGTTCGACCGCGGCTATCTGTCCGCATATATGGCGACCGACATGGAGAAGATGGAAGCTACACTTGATGATCCGTACATCCTGATCACGGACAAGAAGATCAGCTCTATCCAGGAGATCCTGCCGCTTCTTGAGCAGATCGTCCAGAGCGGCGCGAAGCTCCTCATCATTGCCGAGGACGTGGAAGGCGAAGCGCTGACGACCCTGATCGTCAACAAGCTCCGCGGCACGTTCAGCGTGGTAGCCGTCAAGGCGCCCGGCTACGGCGACAGAAGAAAGGAAATGCTGAAGGATATCGCGATCCTGACGGGCGGCCAGGTCATCTCTGACGAGCTTGGCCTTGACTTAAAGGAAGCGACCATCGCTGACCTCGGACGCGCTAAATCTGTGAAGGTCGGTAAGGAAAACACCATCATCGTGGACGGCGCCGGAGATAAGGACGCCATTGCCGCACGTGTGGCTTCCATCCGTTCCCTGATCGAGACCACCACGTCTGAATTTGATAAAGAAAAGCTGCAGGAGCGTCTTGCGAAGCTCGCTGGCGGTGTTGCCGTTATCCGTGTGGGCGCCGCAACAGAGACGGAGATGAAGGAAGCGAAGCTCCGCATGGAGGATGCGCTCAATGCAACCCGCGCTGCGGTTGAAGAGGGTATCATTGCAGGCGGCGGCTCCGCGTACATCCACGCTGCAAAAAAGCTCGAGGAGATGGTAAACGGCCTGTCCGGCGATGAGAAGACCGGCGCCGCCATCGTTCTCAAGGCTCTTCGTGCTCCGCTTTACTACATTGCCGACAACGCCGGCCTCGATGGCAGCGTGATCGTCAATAAGGTCTATGAGGCCGAGGACGGCATCGGCTACGATGCGTTCAACGATGAATACGTCGATATGGTCAAGGCGGGCATCCTGGATCCGGCCAAGGTTTCGAGAAGCGCCCTCCAGAACGCGACCTCCGTCGCATCCTCGTTCCTGACCACGGAAGCCGTTGTCGCAAACATCAAGGAGCCGGCTCCGGCAATGCCTGCGAACCCGAATATGGGCATGGGCATGTAAGCTCTGTTTCAATAAACTTAATCGGAATTTGCGGACCGGATCATTTCCGGTCCGCTTTTTTGTGATCAGTGGCGGCAAAAAGACTGTTTACACGTGTTTTTACTGTTAAAGTGGGGAGATTCAGGCGGATTTATGCCGGTTAGCGCCGGCTTTTGCAGGAAAAACTGTATGACTTGAAGTATTTAATAAAATGTGGTATAATTCCCAAAACGAAGTAACAGGAGCTTTGAGAAATGACTAAAATTCGGATGACAACACCTCTTGTGGAGATGGACGGGGACGAAATGACCCGGATCATGTGGCAGAAGATCAAGGACGTACTGCTTACGCCGTACATCGATCTCAAGACAGAATATTATGACCTCGGACTGGAATACCGTGAGAAGACAAAGGACCAGGTGACCGTGGATTCCGCGCTTGCAGCTAAGAAATACGGAGTCGCTGTCAAATGCGCCACCATTACGCCTAACGCTGCACGCGTTCAGGAATATAACCTTACGGAAATGTGGAAAAGTCCCAACGCGACCATCCGTTCCATCATGGACGGTACGGTATTCCGCGCGCCCATCCTGGTAAAGGGCATTGCGCCGTATGTGCGTACCTGGACTAAGCCCATCACCATCGCCCGCCATGCGTACGGGGATATTTATAAAGCGGTGGAGATCGTGACAGACCGCCCCGGTACCTGTGAGCTGGTCTTTACGGCGGAGGACGGAGAGGTTAAAAAGGAGCTCGTCCATGAATTCAAGGGACCCGGCATCATGCAGGGTATCCACAATACGGACGCATCCATTGAAAGCTTTGCGAGAAGCTGCTTCTCCTATGCGATCGCGACGCAGCAGGATCTCTGGTTCGGCGCAAAGGACACCATCTCCAAGAAGTATGATCATCATTTCAAGGATATCTTCCAGGACCTCTTTGATAAAGAATACAAGGAGCGCTTTGACGAGCTGGGCATCAAATACATGTATACGCTGATCGACGATGCCGTCGCGCGCGTCATCCGTTCCGAGGGCGGCTTCATCTGGGCCTGCAAGAACTACGACGGGGACGTTATGAGCGACATGGTGGCCACCGCGTTCGGTTCGCTGTCCATGATGACGTCAGTTCTCATGTCTCCTGACGGCAGCTTCGAATACGAGGCGGCGCACGGAACCGTGCAGCGTCACTACTACGAGCACCTGAAGGGCCATGAGACGTTCACGAATCCGATCGCCACCATTTTCGCCTGGACCGGTGCGCTCAAAAAGCGCGGCGAACTCGACGGGATCCCGGAACTCAGTTCTTTCGGGGAGAAGCTCGAAAAGGCGACGCTCGGCACGGTAGAGGACGGATATATGACCAAGGATCTTGCGGCCATGTCTTCACTGCCGGAGATCCATATCACTAATACGGACCAGTTCCTGGCGGAGGTCAACAAACGCCTGGAACGCATGCTGTAACCTGAATGTTGCGGGAAACAGCCTGCGGGCATGTTTCTCCGGAGGAGTGTGACAGAGTCAGATGATTGAGATCAGGGATGTCAGGATCGGCGAAGGAAAGCCGAAGATCTGCGTGACCATCGCCGGTGAGACCGAAGAGGCGGTCCGCCTGGAGGCTGTGGCTGCCGCGGAATCCGGCGCAGACATCATTGAGTGGCGTGCCGATGACTTCAAGGACTGGAAAATCGAAACGTCTGTGCTCCGGATGCTGAAGATCATCCGGATGTGCATCGGGGACAAGCTGTTTTATTTTACGTTCAGGACCGCTGAAGAGGGCGGGCACACGAACGTGAAGGACAGTGAGTATATCAGCATAGTGAAGCTGGCTATAGACAGCCGGCTGATCGACTTAATTGACATCGAATGCTGCGTCTCCGAGTACCGTGCGACCGAGCTGATCGCGTACGCGAAAAACGGGCGTACGCCCATTATCGGATCGAATCATTCGTTCAGTAAGATGCTGACGATAGGCGAGCTGGATTTCCGGATCCGCTACATGTGGCGGCTCGGGGTGGACGCGGTGAAGATCGGCGTCGTACCGAATTCAAGGCGCGATATGTACCGGCTGCTGAACGCCGCGTACGACCTGACTGAGGATCTGGACTTCCCCATTGCTGTATACAGCATGGGCGAGCATGGCCGGTTCCTCTTAGGCGCGAGTGAGTTCTACGGATCAGCCATTACGTTTGCCACACTGCACCCGGAGAGCGGGGACGGTGTGGACGTGCGGCTTCTGACGTCGGTAATCAATGGAATGCACGCGTTATTGAACTGAACAGAGATGAAAAAACCCGGGTGCCGTGAGGCACCCGGGTTTTTTCACGGTAGAGGAGCGTTTACTCCTCGTCGTTTGTGTCGTCAGTGTAGTCCGTTGTGAAGTCGTCCGTTACTTCGTTGAAGATCAGAAAATCGTCCGGGTCTTCATCCTCGGGAAGGTCTTCGGGAAGGTCTTCAGCCGGGGCGTCGTTCAGGGGCGTTTCCTCGATCGGGACTTCCTCAAAGAGATCCTTAAGCTTGAACTCGTCCTTTACAGATCCATCCTTTTTGGGTGCGTCTTCAAGGACGGTCTTTGCTGCCGAAGCGATCTCCGCCGCTACTTCTTCGGCATCCTTCTCCACATAGTCTTCGGCGGCTACCAAAGTCTCAGGAGCGTCCTCCGCTGCGGCTTCGACTAAATCCTCAGCCGATTCAAAAGCTTCCTCAGCCTCAAATGCCACAGGCTCCAAGGTGCGGGCTGCTTCATCAAGAGCCTCACCGGCATCTTCCGTCACGGCTTCCACAGCTTCTTCTGCGTCCTCCACAGCAGCTTCCGCAGCCTCAGGAACGTCCTCCGTCACTGATTCAACAGCCTCTTCAACTTCATCGACCGGCTTTTCAAAGTCAGGCAGGCCGTCGAACACATCCGGGCGCGGCTCTTTTTCCGGCTTCACAAAGATGACATCGTTTCCAAAATCATCCTTTTCAGCCTCGCGGCCGGCTCTCATGGCGGCTATTTCCGCTTCGTGGCGGGCCCATTCTTCCTTTTCGGCAAGATATTCCGCATTCGATGAGGTGATCAGGTCGGCTTCTTTTTTCATAAGATACTGGAGCCTTGCGTCATAAGCGTCCATCACGGCGTTCTTGAACTTCTTCGCATGACCGATGTAACGGAACTTCATCGTGCTGGACGTGGTCCCGACGGTGATGGTATTGTACCGGAAGATCCGGCCGAGGATCGTTTCATTGATCGTGAAGTTGTCGATTTTTTCAAGATACGTATCCAGCGTATGGACGTAGATGAAGCCGGTCTTGCCGACGAGCTTTTTGTCAGTTGCAACCAGCTGGATGCACATCAGCCTGATGATCGGGATAATAGCGCCGATAACGGCGAATACAGTCGCGGCAATGAAAATGATGGATGCGGCATCGGTGACCTGTTTGAACTCGATATTGTTGAATTCGAAATTTTTGGACAGATAGTCCATGCCGTATTCCAGGATCGCCCAGAACAGACCGATGATGAGGAGCGTCCGAAGAATGATGGGAACGATCGCCCAATAGGTGACGTGTGCTTCGGCGACAACATGTTCGTTGTCCCTCAGGTTTCTTTCTACATACCTCATAAGATCCCCCTTTTTTGATTGATCCAGGTTCGTCAGCCACAGGAAGAGAAAAGTACATTCAATTCCGGTGTGATTGCAGATATTGTATCATGAATCAGGCAAAATTCAATCTGTTTCACCCAAAATTGTAATATATTTGTCATATTTGACAAAATGCAGCTTAATCCTTACGCAGCCTCACCTTGTCCCGCGCCTGCCTGCGCTGTTCGTCCTCAAGCGCGGCGTAGTGCTTCCTGGTAGTGTTGACGTCAGAATGCCCGAGCACGCCGGCCACGAGGTAAATATCGCCGGTCGCACGGTACAGGTTCGTACCGTATGTGCTCCGGAGCTTGTGCGGCGTAATATTCTTGACCTGCGTCACTGTCTGGGTGTACTTTTTGACCAGGTTTTCCACAGTGCGCACCTGGATGCGCTTCCTTTGCCCTGAAAGGAACAGGGCGTCTTCGTGGCCCGGGAGCGGAGTGAGGAGCTCGCGCTCATCCATGTACGCGTAGAGGGCTTCCTCGACCTCGTCGCCGAAGTAGACCGTCTCTTCCTTGCCGCCTTTCCGGTGCACCAGCACGCAGGAATTCTTCGAATCCACGTCATTGATATTGAGGCCCACGCATTCGGATACACGGATGCCGGTGCCTAAAAGCAGGGTGACGATGGCGAGGTCCCGCACCTTCGTCTTTTCGTGGAACGCTTGCTGGGTCCTTGTGAGCTTATTGCCGCTTTCCACGTTGTCGAGGAGCTCGGCAACTTCATCGGCGTCCAGGCGAACGATGTTCTTTTCGTGGAGCTTAGGCATGGGCACGAGCGCCGCCGGGTCGTAATGGATGAGCTCCTTCTGGTAAAAGTATTTGTAGAACGTCCGGAGGGACGCGAGCTTCCGTTTGATGGCCTGCAGGTCGTTCGTGTGCGCCTTGTGTGATTCGTCTTCGTAGACTTTGACGTAGTCCAGGTATTCTTCGATGTCCATCGGCGTGAGGGACTCGAGGTCGGACAAAGTGATCTCACGGATAGCGCGGCTCCCGAGCGACGGGTTGTTTTCGGAAAGGAAGTGGAAGAAAACGTTGAGGTCGTACGCGTAGGCGATCCTGGTGCGGGAGGACGTCTGGGGCTCGATGCCCCGGAAGAATTCCTTGGTGTACGGCGGGAGCTCCCTGAGGAGTTCGCGGAGCTTCAGCGTATTCCGGATATCGACCTGTGTATGGTAGCTCTGATCAGCCATTGTCAGCCCTCCTTAAATAGTGTTTTCCAGTCCGGGATATCCGAGCTTTCCACTGCGTGGAACAGACGGTCCCTGAGTCCGGGATAGCGGCGGGAAAGCTCGCTTAAGAGTGCGTTCATATCTTCGCGGCGGGTCTCGCGGTCTGCCGGACAGAGGTTTTCAAGAACGGGTAAGGCCTGTTCCCGGACGACAGCCTTGATCAGGGCTTCGGGAGTCTCAAGGAGCGGGCGGATCAGCGTGATGCCCCGGTCTTCGTAATATGTTGCGGGTGCGTAGGAATAGAACCGGCCCTCGTACACGAGATTGAGGAGGAGGGTCGAAAGCATATCGTCGCGGTGATGGCCGAGGGCGAGCTTATTCATCCCTTCGCGCGCTGCGGCGTTTACCAGGGCGCCGCGGCGCATGTTCGCACAGAGCGCACAGGGGTGTTTTTCCCTGCGGGCACCGAAGACGATCTCGTAAATATCCGTTTTTTCAAGGAAAAACGTGACGTCGAGTGATTCGGAAAACGCGCGGACCGCGCTGTAGTCCATGGAAAAGCCCGGGTCTATAGCAATTGCGGCAAGAGAGTAGGAGACAGAAGAGAAGTCACGGAAGCGAGCCAGTGCATAAAGGAGTGTGAGGGAATCCTTGCCGCCGGACACGCCTACGGCGATCCTGTCGTTTTCCCTGATCAGGCTGTATTTCTGTACCGTACGACGCAGATATTTTAAGAGCTCCTGGTCCTTCAAAAGATACCGGTCCTTCCTGGATCTGTTAACATGACACTGCACAGAATGAGGCTTCATACACGGCGAATTGTCCGTTAATGATACCACAAATTATTCGTTAAACACAAATCCATAAACATATTATCACATACTGAATTAATTGAAAAGAAGAAAATAAAAGCCGCGGCCTTAACGAACAACTGTACTTTTCGGATATATTCTGCTATACTTAAAAGGAATCGAAGGAGGTTCTTCTGATGGAGACGTTGAAACAGTTCTTTTTTGATAATTATCTGATCATCATCATTGCAGGCGCGGTCCTGATCATGGCCATCATCGCGCTTATTCTTTACGTGCGCATGAAGAAGCTGGGACAGTCAAAGCCCACGCCGGACGGGAGGCTGAAGGACGGGGACAGCTTTGAGAATTACTGCGCGGAGCTCCTTGTGGACAACGGCTTCACAAACGTGCGCCTGACGCCGCAGAGCCGTGATTTCGGCGTCGATATCGTCGCGGAAAAGGGCAGCGTGAGCTACGCGTTCCAGTGCAAATACTACAATCATCCGGTCGGGACCAGGGCGGTCCAGGAGATCTACACAGGCAAGGATTATTACCATCGCATGGTGGGCGTGGTCCTGACGAACGAGAATTTCACTTCCAGCGCCGTAAAGCTCGCCGATGAGCTGAACGTCGTCCTGTGGGGTGATGAAGTGCTGGCAAAGCTTGAGAAAATGGAGAGCTGATCCGTAATGAATAAACCGCGCATGATCCTGTTCGACTATGGCGGAACACTCCTCAACGAAAGTGATTTCAGCTTCAGAGAAGGCGAAAAAGCCGTTTTTAAGCACGTGACCAAAAATCCGAAGGGATATTCGCCCGAGGAGGTCAGCGACTTTGAAACGGGCTATTTCAGGTCGCTGAAACCCGTTCGTGAGGAGTTTTTTTATGAGCCGCATGAATACCAGATGCTGAAGCTCAAGTATGAGCTCCACGGGATCGAGCTCGACATTTCCTATGAGGAAGCGGAGCAGATCCTGTGGGATCATACGGCGCCGCTTTCTGAAGCGTCCTATATGCCCGGGATCCGGGAGCTGCTTAAGTTTATACGGGAGAAAGGGATTCGTACCGGGGTCATCAGCAATCTGGGCTGGTCAGGAAAGGCGCTCGTTAATCGGATCACAAAGATGTTTCCGGAGCATCCGTTTGAATTTATTCTTGCGTCAAGCGAATACGGGCTCAGGAAGCCGGACCGCAGGTTATACGAAATTGCGCTTGTGAAGGCGGGGCTCGATGCTGCGGATGTGTGGTACATCGGCGACACCTTTGAAAAAGACGTCCTGGGCTCCCACAGCGTAGGCATGTTCCCGGTGCTGTACACGGGGACGATGGGGACAAAGGCCCTGTGAGGGATTCCGTACAGCCTCAGGCTGATTTTGAGTACCTTTCAGTGAGTCATTATGAGGAAGTCATCAGGGTACTTGAAGGTAAGTGAGCCGTTATCCGGAGCTTTTTGAAATTCGCATACTTTTTCAGGAACGGTGACAGATGTCGGATGACTGAACGGTAACCTGTAAAATAAAGAATTTTCTGACGCGTTTTCAGAAAGGCCTGAGTGGGAATATACGCTTTTGTGTTCTGAAAACGCATGAGAGGATCAACGCGGAAACGGGGCGGGATTCTGAGGGAGCTCGGAATAACTGTTGGAAGTTTCAAGTATCTCAGTCATCCCTTCGGGCTGACAGCTTTACCTCAAGGGGAAGCCTTGTGGTGCGGAGGCCCGGGAGGCCGGAAGGGGCCTTATCGACATATCCACATCATTTTTGGCGTCTTTATTCGTTAAACTTGAGTTTTGCGAATAAATAGGTCCGGGAAGAATCATGAGACAAAGGATGTCCACACTCCTCTTTCCATGTCAATAAATGAGCACAGAACAAGAGCGCCCTCCATTTAAGAGAACGGTCTTGTGTGTTTTATTCCGCAAAACTTAAGTTTGACGCCAGCCATTCAACGTCAACCTGCTTGCCTGAACTGGTTCCTGTGATCAGAATCGGAACTCCGCTTGGCTGAATGTTTCCGAACAGGATTTCTTTCAACTCCGGTTCATCGATTTCAAACAGCTGGCCGTTCAAATTCTGTACGCCGCTGTAACCCTTA
>JAFRVD010000020.1 GCA_017441825.1 Lachnospiraceae bacterium
AATACGGATTCCTCCGGACCTTTTCGGACAGCTGGCCGCCCTCCTCAAAGCCCACATAGCCGGGAGGCGAGCCGATCAGCTTGCTCACCGAATGCTTCTCCATGTATTCGCTCATGTCCACCCGGATGATGGACTGCTCCGTCCCGAACATGACCTCGGACAGCGCCTTGCTGAGCTCGGTCTTGCCCACGCCGGTCGGTCCTAAGAACAGGAACGAGCCGATGGGCCGTTTCGGGTCCTTTAAGCCGACCCGTCCGCGCCGGATCGCCTTGCTGATGGCCTTGACAGCCTCTTCCTGCCCCACCACGCGCTTGTGGAGAAGCTCCTCCATATTTTTGAGCCGTTCCGCTTCGCTTTCCTGTATGGATTTTACAGGGATCTTGGTCCAGCCGGAGACGATGTCCGCAATATCCTCCTTCGTAACCTTCGGACGGTGCGCTTCCCGGGCTTCAATATCCGCTTTTTCAAGCTTTTCGAGGCGCTTCTTCTTTCTTTCCTGCTTCTTCTTGATCTCTCCCGCAAGCTCAAAGTCCTGAGAAAGGATGGCCTGCTCCTTTTCCTGCTCAAGTGCGTCAAGCTCCGTGCGGACCGCCTGGATCTCCTTCGACTCTGAAAGGACGGAAAGGCGGATCTTGGAGCTCGCCTCGTCAATGAGGTCGATGGCCTTATCGGGCAGGAAACGGTCGGAAATATACCGTTCTGAAAGCGTTACGGCTGCTTCCAGCGCTTCGTCCGTGATCTCTACGTGATGATGATCCTCGTAAATCTTACGAAGTCCCTTCAGAATATCAAGGGATTCCTCTTTCCCGGGCTCCTCGATCATAACGGGCTGGAACCTGCGTTCAAGCGCCGCGTCCTTTTCAATATGCTTCCGGTATTCGGAAATGGTGGTCGCGCCGATGATCTGCAGCTCCCCACGGCTCAGCGCGGGCTTGATGATATTTGCTGCATCCAGCGCGCCCTCCGCGCCGCCTGCCCCGATGATCGTGTGGATCTCATCGATGAACAGCATGACCGAACGGTTTTCAGAGACCTCCTTGATGACCTTCTTGATGCGCTCCTCGAATTCACCGCGGTACTTGGAGCCCGCGACCATTCCTGAAAGGTCCAGGCTCACGAGCCGCTTCCCGAGTATGGTCTCCGGGACGTTCCCGGAAACGATCCGGATGGCAAGCCCTTCCGCAATGGCTGTCTTGCCTACGCCGGGCTCGCCGATCAGGCACGGGTTATTCTTGGTCCTTCTCGAAAGGATCTGGATCACACGGGAGATCTCGCGGTCTCTGCCGACCACGGGGTCGAGCTTTCCTTCCTGGGCAAGCTTCGTAATGTCCCGGCTGTATTCGTCCAGAGTGGGCGTGCCCGGGCCGCTCTCGCGCGGTCCACCCGCAGCGTTTCCCTGTCCCTGCGCCGGCGCCTTCCCGCCGTTCTGGATCAACGTAACCACGTCCAGATGGAGATGCTCGAGCGAAACGCCGAGCGTCGTCAGGATCCTGCATCCGGAGCAGTTCGGATACGCAAGGATCCCAAGAAGGATATGCTCAGTACCGATCAGGGTACTCTTGTACAGCCTGGCTTTTTCTAGGGAAGCGGTGAGGACACGGTTGAGCATTGGCGTATACTCAAAGCCTGTGAACTCCAGAACGGAATAATTGGCCAGAAGATATTTTCTGATGATGTCGCTTACGACATTCTCCTGAATGCCGCTCTCGTTCAATACCTCACACGCAATGCCTGAGCCGACAGCCGTAAGGCCTAAGAGCATGTGCTCCGTGCCTACGGACGCCGCGCCCAGTTCCTTTGCGGAGGATCTTGCAAGCTCCAGCGCTTTCTGGGCCTGCTCTGTAAAACGATTTACCAAATGTCTACCTCTTTCAGTTCATTTACGCACATGTCAGTCCGCGTCGATGGTCGAAATAAAATATCTGAGATAATCCGCGCGCTTGATCCTGATGGTCTCTTCATCAAAGAGGCTCTTGTGATATACCTGCAGATTGCCGGGCTGTACACCCAGCATAAGTTCATAGATCGAAAAATCGCCGGAGGTCGTGAGTATCCCGTGGGAGACACCCAGGAGCAGGTTCGACAGGTGGACGATGCTCTCAAAGAAGTCCATCCGCTGTGCGTACCTTAAAATACCGTAGGAACGGAGCACCCGGTCCCTCATCCTGACACGGTCCGCATGTCCCTGCATCTCACGTTCCTGCCCGGCAAGCCTGCCGGCCACGTTCGTGAGGATGTCCATAATGTTATTCTCGGTAAGTCCCATGCTCCTGTGATTATAGATCACATAAAGACCCATGGAACGCTTTCCTGCTTCCGTGATGGCGTTTCTCACGACCACGCCGTAGCGGCCGATCTCCTCCGTTACCTGGCTGAAATTCTTGGTCCCGGAAAGGAACGGCAGGTGCATGACGAAATACGCCCGCATGCCGGTCCCCACGTTCGCAATGGTCGAAGTCTTATAGCCGAAGCGCTCGCTCCATGCATAAGGGACGGTGTCTCCCAGCATCCGGTCGATGGGCTGGATCTTCTGGTAAAGTTCGGAAAGCCTGTTTCCGTACCGTGAATAGAGGAGCCGCACATGGTCCGTGGAATTCAGGGTCAGGCTGAAGGCTTCGTCCTGGCTTGCCAGGACCTCGATCCTTTTCTCCGCTCCCTGCGCCGCCTTGTTGATAAGCTGCCGCTCCTGAAGTGCGAGACGTTCTTCCGGAGAAAAACGTTCGTACGGAAGATGCCGGATCCCCATACCCAGCCTGTCCTGCATGTCCGGAATGAGCGGAAGGATCCGCTCACGGATCTCTTCGCGGTCATCGTCGTTCATGGTGTCCGGGAATCGGTATTCGGAAAAGTTCCGGAGCAGCCGGATCCTGCTAACAAGGATCACGTCATCGGCGCTTTTTTTACTGTACCACCATTCAACCATCGCTCTTATCCCTGCGGGAGAGGATCTCGTCCCGGTAATGTGCCGCGTCTTCGTTGCGTTCCTCGCGGACCGCTTCCTGAAGGCGCGCTTCAAGGATCTCGAGCTCCTCTTCGGGGCTCACGGCTTCTTCGTGGAAGGGGTCGCCCGGATCCGTATCCTTTTCGTCCTTCTGAGGCCCTTTACCCTGATGCGACGCAGTCCCCTGCATACTGATGAGGGCGTCGTTAAGGACTGGCTCGAACGCTTCATAGCACGCGCTGCAGCCGAACACGCCGTTTTCCGCGAACTCCTGATAAGTACGTCCGCAGACCGGACAGGTCAGGCCCGCCGCCTTCTCCTGAAGCTCTTTATTGTTCTCATGGGAAGCCTGCATGAACATTTCCCGGAGCAGCTTAAACACTGCCTGGGACCATTCATTCGACTTGATCTCCGTCTTTCCGGTCATTTCCTCCGCGCACTCGCGGCAGTAATGATGGGTCTCGGACACGCCGTTGATGATCCTTGTGATCTTCACGCGTGCGTCGCGCTTCCCGCATTTTTCACATAGCATCTTCTGCCTTCTCCTGATGTTTCTTTGTATCGGGTCAGTTGCATTTTACTGTTTCTTCCTGAAGTCCACTACTTCAAAATCGTCCTCGAGAAGCTCCTGGTATTCGGACCTTGCCTTAGCCTTTTTCGTGTAGATGGTCTCAGAGGGTGCCGGTTCGTCCACGTCCTCGGGAAGAATGTCCTCCGAGCCCGGTCTCACCGGACGCTTCGGGCGCGCGTGCCCCGTTCCGAAATCCTTGGGTTCGATGTAGTCCCGGTTCTCCGGTTCCCGGTATCCGTCGTAGCGGGCGTCTGCCTCGTTAAGAGACTTGTCCAGATCCTCGAACGCATTTTCCTTCAGCATGCCGTCCCGGCCGACAAAATCGACGTCCTGCCGGCGTTCCGTCCGCTGAGGCTTCTTATTGAGCCCGAGCTCGTCCGGGAACGCATTCTCAAAGCTGATGTCAAACGGCTCCAGCTCTTCCGTCGTGTTGTTCGTGTAGCTGGAATCGTATTTCTTGCCGGGCCTGTTCTTTTCCTGCTGGGCGGCCCGCTCTCTTAAGTCCTCCTGGTATTCCATCTCCTCCTGACGCCGGCTCATCTTAAATACGACGAATACGGCGATGATGATCAGTAGCAGGATCGCGGAAATAATGACGACCCAGATCAGGTTCTGCCGGAAGAAGCCGGGTTCTTTGTCGGAATCCGACTTGGTCGGCTCTTCCGTAACGGGCTCGACTGATGAAGACTTTTCTGAATCCTCGGAATCGCCCTTATGGTCTTTTTTGAACTCGTCAAGCGGCGTCAGTGTGATGCCGTCCGTGTTCTCATAGACGTAGAATCCGCTGGTGCTGTTCGATTTCAAGAGGTACAGCACTGTCGCGGTCTGCCCGTCAGGCATGCGGATAAGCCAGGCCGGCACCTTGAGTGGATTCGACATCGTGCCAAGGTCGACCTCAGTGGTGCCGATCAGGCTGTCTGCGATCTCCTGCTTGTCCTGAGGAACGGCCGCTATAAAGCTGTTGCCGTCCGGGTCGGCCAGAGGGACGTAACGGAACATGGTGTTCCGGTCCTTGTCATAAAGATAGTAGTCGTCCGTGCCGTCCTTCTCAGCGTAATACAGGTAGGTCCCGTAGGAGGTACTGTAGAACGCATCGATCGGTTCTTTAAATGTGGACGAGTCGCTGACCGCCATGAAATTCTTCGGAGCAGAGACTCCCCGAAGGTTCTTATAGATCTTATAGCCGTCTATATTGATGAATTCTTCATCGTCGGAATCCGGCTCGGACTCAGAGGTCTCAGGCGCTTCGTAAATATAGACGTGCAGAACAACCCCGCCGCCTTCGTCGAGCTCCGCACCTGCGGAAGGATCCTGGCGGAACACGTTCTTGTCGAGATCCTCGGTATCCGTCTTCGTCTCCACGATGGTGGGCGTGAGCTTCGCGTTGGTGATGATCTCCTTGGCTTCATCGATGGTCTTTCCGATGACGTCCGGGACCTCGACCTTCTTGGGCACATATTTCCCGAGGAAAGCGGTAACCGTCGTTCCTTCCGGTACGTTTGTGGTGCCGATGGCGGGATCCGTCCGGAGGACCAGCCCGTTTTTCGACTGGTCGTCAGTTTCCTCATACGCAATATTGCAGACGAAGCCATTTTCCGTGAGGGACTGCCGGACTGCCTGCTCGGTCATGTTGATGACGTTCGGGACGGTCAGCATTCTGGGCGTATATTTCCCGAGGTAGACCGTGATGGTCGAGCCTAAGGGAGCATCGGTACCGATGGCGGGATCCGTCCGGACTACACGTCCGTTGAGGGAAGAATCCGAAGTCTCCTCTTCCGCGAACGTGCAAGAAAAGCCGTTTTCAGAAAGCGCCTGCTGCGCGTTCTCCTGCGTCATGCGGGAGATGTCAGGGACGACGTGGGTGGCAGGTGCAGGGGCACCATAATAGGCATATACATATATAGTTACAAGCCCATCCCTCGGCAGAGATTGGCCAGCAGCAGGATCTGTATCCTTAACAATCTTATCCTCAGCAGGATTGTGAGTTTCAACTTCAATCGTATTACCGGGAGATAAAGAAGCCGCATAGATCATTTGGACAGCTTCATCTAATGTTTTGCCTCTGACGTCCGGAACCAGATACTGTTCCTCCTCAGCAGAAACCCGATCAGCATTGTATGAAATATAATATACCGTGCTGATAATAATCACCGCAAAGAATAAACTGATCATCTTTCTAAACCGGTTTGTTTTCATAATTCGTCCTCTTTTATATATTTATCATTTCTGATATGTTTCATTCGTACCGGGCAGTCGGGAAAGCTCATCAAAGTGGCATAAGCACATACTGCCCCTTTTTAACCATACAGAGTTATTATACCCTGTACAGGGGCTTCCGTCAAGCATATGACCGTGTACTGAGCATTGTGATCTATACCAGATAACCCTATGCATAATCCCTTTCATGATGCTGAAGTGCCGCCTTAGTCTTGCCAGATAAACAGCCAGGAACAGTACCATAACCTACACAAATCTCTTTAAATCCGCTGGTGTAGGACTTATATAGTACCTGAGCCCTACATGAAAAACTTGTTGATCCTCGATATAGGACTGATATAGCACTTGACTCCTACATGGTTTGATCTATCTACCGGTAATGTTGTACTTTCCTTTCGCCAGATCCCAACCCGGCAAGCCTTTTCACTCCTCTTGTTGGACTGCAGGCTCCTCTCGGTCCTACATAGTTTGTTCATTCGCAGTTCATGTTGGATTTCCCTTTCGCCAGAGTCCAACCCTGCAAGCCTTTAAACTCCTCTTGTTGGACTGAAGGCTCTGCACAACACATACTGGTTATCTTAATATACATCTGATCAAAAAGACAAATCAGGGAGAGGCTTCGTTACACCTCTCCCCGCTTCTTACCATTCATATTTGACTGTCGCGATGTACCGGGCAGTCTGCCTCATGTTTGCCACCGCAAGCACCATTCTTCTCTATCTGCGCTTTACGGCCTCAATCACCTTGTCCGCCACAATACACAGCACCATCGTGAGCGCCATGTCCGGCACCGTATTCCCAATGAAAATATCCATCGTCATAAGCACCCGGTATGCGGCAAACCCAACGATCCAGAGGATCAGGTTCCGGACGTCCACAGCGCGGTCCATCGTGTTCCTGTGAAGAATGAAATGATCCGAGATCTGGATCGCGATCATCGGCGCGAAGACGGAGCCGATGAGGTACAGGAAGTCCGTGATATCGTCCATCGGGAAGAGGATCGCAAGCACCATGCCGATGGCGCCGGCCGCGACCGCAGCCCACTTTCCGGGGATCTTCTCCGAGATGGATTCAGAGGAAATACCTGCGGACCAGGCGTCCAGGAACGTAGTGGTCACTGTTGACAGCACGATGATGAGCAGCCCGGCGATCCCAAGTCCCGCCCTCAGAATGATCACGGCGATGTCCGTCTCGCCCGCGAAGAGCGCCGCGCCCATGCCGATCACATACATCCACGAACTCACAAGCCCGTACACCACTGCACTCACCGCCGTGGCCGCAACAGGCTTCTCCGCGTTCCGCGTATAGTCACTGATGAGCGGAAGCCACGAAAGCGGCATCGCAACGGACAGCTCGACGGCCGCGCCAAAGCTCAGGCTTTCACTGTCAAAGGCAGCCGGCGCGCTTCCCCCGAATATCTTCACGCAAAGGATCACAGTGAGGATAAAAAGCGCAGCCATCGCCACCGTATTGAGCTTGCCCAGGTTCTGGATACCGATCAGGATCCAGAGAATGATGAGCCCGCCGATGACCAGGCACCACACCCAGCATCCTGCGGCGAACACGCCGTCCGCGGCCAGCGCGCCGTCATAGATCATGATGGCGGTCCAGCCCAGAAGCTGCAGCACGTTGAGCGCCGCAAACAGCTTCGCGCCCTGGTTCCCGAAGCTCATCTTGACGGTCTCCATCGCGCTCTTCCGTGTCCGTCCGCCAATGAGTCCCGCAAGGAACAAAAGGAAGCACCCGATCACATGACCGAGAAGGATCGCGATGATCCCCTTCTTCATGCCGAGCGGTGCAAAGTATGTACCGGTCAGGATCTCCGCAAGCGACACGCCCGCACCAAACCATATAAGACCGTTTGAAAGTACGGAAGTCCTTTTCTCAGTCATGCGGAGCTTCCTCCCCGTACACGCCCGAGAGCGCAAAATTATGGGCCATAGGACCACTTCCGGCACCTAAGTCGAGCATTGCGCCGAGCGCGCCTGAAATGTAGGATTTTGCCCGGATTACGGCCTCTTCCATCTTAAAGCCCTTCGCAAGGTTTGATGCGATGGCGCTCGATAACGTGCAGCCGGTCCCGTGCGTATTCGGATTGTCGATCCGCTTCCCGAGGATCCACTTCATCTCTCCGTCATGCCAGAGAAGATCGTTTGCGTCGTTCACCGCGTGCCCGCCCTTTAAAAGGACGGCCGAGCCGTACGTCGTCCCGATCTTCTCCGCCGCAGTTTCCATGTCGCGGGCGTCTCTGATCTCCATGCCGGACAGCACTTCCGCTTCCGGAATGTTCGGCGTCAGGAGGTCTGCAAGCGGGAACAGCTCGCGCTTCAGGGTGTCCACTGCATCGTCGGAGATGAGCTTCGCGCCGCTTGTCGCGACCATCACGGGGTCCACCACGATCTTTTCTGCGCGGTAGAACCTGAGCCGTTCTGCGATTTTTTCGACCAGCGCCGATGACGACACCATCCCGATCTTAATAGCGTCCGGCCTGAGATCCGTAAATACACTGTCGATCTGTTCTCCTAAGAATTCCGGGGATACCTCAAAGATCCCCTGGACGCCGGTCGTATTCTGGGCTGTCAGTGCGGTGATCGCGCTCATCGCGAACACACCGTTCATCGTCATCGTCTTGATATCAGCCTGGATGCCGGCGCCTCCGCCGGAGTCGCTTCCGGCGATCGTCAATACTTTCTTCATGCGGTCCCTCCAAAGAACTAATGTATTGATTTTGTATAGCGGCAGAAGGTGGTGCCCCCGGTCTGCCGCTTTATGTAACCGGGAATTTCCGGATCCCCTGTTATCGGATCACCTAAAGATCTCTTTCAGGAACTCATCACACCTGCTGAAATCCTTCAGGTAATACGTACTCGTACTCTTGATCTCTTCCTGCGCGTTCGCACTCTCCTCGTCAAAAACCCCCACGGTCGGAAAGTCCGCGTTCTTCGCGGTCCGGATCGCATGGAGCCCGTCCTCAAAGACGAGCGTTTCGTCGGGCCTGCAGGAGATCATTTCCGCAGCCTTCAGGAAGATCAGGGGCTCGTGCTTCCCGGCGCCAACGTCTGCCGCGGTTACGATCCCGGCAAACATTTCCAGTATGCCGTGTTTCTTAAGAGCCGCTTCCACCATCGGCCGGTCCGTTACGGTCGCGACCGCCATCGGGACGCCGCGGTCCCGGAGGCCCTCTAAAAGCGTAAGGACGCCGGGCTTAACAGGCGCATCCTGCTCATACATCTCAAGGCAGAGTTCGTCGATGCCTGTCTTTACCTCCTCGGGCGTCTTCTTAAGACCGTACGTCCGGATCAGGTAATCTATGGCTTCCGGGAGCGTCATCGTGAAGATCTTTTTTGAGATCCCGGGTTCCGCCGTGATCCCCTGCCGCGCAAGGTATCTGATCGGGACGAAGTCCCAAAGCCGGTTCGAATCGAGGATCGTCCCGTCCATGTCAAAGATCGCGCCGCGAATCATACTGAAAGCTCCCTTCTCACGATCTCACGAAGCTCCTCCGAAGCCTTCCGGACGTCCGGCGCCGCAAAGATCGCGCTCACTACGGCGATCCCGTCGATGCCCGAACCTGCGAGCTTCGCGATATTGTCCTTCGTGATCCCGCCGATGGCCACCACCGGGATCGATACCGCATCGCAGATCGCGCGAAGCGTCTCAAAAGACACGTCTTCCGCATCGAGCTTCGTACTGGTCGAAAACACCGCGCCTACCCCAAGGTAGTCCGCGCCGTCCTTTTCCGCCTGTACCGCCTGCTCCACGGTCTGCGCGGAGACCCCAAGGATGAGCTCTGGTCCGATCATTTTCCGGACCTCAGCCGCCGGCATGTCATGCTGTCCGATGTGGACTCCCTGCGCGCCGCATTTTACCGCAACGTCCACGTTGTCATTGATGATGAGCGGAACGTTGTACCTGCCGCATAGCGCCGTAAGTGCCAGCGCCTCATCCAGAAAAGCGGGATCGTCCAGCTCCTTTTCCCGAAGCTGAACCGTGGTCGCGCCGCCTGAGAGTGCTTCTTCCACGACCTCGTAAAGAGTCCTCTCCCCGAGCCATGCCCGGTCCGTGACCGCATAAAGCGGCATGTATTTTCTATCGCATTTCATACTTTGCTCCGTCCTCAAGCTGCTCCGCCGTCAGGTTGTACACAGCATCGATGATATAGTTCCTGTAGCTCGCGTTCCCGTCGAGCTCCGTGAGCCTCTTATGGGCGATCTCGCCGGAAAGCCCCATCGCGATGACTGCCGCGCAGACAGCCTCGAACGGCTTCCCGGGATTCGCGGTCACGAAAGCAGTGGTCATGGCGGAAAGCATGCAGCCTGTGCCCGTGATGCGGCTCATCATCGGATGGCCGTTATGGATGAGGCACACCTGCTCCCCGTCCGTGATCACGTCAAGCGCGCCGGTGATTGCCACCACCGCCCCGGTCTTCACGGAAAAGGCCTTCGCAAAAGCGATCACGCCGTCCAGATTCCCCGTGTTCACCTGGTCGTTTTCATCGGCGTCCACACCCTTTGTACTTGCACTTCCCTGCGCCAGCGCCTTGATCTCGGAAATATTCCCGCGGATCACGGCGAACCTGATCTCCTCAAGGAGCTTTGCAGCGGTCTCCGTGCGGATCCTTGACGCGCCTGCGCCTACAGGGTCCAGAAGCACCGGATGCCCGAGCTCGTTCGCGCGCTTTCCCGCAAGGAACATGGACGGTATGGTGTTTTTATTCAGCGTGCCGATGTTGATATTAAGCCCGCCGCAGATACTCGTGATGTCGACTACGTCGTCCGTGTCATCGGACATGATGGGCGAGCCGCCGCACGCGAGCAGGATGTTCGCGCAGTCATTGACGGTCACGTAATTTGTGATGTTGTGTACAAGCGGCACGTTTTGCCGCACATTGCCGAGGATCTCTTTGAAGTCGATCATATGTGCTCTCCTTTTTTAAGTCTTGAACAGAGGACCATGAGGCTCCCGGAGCTTACGGAAATCAAGGCGTTCTCCGCTTCCCAGACGTTGCTCACACCTATCGGGAACGTATTTGTCAGGATCTCGTCCGTGCACTCGTATTTGGTTCCGCGGATCGTCACGCCGGAGGAGGTGTCTGTGAGCGAAAATACTGAGAGGGACCAGCCTTCCTTTTTCGGGATGGACTTTATGCCGTCTTTAAAGATCAGTGCATCCGTATCTTTTCCGAGGAGGACTGTATCCGCGCCTTGGGAAGACAAAAACATTCCCGTCTGGATATTCGCAAGCGCATGGTCCAGCCGTCCGCCGAACGCGCAGGCGATCACAACGTTTTTGAAGCCGAGTTCGAGCGCTTTTCGTGCGGCAAGCATCGTGTCTGTATCATCCTTTTCTGCCGGGACTTTCTCCACCGGCACGTCCGTTTCGGGCTCCGGTGCGGAATCAAAGTCTCCGATGATCAGGTCCGGCTTGATTCCGAGCTTTTCCGCGTACTGCCAGCCGCGGTCGCACGCGATCACATACGTACAGTCCCTGTATGCCTCCGGGATCCCGGAAAACGCTCCGCCGGATATGATGAGACAGGTACCTTCCATACATTCCTCCCTTAAAACCCCAACAAAAAACTGCCCGTCAAAACAGGGCAGTCCCATACCGGTACTCTTATCCTCTCCCTACGCCGGCATTACCCGGATCAGGTAAAGGGTCGAAGGTCTATCCTTCCTCTCAGCCTGTCACACAAGCTCCCCTGTTTTGTTTTTCATACTATAGCACAGATCACAAAGGGAATCAAGCTAAAAAGAGGCGTATGCGGTTTCCGCATACGCCCCTTCGGGTGCAGTAATGTAATACACGCACAGCTTCGTGCTTCGCACTCCCGCTGTGCTCAAACATTCGTAACTCCGCTCATTTTGCAGGCAAAATGGCTACGTTACTCATGTTTGGCGGGTCCCAAAGTCATACATAAGGATGCAAGCATCCTTATGATGATTTTGGTCCCCTGTTATTACAGGTTCTGAACAAACTCGTCTGCAGCTTCCTTCACTTCCTCAGCGGCTTCCTGGAAAGCTTCGCCGGCATCCTCTGCTGCTTCAACGACTTCCTTCACTTCCTCTTCAGCCTTTTCACAGCAGCACTCGGCAGCTTCTTCAGCGCCCTCGCACTCTTCTTCGGGCTTCAGTGACTTCTCCACCTGGCCGATCTTCTCAAGAACGCTTTCATACGCACTCTTTGCAGATTCGCGGATCTTCTCAATGGTTTCGTTGATGTCCGGATTGGCCTTGACTTCCTCAACCTTTCCGGCTACGGCTTCCCGGGTGCTTTTGTAGACATCCGTGACCTTTTCCTTGGCCGCATCGATCGAATCACCGTAGTTTTCCATGACGTTTTCCTTGATGGTCTTCGCGGAATCCTTCGCAACGCCGTACGCCTTTAACGTACCGGCCTTAATGGTTTCAAAGGTGTCGCAGGCAGCTTTCTTCGCAGCTTCCTTGTCAAGCTTCGTGTAGGAACGCTCAACAGCTTCACCCTCTTCTCCTTCGGCTGTTTCAGGTGCTTCCGGCGCATATTCTTTATATTTTTTCGTGAATGTATAAGCCGTCCCGGCGAGTGCACCAACGACAGTTGTACCAAATAA
Source organism: Lachnospiraceae bacterium (assembly GCA_017441825.1). Lineage (GTDB taxonomy): Bacteria > Bacillota > Clostridia > Lachnospirales > Lachnospiraceae > UBA1267. The sequence continues at coordinate 12,319 of JAFRVD010000020.1, forward strand.
GAAACTAATTAATCCCATCTTCTTCTCCTTTCGTTTCTGCAGTCGTATCCCCTGCAGGCATTATCATTATAGTTCAATTTTTGCAGAATGAAAAGTAGTTCGAGTCAAAAATATATGAACTTTTCATGTACGGGCCGGCGAAATAAGTGCATATAGCACTGTTTCCATTACAAAATAACCGCTCCCGGTATAATTTATTCCTCCTCGGGAAGCTCGCTTGTGCAGTGCGGGCACCGCGTCGCTTCGATCGGGATCTCCGACTTACAGAACGGGCACTTCTTGGTAGTGGGCGCCGCTTCTTCTTCTTTCTTTAAAGACCGGGCCTTGTTCATAGCCTTCACGATCATGAAAACCACAAGCGCCATGATCACGAAATTGATAATGGCGGAGATGAACGCACCAAAATTAATGGTGAGCGGGGTCAGCACACCGTCAACTTCAGTTTCGCCGATCTGTAATTTCAGAGCGTTTTCCAGATCGATGCCGCCGGTGATCAGACCGATGATCGGATTGAAAATGTTCGTGACCAGGTTATTCACAAGCGCAGTAAAGGCAGCGCCGATGATCATGCCGACGGCCATGTCGAACATGTTCCCCTTTAGTGCAAACTCCTTGAACTCCTTGATAAACTTCTTCATGAGATCCTTCTTTCTCCGCCTTCCGCGGGTTTGTTTTTTTCGGCCTCCCGGCCGTTTTAGCTCCCTTTTCTTTTTACCTTACCGGTCACTCGATGATGATCCCGTTCGTCTTGGTGACCGCGCGCTCAATGGCGTCCTTTGAATTCTTCCACGGCGCGTCCTTATAGCGGTAGTCGAACTTGTCCGTAAACCAGTCGAGGTCTTCGGAAAGCCGCTTCAGGTTCTCCGTATAGAGCTTAAGCGTCGTCTCATAGAACGAGGTCAGCATTTCCTGGTTCAGGACCTCCTGAGCCTTATCGATGAGGACGCCCACATGCTCCTGGCAGAAGCCCTTGCAGTTATCATACTTTCTCCGGAACTCCGGATCCTTTTTATAGAGGTGGAGTACCGTATCCACATACCGGCCGAACGTGTTCGTGATCCGGTTGCAGATATAGCAGGAATTCACCTGCTTTTCCGCCCACTCGGAAACACCGGAACGCTCCGGCTTCTTTAAAAGCGTCTTTGGCTTGATCTGCTTTCCCTTGAACTGCTCCGCCTGCTTCTTCTGCTCATCGAGATGCGTTTTCAGGATGAGCGCAAGGCCAAGACGGTTCTTCTGCACGGCCAGCATCCGCATGTGCAGCTTGCAGAAGCCCATGCGGTTCGTATCCATGCGGATATCGTCCTCCATGTAGGACGGTCCCATCATGAAGTCGATCGAATCGTTTTCGAGCTTCGTAAACATCGCGCAGATAGGACACTCCGCGCCGGAGTCGAAGGCCTCGTTGACAGGGATCGTGTACAGTTTCTCAGCCATTGTGACCGCCTTTCCTTGAATTAATTCAGTTTGAAGCTGCTCTTTAACGACACCACGCGGTTATAGACAGGAGCGCCTTCCTTAGAATCCTTCGGGTCCACGGAGAAGTAGCCGCTTCTCACGAACTGGAAGCTCTCATAAGGCTTCGCTTCCATGAGGAGAGGCTCGACCTTCGCGTGTTCGATGACCGTCAGCGAATTCGGGTTCAGGTTCAGGCTGCCGTCTTCATTGTAGCGGCCGTCTTCATTGACGATGTTCTCGTAAAGGCGGACCACACAATCGCCGGCGGTAGCTGCGTTGACCCAGTGGATGGTCCCCTTGACCTTCCGTCCGTCCGGGGAATCCCCGCCGCGGGTCTCGGGATCGTACGTCGCATGGATCGCGGTAATATTGCCGTCCGCGTCCTTATCGACGCCGGTGCAGGTCACAAAGTACGCGTTCATGAGGCGCACTTCGTTGCCCGGGAACATCCGGAAATACTTCTTCGGGGGCTCCTCCATGAAGTCCTCCGCATCGATGTAGAGCTCCTTCGAGAAGGGGATCTCGCGGCTTCCGAGCTCCGGATTTTCCGTGTTGTTCTGGATGGGCAGCATTTCAGTCTGTCCGTCCGGATAGTTGTCGATGATGAGCTTTACCGGGTGCAGCACTGCCATCATTCTGGACCGTTTCAGTTTGAGGTCCTCGCGGATGCAGTACTCGAGGAGTGCGTAGTCCACGGACGAATTTGCCTTGGATACGCCGGTGAGCTCCATAAACAGCCGGATGGACTCGGGCGTGTAGCCGCGGCGGCGGAGTGCCGCCACAGTGACTAGCCTCGGGTCGTCCCAGCCGTCGACCACGCCGTCTTCCACCAGCTTTTTGATGTAGCGCTTGCCGGTGATCACGTTCGTCAGGTACATCTTCGCGAACTCGATCTGGCGGGGCGGGTTTTCGAACTCGCACTCGCGGACGACCCAGTCGTAAAGCGGCCTGTGGTCTTCAAATTCGAGTGTGCAGATGGAATGCGTGATGCCTTCCACCGCGTCCTCGATGGGGTGGGCAAAGTCGTACATCGGATAGATGCACCATTTGTCGCCAGTGTTGTGATGCGTGATGCGCGCCACACGGTAGATGACCGGGTCGCGCATATTGATGTTGGGGGACGCCATGTCGATCTTCGCGCGGAGCACGCGTGAGCCGTCCTCGAATTCGCCGTTCTTCATGCCTTCAAAGAGGCGCAGGTTTTCTTCATTGGAACGGTTCCGGTATGGGCTTTCCTTGCCGGGCTCCGTGAGGGTGCCCCGGTATTCGCGGATCTCATCGGCGCTTAAGTCGCAGACAAAGGCCAGGCCCTTTTTTATGAGCTTGACCGCGCACTCGTACATGGTGTCAAAGTAATCTGACGCGAAGAACAGACGGTCTTCAAAGTCCGCGCCTAACCAGCGTACGTCGTCCACGATCGATTCCACGAATTCCGTCTTTTCCTTGGTCGGATTCGTGTCATCGAAACGCAGATTGAATTTCCCGCCGTACTGCTGCGCCAGTCCGTAGTTCAGAAGGATGGACTTGGCATGGCCGATGTGAAGATAGCCGTTGGGCTCCGGCGGGAAACGCGTCATGACGTGGTCATAAACGCCTTCCTCAAGATCCTTGTCGATAGCGATCTCGATGAAGTTTCTTGAAACTGTACGCTCGTTTTCCATAAACAGAATGACTCCTCTTTATATGTTCTGAATAATAAAAAAATATAGTATAAACCTGATGGTTTGTCAAGTATTCCAGAGCCTTCCCCCGCCGGGGGAAGGTAGTTGCCGCAGGCAACCGGATGAGGGGTCTGCAGGCGAATAATCACCTCATCATTCAGCCCTTCAGGCTGACAGCTTCCCCTCAAGGGGAAGCCTTTAAGTGAGGGCCTTACACGATCCTCTTAAAGCTCTTCTCGATCTCCGTCCGGGTCATCGTAATGATGGTAGGCCGCCCGTGCGGACACATGTACGGGTTTTCTAACGTCAGGAGCTCTGAAAGAAGCGCGTCCGCCTCCAGCGGGCTCAGAAGCTGCTGCCCCTTGACGGCAGCCTTGCACGAGGCCGTTGCGACCTTGTGGAGGATCAGTTCATGGTTCCGCTCGCCGAAGTCTGCCGAAAGGTCGGAAAGGACCTCCTGGAAAAAGTCCCGGACGTCCACTCCGTAGAGGTCCGCGGGCACCGCGGATACTGTGTAATCCGTGCCGCCGAAGTGCGAGATCTCATAGCCGAGAGACGCGAACGCGTCCATGTAGCGGTTCAAAACGAGGTCCTCAGAGGCGCTCATCGTGACCACGACCGGAGGGGAGATCATCTGAGACGTCATCTTCCGCTCTTTAAGCTCTTTCATCTTCCGCTCGTAGAGCACTTTTTCATGCGCCGCGTGCTGGTCCATGATGTAGAGTCGGTCCTCCGCTTCGATGAGCCAGTAGGTCCTGAACAGCTGGCCGATCACGCGGGACTTTTTCAGGCCCTCCTCTGACAGGAATTTGTCTGCAAAAAGGTCCTGCTGGACAGACTTTCCCTGAGGCTCGCTGTCTGAGTGCTTCACAGTGTACGGTGCTTTTTCGCGGACTTCAGCTTCAGTAGCTTTCGGCACTCCGGCCTGTCCGTCATATTTCGTACCCTTACGAAGCTCTGCGGGCTTCTCCGGCGCCGGCTTCTCTTCAGTACCGGTCAGACCTGAAATATCCTGGCCTGGACCTGCCTGTCCTGATCCTGGCAATCCTGTACTTGACAGTCCTGAACCCGCCTGTCCTGATCCGGCAGGCCTGTCCGGACCCGCGGTACCTGAACCCTTCCGAAGAGTCCCCGCCTGCGCTGAAGGTCTGCCCTCAAGCTCCGCCCGCCGTGTCTCAAAAGGCTCCGGCGACTTAAACTCAGGCCGCGCGGGAGCCTTATCACCGCGCTCCTTCCCAAGAGGCACCTCGGGGATCAGCTCCTTCCCCTTAAGGACGTCTGACAGCGCCTTAAGAACCGCATCGTAAACGACCGGCTCCTGCCGGAACCGAAGCTCCAGCTTCTGCGGGTGGACGTTCACGTCGAAGTCCTCGGGCGGCACCGTAAGGTACAGCATAGTGAACGGATACCGGTGCTGCATGAGGTAGGGGCTGTACGCTTCCTCGATGGCCTTCGAGATCAGCGCGGACCGCACATAGCGTCCGTTGATATAGAACGATTCAAACGCCCGGCTCCCCTTCGCAAGCTCCGGCTTCCCGATGAAGCCTTCAATACGGATCCCGTCCCTCGTATCGTCCACCGGAAGCAGCAGGTTTGCCGTCTCCCGCCCGTAGACCGAATAGATGAGGTCCTTGACTCTCCCGTTTCCGGGTGTGGATAACCGCACGTTTCCGTTATTGATGAAGCGGAACGCGACGTCCGGCCTTGAGAACGCCATGTGCTCCAGAAGGTCGCCGATGTAGCTCGCCTCCGTCATGGGCGTCTTTAAGAATTTCCGCCTTGCAGGCGTGTTGTAGAACAGGTCCTGTACCAGAAACGTCGTGCCGTCCGGCGCGCCGATCTCCGTGTTCGAGACCTCCTCGCCGCCATGGATCTCATAGTCCGTGGCCGTGAGGTCGCCCGCGCGTTTCGTGATCAGCTCGAGTTTCGAAACGGACGCAATGGAAGAAAGCGCTTCGCCGCGGAACCCGAGGCTCCCGATGTGAGTCAAGTCCGAAGCATCCCGAATCTTGCTGGTCGCGTGCCGGAGGAATGCTATGGGCACGTCCTCCTTCGCGATCCCGGACCCGTTGTCCGTCACGCGCACGAGGTCGATCCCTCCGTTTCTGATCTCCACGGTAACAGAAGCCGCCCCGGCGTCCATCGCGTTCTCCACAAGCTCCTTCACAACGGAGCTCGGCCGCTCCACAACTTCGCCGGCGGCGATCTGATCGATGGTCAGTTTGTCAAGTACATGTATCTCAGCCATATCAGATCCTGTTCTTTAACCTGCTCTGAATCCTGTACAGTGTGTTCATGGCGTCGAGCGGCGTCATGGTGGAAAGCTCGAGCGCCTCGATCTCCGAAAGGACGTCGTCCTCCCGGACCGTATCGAACAGCGTCATCTGGTTCTGGTCCACCGTATCCGGCCGCTCTACGCGCCTCTTCGCGGTCATCGCGTTCCCGGCGTAGGAAGCGATCT
>JAFRVD010000021.1 GCA_017441825.1 Lachnospiraceae bacterium
CGTGTCATCGAAGAATCTGAAATGCTCATTGAAGGTGATCTCCGCCGTGAGACCGCAATGAACATCAAGAGACTTCAGGAAGTCGGCTGCTACAGAGGCATTCGTCATCGTCGTTCTTTACCGGTCCGCGGTCAGAACACGAAGAACAATGCACGTACCCGCAAGGGCCCGCGTAAGACTGTAGCAAACAAGAAGAAGTAATTTAAAGCAAGAGTTTTCTGAATGAACGCGGGGAGGCCCGCAAATCACAGTAAGGAAGAACCCTTAAGGGAGGTTAGTTTAAATGGCAGCAAAGAAACAAGCAACCAGAAAGGTTGTCAAAAGACGTGTCAAGAAAAACGTTGAACGCGGCCAGGCTCATATCCAGGCATCTTTCAATAACACGATCGTGACATTGACAGACGCTGAAGGCAATGCTCTTTCCTGGGCATCTGCAGGTGGCTTAGGCTTCAGAGGTTCAAGAAAATCTACTCCTTATGCAGCACAGACGGCAGCTGAGACAGCTACCAAGGCAGCTTTAATACATGGACTCAAGTACGTTGACGTATTCGTCAAGGGACCGGGTTCAGGGCGTGAGGCAGCAATTCGTGCATTAGCAGCGAGTGGATTGGAAGTTACAAGTATCCATGACGTAACGCCGGTTCCGCATAACGGATGCCGTCCGCCGAAACGCAGAAGAGTATAATTAAGAGGAGGTATTAAAGATGGCAGTTGATAGAACACCTGTGCTGAAAAAATGCAGATCTCTTGACTTGGATCCTGTTTACCTGGGAATCGACAAGAAGTCGAACAGGCAGTCGAAAAGAGCCAACAGAAAAATGAGTGAGTACGCGCTCCAGATGAGAGAGAAGCAGAAAGCTAAATTTATCTACGGTGTGTTGGAAAAACCCTTTAGAAATTATTACAGCAAGGCAGAGCGCATGAAGGGCCAGACAGGCGATAACCTGATGATCACCCTTGAGCGCAGAATTGACAATGTTATTTTCCGTTTAGGTTTTGCAAGGACCCGTATGGAAGCCAGACAGATCGTTGACCACCGCCATGTGCTGGTCAACGGCAAGATCGTAAACGTTCCGTCTTACCTTGTAAGCGTAGGCGATAAGATCGAGATCAAGGAGAAGGCAAAAGATTCCCAGCGCTATAAGGACATCCTTGAGATGGCCGGCGCTCGTGCGGTACCCGCATGGCTTACCGCAAACCAGGAAAACCTTTCCGGTGAAGTCACGGCTTTCCCGAACAGAAGCGAGATCGATGTTCCGGTCAATGAAATGCTCATCGTCGAGTTATATTCCAAGTAATTCGTGACGGGTCATTTTAGTTGCCCGCATTTAATCAGGAGGGCGGAAAATGTTTGATTTCGAGAAACCGAATATTCAGATTGAAAGGATTTCAAACGACAACAGGCACGGAAGGTTTGTGGTTGAACCGCTGGAGCGCGGCTACGGCCTGACCCTCGGGAATTCCCTGAGAAGGATCATGCTGTCTTCCCTTCCCGGATCTGCTGTCAGCCAGGTCAAGATCGACGGCGTGGTGCATGAATTCTCTTCCATCCCCGGCATCAAGGAGGATGTGACGGAGATCATCATGAATGTAAAGTCGCTGGCTATCAAGAATTCAAGCAGCACGAACGAGCCCAAGGTTGCTTACATTGAGTACCAGGGCGAGGGCGTGGTGACCGGCGCGGACATCAAGGCCGACTCCGACATCGAGATCATGAACCCTGAGCAGGTCATCGCCACCTTATCCGGCGGCGTGGACTGCAGGCTCAACATGGAGCTCACGATCACCAACGGACGCGGCTATGACGGCGCAGATACTCGCAAGAACGAAGACAAGTCTTCCGACGCGATCCCGGTGGACGCGATCTACACGCCCATCGAACGTGTCAACATGAACGTGGAGAACACGCGTGTCGGCCAGATGACCGACTATGACAAGCTGACGCTTGACGTGTACACGAACGGCACGCTTGCGCCGGACGAGGCAGTCAGCCTTGCGGCAAAGGTTCTCAGCGAGCATCTTTCTCTCTTCATCGATCTTTCCGAAAACGCGAAGCATGCGGAGGTCATGGTCGAGAAGGAGAGCAATGAATCTCAGAAGAAGATGGAGATGAACATCGACGAGCTCGAGCTTTCGGTGCGCTCCTACAACTGTCTGAAGAGAGCCGGCATCAATACGGTCGAAGAATTGTGCAGCAAGACGCCGGAGGACATGATGAAGGTCAGAAACCTTGGCCGGAAATCCCTGGATGAGGTACTTGCAAAATTAAAGGATCTGGGTCTTTCCTTAAGTCCCAGTGAGGAGTAAACGGAGGATAAAAAAATGGCAGGATACAGAAAGCTTGGCAAAACTTCCAGCCAGAGAAAGGCGCTGATCCGCAACCAGGTCACTGCACTGATCTACAACGGGCATATCAGGACAACTGAAATGCGCGCGAAGGAGATCCGCAGAGTGACCGAGGGACTGATCGCGCTTGCAGTAAGGGAAAGAGATAACTTTGATACCGTTACTGTAGAGGCAAAGGTCGCCAGGAAAGATAAAAACGGCAAACGTGTGAAAGAAGTAGTGGACGGCAAAAAGGTCACCGTATTCGACACCGTTGAGAAGACCATCAAGAAGGATCAGCCCTCAAGGCTTCACGCCAGAAGGCAGATGCTCAAGGTCCTCTACGGCGTGACCGAGGTCCCCGCAGAGAACAAGGGCAAGAAGAAGCTCACGAAGGAAGTCGACCTTCCGAAGAAGCTGTTTGAGGAGATCGCTCCCAAATACGCGAACCGGAACGGCGGCTACACCCGTATCGTGAAGGTCGCTCCCAGAAAGGGAGACGCTGCGTTGGAAGTTCTGATCGAGCTCGTTTGATCCATACTATGACACAGGGCCGTCCCGTATGGGACGGCCCTTTTTATTTCCCTTATGCGTTTTTGCCGCAGTGTCTTCTCCCTTAAGAGAAGGCTTTTTTGATTTATCCGCACTTGTATTTCGAGGCGGGATAATGCTATAATAAACTGATATATTATCCGGACGTTTCCGGAGATCAATAAGGATGAAACAGGTAGTTCTCTTTGAGACCGAAGAAAAAGAAGAAAAAGACAACCAAATACATCGTGCTTGTGGTGGTGTTCGTACTGATCGTGATCGCGGCGGTACTGACCTCACTGCTAGCGAAGCACGTCTCTGACAACGACTATTACGAGATGCCGGCGGCGTCTCTTCCGGTCATTTCCCTTTCGTATCTTACGGACTGTGAAACCGAACTCTACGGCTACGTCAATGAAATGAACCTCCCGGACATGCGCGACGTGATCGTGCCGCTTTCCGGAGACCGGTCGCTTGACGTGTCCGTCCTGCTGTACGGAAATGACGTAAAGGACCTTTCGTATGAGGTCAGGAGCCTGAACGGGGAAGAGTTCATCGACACCGGAAGCGTACAGCTTGAGGATCCGGGGAACGGGACCGCGGACACGGAGCTTGTGTTCTCGGACCTTATTGAGAGCGGGCAGGAGTACCAGCTGATCCTTTCTCTTGCGCTTCCGGAGAAAACGGTCCGGTATTATACGCGCATCCTGTACGCGCGGACAAATTACGCCGAGGACATTGTCGCGTTCATGCGCGAGTTTTCCGACGCGACCTATGACAGGAACAAGGCCGAGACGTTCCTCGTCAATTACATCCAGCCAAGGGACGACTCCGTCACAAACAATTATTACTATACGGATATCCACTCCAAATACGCGGTGTTCACATACGGGAACCTTGCCGTGACCAAGAATCCGGACGTGAGGATCCGCATCACGGAGCTTGAGCCGACTCAGATATCCGCAACGCTTACCTACACCATCCGCATGAATACCGGGGCCGATATCAGGACCTGCAAGGTCAACGAGTTCTTCTGTGCCCGTTATCGCTCGGAAAAGGTGTATCTTCTCGATTATTACAGGACAGTCGAGCAGGAATTCAGCGCGGAGCGCAGCATGGTCGAAAACGGCCGAATCCGGCTTGGTATAGGCAGCGGGGAGAACCAGATCCGGAACTCGCCGGACAATTCGTGGACCGTCTTTACCATCGGCAGCGAGATCTGGAGCTTCAACACGAAAACGAACGCCCTGAACCGGATCTTTGCCTTCTCGGACGAGGACGATACCGGCACCCGCTCAAGCTACGACCACAACCACGTGCAGATCGTCCGCGCAAACAACAGCGGCGATATCGACTACATGGTGTACGGCTACATGAACCGCGGAAGCTATGAGGGGCAGGTCGGCATATGCTTCTACCGCTATCACGCGGCCAACAACACCACGGACTGCCTGTTCTACATGCCTGTCTACCAGTCTGAGCAGATCCTCATGATGGACCTCGGCACGCTTGCCTACGTGAACGAGGACGATGTCTGCTACCTCCGCTACGGCGACGGCATATATTCGATCGACCTGAATTCCGGCGAATCCGTGGAGGTCACCATTCACGCCTACCCGGGCATGTACGCCATCAACAAGATGGGGAACGTGGTCGCCTGGCAGGAGGGCGAGAGCATGACCTACCCGGAGCGTCTCGTGATCCTCAACATGGATACTCAGACTACCATCGTCGTGAACGCGGACAGCGAAAACGATGAGTACGTGAAGATCCTGGACTTCATCGGCGACGATATCGTGTACGGCTTCGGCTTCCGGTCGGATTCCGTCATCGAAGCCAATATGGATACGGAGCAGCTTATGAAGCGGGTACTGATCGCGTCCACGAGCTCGGAGCTTGACATCCTCGAGGAATACGACGCACAGGGCTTCTACATCAAGTCCGTGGGCGTATACAGCACGCGGCTCGCCATCCGGCGCGCGGTCAAGACGGAGAACGGGTCCATCCGGGACCTGGATGACGACGTCCTCCTCCTCACTCAGGAGATCGGCGGCGGGAATGAAAAGAGCATGCTCATGTCCCGCAGTGAAAACAGCGACTCCAAGAAGGAATACTACATCCAGATCAGCAGCGTGATGAACAAGGATTCGCAGTTCTCCACCATCGAGCCCAAATTCGGCACTCAGGAGGACGTGAACGTCATCGGCCTGAGCCACTACCAGACCAACGTCTATTACGTGTACGGCTGCGGCCGGCTCCTCTATGTGGAGTCGGAGATCAACAAGGCGATCGATGAAGCCTATGACGTCATGGGAGTGGTGGTGGACGAGGACATGAACTACGTCTGGACACGCGGTACGAGGGACCTCTATAAGACCATTTCCATCCAGCCGTATGAAGCTTATAACAGAAACGGCACGCTGGCCGCGTCCCTCCGGATCCTCTGTGCCCAGGAGGGCATTCAGCTCGCGAACGTGGAGCGGGATCTTGCGGACGGACTGAGCCCCGTCGAGATCATCTCCGCAGCCCTTCGGAACTTCCGCGGAGTGAGCCTCTACGGCTGCACGCTGCAGGAGGTCCTCTATTTTATCAACGCCGGACACCCCGTGCTTGCAGTGATGGGAGACCGCGAAGCGGCCGTGATCACCGGCTATGACACGAAGTCCGTTACTGTTTACTTTCCGTACACCGGTTCCTCCGAACAGATGGAGACCGCGGCTGCGGAGCTTTATTTCAGCGAAAATCACAACAGGTTTATTTCCTACAGGTAATCGTCAGTATGATCGGGATCTATTTAAAATTACTGATAGCTGCAGGCTCAACGGCCCTCCTTACGGCAGTCCTTTATTATCTTGAAAAGAAGACGCGCTTCGGGAAGCTTGAATACCGGACGCGCCAGGTGATCTACGGCGTCCTGTTCGGCGTTGCGGCCATCTGCGGGACGGAATACGGCGTCTATGTGGAAGGCGCGACCGCAAACGTCCGCGATGCGGCGCCGCTTGCGGCAGGGCTTATTTTCGGCGCGCCGGCGGGCATCATCGCAGGCCTTATAGGCGGCATCGAACGCTGGTTCAGCGTTCTGTGGGGCGCCGGCTACTACACGCGTGTGGCCTGCACGGTATCCACCATCCTCGCCGGCTTTTACGCGGCGTACGTCCGCGTGAAAATCAGCGGGAACAGGCGTCCTTCCGTTCTGATGGGCGTTATTGTGGGCTTCGTGATGGAGGCGTTCCACCTTCTCATGATCCTGCTCACGCATACCCACGACATTTCTACCGCACTGTCCGTGGTACGGAAGATCACCATGCCGATGATCTCCATGTGCGGCGTTTCAATGGCCCTGTCCTCCCTTGCGGCCTATGCCATTGAAAGCTTCGGAAGGAAAAAGGAAAAGACGCTCAGGCGCATTGAAGAAAAGGTGCGGAGACAGCTCCTTGTGGTCTTCCTGCTCTGCTTCATGCTCTTTACGTTCCTTGCCACGTTCATCCAGTTCAGGATGTCCGAAAAGGACACGTACAACATCCTGCTCCTCAACACTGTCGACCTTGAATTTGACGTGGAGGACCAGCTGGAGGAAGAGACGAAAAAGACCGTCCAGGTCATCACACAGACGCTTTCGAGGAACCGGAACAGGAGCCTTGCGGACCTTGTGGAGACCTACGGCCTTTCCGAAATTTATGTGATCGATACGGACAACATGGTCTCCGCAAGTACGGACCTTGAGATGATCGGAAAGAATCTCTCCCAGGTGCCGGAAGCTTCGTACGTTCTGGAAGCGTTCGAATACGGCGATACGCTTGTCCTTCCCGTGGGCTTCGTCTCCCTGAAAAACGACGGGATAAAACGGAAATATGCCTTTGATAAGATGAAGAACGGCATCGTTGTACTTATCAGCATCAATGAAGAGCAGGTGACCGAACGTCAGAAGGCCTACCTGAATACCATCGTCGCGAACCGGCATATCCAGAACAACGGGTATTACGCGATCGTGGATGAAGAGGGGAACGTCATCGCAAACGGGAAAGGAATGGGCTCCATGACCGCGGAAGAGTACGGCTTCAGTATGGAGGACGTCCGCGATACGTATTCGCTTCACGAGGGGAACCTGGGTGGAGAGGACTGCTACTACAGCAGCGTTGACAAGAACGGGCTCTATTATATCGGCATCCTGCAGCGGAAGGAGGCGCTGGAATCCGCGTTCCTCATCATGTACCTCCTGATGTTCATCCAGATGATCATCTACGCCCTCGTCTACACGCTTATCTACAAGCTGATGGAGCGGATCGTGGTGAACCCCATCCGGAATGTGAACAAAGGGCTGGGAGTCATCATGTCCGGAGAGCTTTCCGAGCGCATAGAGGAGCATTCCAGTGCGGAATTTGACTCCCTTTCAAACGATATCAACAAGACGGTGGATACGCTGAAGGATTACATCAGCGAGGCGGAAAACCGTATGGAAAAGGAGCTCAGGCTCGCGAAGAACATCCAGTCCTCCGCACTTCCTTCCGTGTTCCCGCCGTTTACGGACATGACGTCCTATGACATTTTTGCGGCGATGGATCCGGCCAAAACCGTAGGCGGCGATTTCTACGACATCTTCCGCCTGGTCGGAAGACGCGTCGTCTTCCTGGTGGCGGACGTGTCCGGCAAGGGCATTCCCGCAGCCATGTTCATGATGACCGCGAAGACTATGATCAAGAACCTGATGGAGACCGGCCGTACGCCTTCAGAGGCCTTTACAGAAGCGAACAACAAGCTCTGCGAGGGCAATGAGGCGGAGATGTTCGTGACGTCCTGGATGGGCGTTCTGGACACGCTGACCGGGCACGTGACTTACGTAAACGCCGGCCACAACCCGCCGCTTGTAAAGAGGAACGGTGGCAGCTTCGAATACCTGAAAGGCCGTCCGGGCTTCGTCCTGGCGGGCATGGAAGGCATCCGCTACAAGGAATTTGAGATGACGCTTGAGCCCGGTGAAAAGATCTTCCTGTACACGGACGGCGCGCCGGAGGCAGTCAACAAAGACCTTGAGCAGTACGGAGAGGGCCGTCTCCGGGAGTTTATGAACGCGCATGAAGCGGAGTCCCCGGACCGGCTGATCCCGGCGCTCCGTGCGGATATTGAAGCCTTCGCGAACGGCGCGGAGCAGTTTGACGATATTACGATGCTGGAGCTTGTTTACACGGGAGAGACGGAGAATCGGGCATGATATCAGGCATTCTGGCACACGTGGACGCCGGAAAGACAACATTGTCAGAAGGGATCCTCTATACGGCCGGGGCGAGCAGGAGCCTGGGCCGCGTGGACCATGGAGACACCACCATGGACAGCCACGACCTGGAGCGGTCCCGCGGGATCACGATCTTTACCGGGGAAGCGGCCTTTTCCTACGGTGGGCGGCAGTGGTTCCTTCTAGACACCCCCGGCCACGTGGATTTTTCAGCGGAAATGGAGAGGACGCTGTCCGTCCTGGACGTCTGCATCCTGGTGCTCAGCGGAAGCGCCGGCGTGCAGCCGCACACGAGGACGCTCTGGCGTCTTCTGTCTCTCTATGAGATCCCGACCTTTATTTTTGTGACAAAAATGGACTACGCCCGCTACACGGAAAGCGAGCTCATGGGAAAAATCACGGAGGAGCTTTCTGACGCCTGCGTGTCCTTTTCCGGAGACCGGGAAACACGGGACGACCTCATCGCGATGACGGACGAAGAGGCCATGCGGGAGTATCTCGCTGAAGGGCAGGTCAGTGACGCAGTCATTCGTGACATGATCAAAAGGCGTGTCCTGTTCCCGGTTTATTTCGGTTCGGGCCTTCGCCTGACTGGAATCAAAGAATTCCTCGACGGACTGAACACATATACGGAAGAGCCTCTGTACCCTGAACGCTTCAGCGCGAGGGTCTATAAGATCACTCATGACGACGACGGCAACCCGATCGCCCACTTAAAGGTCACGGGCGGCGTTCTCAAGCCCCGCGCGAGCCTCACGATCAACGGGGCGGAGGCCAAGGTGAGCCAGCTGCGCCGATATACCGGCGCACGGTATACGCCTGTGGATTCGGCGTCTAAAGGAGAGTTAGTCGCGGCGGCAGGCCTTCCCGGTCTCTCCGCCGGGAGTCTCCTTAACGCGGAAGGAGCGGTGAATCCGCCGGTCCTCGAGCCCTGCATGCGTTATTCGATCCTGCTTCCGGAGGGTGTGAGTCCTTTGGAGGCTCTCCCCAAATTCAGGGAGCTCGAAAAGGAGGATCCGTCGCTTCACCTCACCTGGAACTCGTACTTAAAGGAGATCCAGGCCGGCCTCATGGGCGAGGTCCAGGCCGAGGTCCTGAAGAGCCTCATCATGGAGCGCTTCGGGATCAGCGTAGAGATCGGCAGGGGGCACGTCCTCTATAAGGAGACGGTCCGCGGCGTTTCGGAAGGAGTGGGACATTACGAGCCGCTCCGCCATTACGCCGAGGTCCACGTCCTCCTCCGGCCGCTCCCGAGAGGCTCCGGCCTTAAGTTCGATTCCGAGGTCAGTACCGACGAACTTGACAGGAACTGGCAGAACCTGATCCTCACCCATCTTCAGGAAAAAGAACACCTGGGCGTCCTTACGGGAAGCCCGCTCACGGATACCAGGATCACGCTGGTTGCCGGGGCCGCCAGCCTCAAGCATACGGAAGGCGGAGATTTCCGCCAGGCAACGTACCGTGCGGTCAGAAACGGCCTCATGAACGTGGAGTCTGTCCTTCTGGAGCCTTATTACCGGTTCCGGCTGGATCTCCCGGGCACTGTGGTGAGCCGGGCGATGAACGACATCCGCGCCATGCACGGGACCTTCATCCCGCCCATTTACGGAGAAAAATACACGGTCCTTTCCGGCCGCGCGCCGGTCACGGGCCTCATGCACTATGCCCGCGAGGTAGCCGCCTATTCCTCCGGCGAAGGACGCCTCCTTCTGGAAGCGGACGGCTACGATCTCTGCCATAACCCGGAGGAAGTGATCCGGGAATTCTGCTACCGTCCCGAGGAGGACCTCGAAAACTCCCCGGATTCCGTGTTCTGCGCACACGGCGCAGGTTTCTTTGTCCGCTGGAGCGACGTCCGGAAGTACATGCACCTGGCCTCAAGCCTCACAGAAAAGGAAATCCCGGAAGCTCCGGTGCGGCAGGCGGCTTCTTCCCGGCGTCCAGCCACCGACAAGGAGCTTGAGGCGCTTCTTGAGAAGGAATTCGGCCCGATCAGAAGACGCCAGTACGGGACCGCCGCGGAGACCAGGACGTACGGGGACACAAAAGTCCCCGAGGAGAAGAAAAAGGTCCTGATCGTAGACGGGTACAACGTGATCTTTGCGTGGGAAGATCTCCGGGAGCTTTCTGAGACCGATATCGAAGCCGCCCGGAACCGTCTTGCGCATCTCCTTGCGAACTACAGTGCGTTTACCGGTGCCGAGTGCACCCTCGTCTTTGACGGCTACCGTGTGCCCGGGAACCGCGGAGAGCAGTACGACATGGACGGGGTCCGCATCGTCTTCACGAAGGAGCGGGAGACAGGCGACCTCTATATCGAGCGGATGATCCAGGGACTCCCGAAGGGTACTGAAGCCCGGGTGGTGACGTCGGACGGCATCATCCAGCTGTCCGCCCTCCGGAAGGGCGTCCTCCGGATGTCCTCGCAGGAATTCGAGCGGGAGATGGACGAGGCCGACAACGCGATCTCGGACTTACTCCGCCGCGAACGTCGGACGGGGCACGAGACGATCGGTGAAATTCTTAAGAAAGAACTGGACCGGCTGAAGGCGTCCGGGGAGAGTAAGGAAGGTAAGAAAGATGGCAGTTGAACTTTCTCCGGACTGGGAGGCCCGCTTCCTTCTGTGGCTCCAGACAGCACTCGGAGAGACCGGCTCCCGGCTCCTCGGCGTTTTTTCGATCTTCGGCGAACCGGCGTTTATCTTTTTTGTGTTCTCCCTCCTGTATTTCGGCTACCGGAAGGAGACCGCCATCCGGGCCGGTACCGTCGTTCTCATGTCGCTCCTCTGGAATCCGATGATCAAGAACGCCGTCCGGAGGCTGCGGCCTTATATGGTACATCCTGAGATCGTCTGCTATAAACCGGCAGCGGCAGGGAATATCTATGACCCGGAGGTGCAGGGCTATTCGTTCCCGAGCGGCCACGCAACGGTCGTTTCCTCTCTGGGCGGGGCCGTCTCAAGGCTGTTCCGGAAAAAGTGGATATGGATCCTTTCGGCAGCGGTCACTGTACTCACGGCGCTATCCCGGATGGCCGTGGGCGTCCATTACCCGACGGACGTCGTTTTCGGGATCGTCCTCGGTATCGTTTCGGTCATCGCCGTGAATTTTCTGGAAGCCAGGATCCGGGACAGGAGAGTGCTCTTCCTGATCCTTGCGCTGACCACGGTCCCGGGCTTTTTCTACTGTACGTCCGAGGATTTCTTTTCGTGCGCAGGACTCCTTTACGGATTCTTTCTGGGGAGCCTTTATGAGGAGAGGATCGTGCGCTTCGGAGACCTCCGAAGCCCTGTAAAGATCCTGGTCCGGGTCCTCCTGGGCGCCGTGCTGGTTATCGGTATTTCACAGGGGCTGAAAGCGCTCTTCAGCCTTCTTCCCGGAGAGCTGCCGGGGAAAGGCATTATGAGGACCATCCGGTATTTCCTGGCCGCGTTTGCCATGACGGGGCTTTATCCATTGTGTTTCAGACGGCTCAGACTGGAGGATACAGACATTGAAGCAGAAACGTGAGTTTCCGGCATTCAGGATCACAAAGAAAGGGACGGCGTGGGTCGGCTCCGGACACCCCTGGGTCTACCGGGAGGAGGTCACGGAAGCGGAACCCGCAGAAAACGGCGCGCTTGTGGACGTCATCAGCGACAAGGGAAGGTACCTCGGCACCGGCTTTTACAGCGAGAAGAGCCGGATCGCGGTCAGGATCCTTTCAAGGAACGCGAACGACACGTTCGGCGATGACTTCTGGCGCCGCAGGATCCGCTACGCTCTTGACTACCGGAAATGCGTCATGGGCGGCGATTATTCCGCCTGCCGCCTGATCTTCGGCGAAGCGGACGGCTTCCCCGGGCTCACCGTGGACCGGTTCCGCGACCTCCTCGTGACGCAGGTCCTGTCCTATGGCACGGAATGCATCAGGGAGAAACTCTACGGGATGCTGCTCGAGTGCCTTCGCGAGGACGGAGAAACGATCCGCGGGCTCTATGAACGGAACGACGTACGGATCCGTGCACTCGAAGGCCTTTCCGAAGGCAAGGGCTGGTACTGGCGCGAGGACGAGTCCGTGCTTCCCGTGACGGAGATCACGGAAAACGGCATTCTGTACGAGGTAGACGTTGAAAACGGCCAGAAGACCGGCTTTTTCCTCGACCAGAAATACAACCGCCTGTCCGTTTCGCGCATTTCCGGGGGCAGGCGCGTCCTGGACTGCTTCACCCACACCGGGTCGTTCGCGCTGAACGCAGTGAAGGGCGGGGCGGAGCACGTGACGGCAGTGGACATATCGGCGTCCGCCATAGCCCTCGCAAGAAAGAACGCTGAGCGGAACGGGTTCCTTGACCGGATGGACTTCCTGACCGCCGACGTCTTCGACCTCCTCCCCGCGCTCATCGAAAAAGGCGGCCATCCGTACGACCTCATCATCCTCGACCCGCCGGCCTTCACGAAATCCAGGAAGACTGTCGGAAACGCGGAGAAGGGCTACAAGGAGATCAACCTCCGCGCAATGCGGCTCCTGCCCCGCGGCGGGTACCTCGCGACGGCGTCCTGCAGCCACTTTATGCCGCACGAGCTCTTTGAGAAGATGCTTAAAAGCGCCTCCCGGGACGCGGGAGTCGAGCTCCGCCAGATCGAGATGCGCACGCAGGGACCGGACCATCCAATCCTCTGGAACGTACCCGAAACGGATTACCTCAAATTCTACCTGTTCCAAATCGTATAAAAACTGATTTTGAAAGGAGAAGCACCATGAAATACAGTATCTGCATTCCCGCGCTGTTCGGCGGCCGTACGTTCCGCGAAGCGGTACGATGCATCGCTCATTACGGGTTCGATACGGCGGAGATCTGGGACTGGACCGGCCTCGATATCCCTGAGGCACAGGAAGTCCTTGCTGAAAACAGTGTTTCCCTCGCCGGCATGTGCACCACGGAGTTCCGGCTCACGGACGGCGCGTACCGGGACGCTTACTTAAAAGGAGTGGAAGAATCGTGCGAAGCCGGGAAAAAGCTCGGGATCCGCTTCCTGATCTCCCAGGTCGGGCCGGATACCGGCGCCCCGAGAGAAGAGCAGCATGAGAATATCGTGAAAACGCTTGAGCTTGCGGGACCGGTCGCATCTTCGTACGGGCTCAGCCTTTTGATCGAGCCGCTCAACACGTATTTCGACCATCCCGGCTACTATCTGACGACTTCAGGGGAAGGCGCGGCCATCGTCCGGGAGACCGGGTGCACCGGCATCCGCATGCTTTTTGACATCTACCACCAGCAGATCATGGAAGGGAACCTGATCCCGAACATCAAGGAAAACCTTGACGTGATCGCACATTTCCATGCGGCAGGACACCCGGGGAGGCATGAGCTTTCGTCCGGCGAGGTGGATTACCGAAGGGTATTCAGGGCGATCCGTGAACTCGGCTACAAAGATTACATAGGCCTCGAGTATTTCCCGGAGCTTCCTCCGGAACAGAGCCTTACAGAATTCAGAAGGGAATACATTACTCCGTTATTATGATCCGCTTTATATTAGAAAGCGTCCTTTTAGGCGCCGGCCTTGCGATGGACGCGTTTTCCGTATCGCTTGCGAACGGGCTCAACGAGCCCGGCATGAAGAAAAAGAAGGAGATCGGCATCGCCGCGGTGTTCGCGGGGTTCCAGTTTGTGATGCCGCTCCTCGGATGGCTCCTTGTCAGGACGCTTATGGACGTTTTTTCGTTCCTTGAGAAGCTGATCCCTTGGATCGCGTTTGTCCTGCTTCTTGCGATCGGCGGAAAGATGATCTATGAGGGGCTTAAGAAGGCCCCGGGGGAGGCCGATGCGGTCCGCACCGGCGGGCTGATCGTCCAGGGGATCGCAACGTCCATCGACGCGCTTTCAGTAGGGCTTGCCATCGCCACGTACAGCTTCCCGAAAGCGCTTGCCTGTGCTGCGATCATCCTCGCGGTCACGTTCGGCATCTGCTATGCCGGAGTGAACCTCGGCAAACGGTTCGGCACGATATTCGCGGGTAAGGCATCCGTCTTTGGCGGCGTGATCCTGATCCTGATCGGAATA
>JAFRVD010000022.1 GCA_017441825.1 Lachnospiraceae bacterium
AAGCCCCGAAAGGAAGCTGTACTCCAGAAACGCCTCAAGTTTCAACTGCTTCATAACTGTTCTCCCTTCTTCATCGTAAGCCCGATCCTGTTCCGCTTCACGTCCACGGAAAGGACTGTCACGTCCACGATATCCCCGACCTTGACCACCTCGGACGGGTGCTTGATATATTTGTCAGTCATATTGGAGATGTGCACCAGGCCGTCCTGATGGACGCCGATGTCCACAAACGCCCCGAAGTCGATCACGTTCCGGACCGTCCCTTTAAGCCGCATACCCTCCCGGAGGTCCTCGATCCTGAGGACGTCCGACTTGAGGATGGGTGCCGGCATCTCGGACCGCGGGTCGCGTCCCGGGCGCTCCAGCTCCTTCAAAATGTCCTCCGTGGTCTCGCGGCCCGTGCCGATCTCTTCAGCGAGTGCGGCAACATCGCCGGCCTTCTTCCCGATCCCCGGAATGCCGCCGTTTCGCAGGTCGTCTTCCGAAAAGCCCAGCTTCTTCAGGATGGTTTTTGCGGCCTGATAGGATTCCGGATGAACGCCCGTAGCGTCCAGCGCTTCCGCCCCGTCCCGGAGCCTTAAGAAGCCCGCGCACTGTTCATAGGCCTTCGGCCCGAGCTTTTCCACCTTTAAAAGATCGCGCCTTGTCCGGAACCTGCCGTTTGACTCCCGGTAGCGGACGATGTTCTGCGCGACCGTCTTCGAAACGCCGGAAACGTAGGAAAGAAGCGGCGCCGAGGCCGTATTCAGGTCCACACCCACGTGGTTCACGGCGTCCTCCACAACGCCCGAAAGCGCTTCGGAAAGCTTCTTTTCATCCATGTCATGCTGGTACTGCCCCACGCCGATCGATTTCGGTTCGATCTTCACGAGCTCGGCCAGAGGGTCCTGCAGCCGCCGCGCGATGGACGCCGCGCTCCGCTGCCCTACGTCGAATTCCGGAAACTCTTCGGTCGCGAGCTTCGACGCGGAATAGACGGAAGCCCCGGCTTCATTCACGATCACGTACTGCACGCGGACGTTTTCCCTCGCGAGATCCTTGATCAGGGAAACGATGACCTGTTCGGACTCCCGGGAGGCTGTGCCGTTTCCCACGGAGATCAGCTCCACGCCGTACTTTTTGATCATCGCAGTGAGGATCTTCTTGGATTCCTCCACTTTGTTCTGCGGCGCCGTGGGGTAGATCACGCAGGTGTCCAGGACCTTCCCGGTCTCGTCCACCACGGCCAGCTTGCAGCCCGTCCGGAAGGCCGGGTCCCAGCCCAGCACCACCTTTCCGGCAATGGGCGGCTGCATCAGAAGCTGCGTCAGGTTCTTGCCGAACACCTTGATCGCACCGTCCTCCGCTTTCTCCGTAAGAGCGTTCCGGATCTCGCGTTCGATGGCCGGGAAGATCAGCCGCTTATAGCTGTCCGAAATGGCTTTAGTAAGGGCGGCTTCGGTATACGGATTCTTTTTCCGGATGATCTGCCGCCGAAGTACCGAAAGGATCTGTTCATCCGGTGCTCCCACCTTTACGGAGAGGATCTTCTCCTTTTCACCCCGGTTCAGGGCGAGGATGCGGTGCCCCGGACACTTTGAAAGCTGCTCCTCGTAATCGTAATAGGCTTCATACACCTTCCGTTCGTCAAGCTCCGGGGCCTTTGCCTCGGACACGATGGTTCCTGTCCGCATGATAAAGGAACGGATGGCGGTCCGGTATTCTGCGTTGTCCGAGATATCCTCGGCGACGATGTCCATCGCCCCGTTCAGTGCGTCCTGTGCTGTCGGAACCTCGAGTCCCTCTTTGTCTGAAATATACGCTTCCGCGATCTCGAGAATGGGCCGGTCTGCACTCTCCTCCGAAATGATCTTCGTGAGCGGCTCAAGGCCCTTTTCCCGTGCCGCCATCGCCCGCGTCCGTTTTTTCGGGCGGTACGGCCGATAGAGGTCGTCCACCGCGACCTGTGTCTCCGCGTTTTCTATGGCAAGACGGAGCTCTTCCGTGAGCTTCCCCTGCTCTTCGATGCTCGAGAGGACCTGCGCCTTCTTTTCTTCAAGGTTCCGGAGGTAACGGAGCCGCTCGTCAAGCGTCCTGAGCTGCTCATCATTTAACGAACC
>JAFRVD010000023.1 GCA_017441825.1 Lachnospiraceae bacterium
CGCTTACAGAATAAGCGGAAAAGCTCTTATTAAAAAAGACCGCGCCGCCCGACGGGCAGCGCGGTCTTTTTTCAGATACGTCACATTGCGGAAAGTGCTTCGGGATACGCCGCGCTCCTGCGGTTCAGAAGCGCTTCAAGAAGCTCTGTCTGCTCCTCCGGAGACAGAGCGTCAAACATGATCCGGATCTGCTCCTTAATGTCCTCCGCACCCTCCGGCGCAGTCATGGAAACGTCATAGCCCTGAAGCCAGGCTGTCTGGACCTTGAGTACCTCCGACATTTTGTCCAGCTTGTCTTTTCTCGGGTTCGCTTTCCCCTTGATGTACATGGTGATCAGGGCTCGGGAGACGCCGATCTTTGCGGCCAGTGTAGCCTGTCTCATCTGTCTGATCTGCAATGCTGTTTCTAAACGGCTGTTGAATTCTTCCACGTTAAACTCCCTCCGCAGGCTTTACCGGGCCTGCTCCGGTACTGCTCCAACCGGCCCCGTGGAAAGAGGCCCTTCATATCCGCATATTTAGTTGCAAAAAATGTGGATTGACTTTAGTAAAAAGATACGAAATTTATTGTATGTTGTCAAGGGAAAAATTACAGTTTGTTAATAATAATTAATATGTGTTAATCTATATTTAACATTCCGCATAATAATGTTGATTTGTAGGACAAAATTGATATATCGGCCGGCAGAAAAAGTTAAATGTTCAATATGTAAAAGTAAGGCTTTCACCGGAGAGGGAAGGCAAAAAAATAACCGGACCGGTCATAATGACCGGTCCGGTTTCCAAAATCAAGTAGCGGGAGGGGGATTTGAACCCTCGACACTGCGGGTATGAACCGCATGCTCTAGCCAACTGAGCTATCCCGCCAGAAAGTTCTGCTTCACAGAACTTCTATATACTAGCATAGTTTCCATATGTTGTCAACTTGTTTTTCCATACTTGCAAGGTCTGTATTTTTCCATATCTGTAAAGCCCCCTCTCTCCGGCGAGGAGCGCACCGCAGGCGCCTTCAAAAGGTCTCAATGCCTCCGCTTCTCCTTCCTGCCCTTCGGCTTCCTCCGTACCGAAAGGTGCGGGCTCGCCTTTTCCGCGTCCCGTAGCACCCTGAGAAAGTCCGCCTCGAACGGCCTGCCTCCGGAAGCCGTCAGGATCTCCGTGTCCTCGGACAGTTCCGTAAGAACGTCGTAAAGCGCATCCAGATTGTGTCCGTAATAGTCCGGAAAGCCGAGCTTCTCCTTGAGGTACGCATGAGCCTCCCGCGCGTCATCAAAGCTTCCGAAATCGAGCACTGCAGTTCTCATCATTCACCTCCGTAGAGCAGCTCAAAGGTCTCATAATGGTCTTCCGTGTAGTAGATCAGTCCGTCATTTGAGTAAATGATCCGCTTCGCATTTCTGCCTTTTCCCTTGAAGTCGATGTCGCATTCGTAGTATTTACGGCCCTTTTTCTTCGGAAGAAGCCCTTCATAGTTGCCGAAATAATCCCCACCGATGGACTTCCCCGGCGCCAGGTTCTTCAGATATCCTTCGTCCGGCCAGCCGAGTGCGTTCGCTTCCTTCTTCGTGATATAGTTGGACGGCAGGTGCCCGTAGGTGTGGATGTAGAGCGCGACGTGCTCCTTGTCGGAGTATTCGCCGTCCTCGCGGACAGTGATGCCGGATTCTTCCGCTTCAGCGTCTTCCTCAGGCTCCGTCTTTGTTGCAGGCTCCGTCTCAGTTTCAGTCGTTCTCTCTGTAACCGGTTCCGTCTCTGTTTCTGTCTCAGAGGCAGTCTCTGTTTCCGTCTCAGTGACGGGTTCCGTTTCTGTAACGGTTTCCGTCTCAGTGACTGGGTCAGTCTCAGATATCGGCTCTTCCTCCGCCTCTGATACGGGCTCGTCCTCCGATATCGACTCCTCCGGCACAGCCATAAGGTCCTCGTCTGTTGAAGGCTCGTTCCGGGTAAGCTCCTCCGGCGCGAGCGCAGTGAGCTCAGCCGTGCTCCCCGGCTGCTGCGCGCTCTCTTCGTTCTTACCTCCAAAGACCACCCTGATCAGGAGCACTCCAATAAGAAGCGCAACAAACAGCAGGACTTTTTTCGTATTACTGTTCAGCTTCATTTGTCTTGTTATCCTTTGTCTTTTTCTATGGACCGGGAGGTCCTTTCATTGATCTCTTTAGAAAACTTCCGGAGCGCCAGAAGCAGCGGCGGCAGAATGAACGTATATGCGGCCACCTTAATGATAATGACTGCGATCTTTGCCGGGAGCTTTATAATAAGGCTCAGCATTGTAGCGGCCGAATTTTCCAGAAGGAAGTTGTGCCAAATGTACAGGCTTACCGTGTTGAGCGAGGTCACTATGAGTCCGTCGATCAGAAGTATCAGGGAAAGCTTCCAGCCTACGGTGATCTTGTAATTCATCCCTTTCGCGCAGAGACCCATAAACAGGCCGCTCACGATGTACGGAATGACCCAGAGCGGCGTACTGAGTTCTACGCCGTAGCGGATCATCTGGCTCAGGAAAACGCCCAGGCCGCCTACCAGCATTCCGTCAACCGGGCCGAACAAAAGCGCCGCCACAATAACGGGAAGATTCTCAAACGTAAATTTGAAATCGCCCAAATTGAACGCGAGATAACCAAGCACCACGCATATGGCGGCCAATACGGCATCATAGGTGATCCTTGAGATCGACATTTTCTTCATTCTGCATCTCCTCCGTTGTCTCTGTCGTATTTCTTCTTCCGGAGCCCGGAAAAGAAGGCTGTAAGTCGCGATGCGCACTCGTCCCGAAGGACGCCCCTCGTAACTTCCGCCTGATGGTTGAACTTAGGCTCCTCCAGGATATTCAGTACCGAGCCTGCGCATCCGGCCTTCGGATTCATCGCCCCGATCACCACCCTGTCGATCCTGCTCTGTATGAGCGCGCCTGCACACATCTGGCACGGCTCCAGCGTCACGTACATCGTACACCCCTCGAGCCGCCAGTCGCCTAATACCCGCGCCGCCTTCGCGATAGCCCGGATCTCCGCATGCGCCAGCGTACTTTTGTCCGTATTCCGCCTGTTGTATCCGCGGGCGATGACTTCAGGCGCCGGAAGTACCGTCCCGTCGTAAAGGCGCGTCCTTACGATCACGCAGCCGATGGGCGTCTCCCCCAGTCTTTCTGCCTTCTTCGCCTCCCGGAGCGCGAGCTTCATGAGCTTTTCGTCCTCTGTGAGCGCGCGCCGGCTTCCGCGTATCTTTTCCATTTATCCATTCCTCATCGCAGAGAGCGTATCGGAAAGAAATGCGAATTCCTGAAGGGAGAGCGTCTCTCCCCGCACTGTCTCGCCCTTTCCGAGCGCCTTTACTGCTTCAGTAAGCTCCGATGCGGAGTATCCGAGGTCTCCGGCGTTTTTCAGTCCGTTCAGGAGTGTTTTCCTGCGAACGCTGAAGCTTGCGCGGATCAGGCGGAACATGAGCTTCGGATCCTGCACCTTTACCGCAGGCTCCGGCCGTTTCGTGAGCCGGATGACCGCGGAATCCACGTCCGGGCGCGGCATGAAGCAGTTCCTCGGAACGTTCGCCGCAAGGTACGGCTCCGCGTAGTACTGCACTGCAAGGGACAGGGCGCCGTAATCCTTGCTCCCGGGCTTTTCCTGCATCCTCTGCGCGACTTCCTTCTGCACCATCACCGTTATGGACGTGACAGGCAGATCATTTTCAAGAAGACCCATAATGATGGGCGTCGTAATATAGTAAGGCAGATTCGCGACCACCTTGAAGGGCTTTCCTCCGGCGTACTGCCGGGACAGCTCCCGGATATCGGTTTCGAGGATATCCGCGTGGACTACCGTGACGTTTTGGAAGTCCTGCAGGGTATCCGAAAGGATCGGCAGCAGCTTTTCATCGATCTCAACTGCAACGACCTGCCCCGCCGCATCCGCCAATGCCTGTGTCATGGTCCCGATCCCCGGTCCAATCTCCAGTACGGCGTCTTCTTTTGTAATATCCGCCGCCCGAAGGATCTTTCCGAGCACATGTTCATCGATCAGGAAGTTCTGTCCGTACCGCTTGGAAAAGATAAAATCGTACTTTTTCAGGATCTCGACCGTTTCCTTCGGATCGATCAGTCTGCCCATCGCCACTCCTTCAGTTCTCTGTATCTCCCGGGGCATGCCCCTGTCACACCTTCAGGCGGTAAAGCCTGCACGCGTTTTCATACGTCGCCCGCTCGATATGCTTCCGGCTTACGCCGCGAAGCTCCGCCATCGTATCCAGCACATAGCCTAAATTGCCGGAATCGTTCCGGGTTCCCCTCTTCGGGACCGGCGCAAGGTACGGGCAGTCCGTTTCAATGAGAAGTCTGTCCTCCGGCACGTACGCTGCGACTTCTTTCGCCTTTTTGCTGTTCTTGAAGGTCACTACGCCGCCAAGCGCAATGTAGTAGCCGAGGTCCAGAAACTGCCGGGCCATCTCTTTCCCGTAGGAAAAGCAGTGGATGATGCCGGCGCCGTCGCCGGTATAAAAGCGCTTCACGGTCTCATAGGTGTCCTCGGCGGCGTCCCTGGAATGAATGATGACCGGGAGATCACATTCCTTCGCGAGCGCAAGCTGCCGGGAAAACCAGTGGATCTGCGTCTCCCTGGGGATCTCGCGGCCGTAGTAATCCAGGCCGCACTCGCCCACGGCCACCACCTTTTCGTGCGCGGAAAGCGCCCGGAGCGTCTCTATGTCCGTTTCGGTCATTTCCGCGATTCCGTCCGGATGGACGCCGATGGCCGCATAGATAAAATCATATTTATCCGCGAGCGCGAGCGTAGTCCGGACACTTTCCATGTCCGCGGCCACATTGACCACGCGCGACACGTTATGGCAAGACAGAGAGGTCAGGACGGCCTCTCTGTCTTCATCAAATCTGCTGTCATCGTAATGCGCATGAGTGTCGAAAATCATTACAGCCTCGCAAGAAGCGCTTCGCGCGCGTCTTCATAGCCGGGCTTTCCGAGAAGCGCGAACATGTTCTTCTTGTAGCTTTCAACGCCGGGCTGATTGAACGGATTCACGCCCAGGACGTAGCCGGAAACGCCGCATGCGTACTCATAGAAGTAGAACAGCTGGCCCAGAGAATAAGCCGTGCGGTCCTTGACGTGGATCTGTAAGTTCGGAACGTCGCCGTCCGTGTGGGCAAGGAGCGTGCCCTGCATCGCGCAGCGGTTGACAAAATCCATGTCCTTGCCGGTCAGGTAGTTGAGGCCGTCGAGGTCCTCTGCTTCCGCTTCAAGCACAACGGTATCCGTAGACTCCTGGATGTCGACCACAGTCTCGAACATGATGCGCGCGCCGTCCTGGACGTACTGGCCCATGGAGTGGAGGTCGGTCGTAAAATCGCAGGACGCCGGGAACAGACCTTTACGGTCCTTGCCCTCGGATTCGCCGTACAGCTGTTTCCACCACTCTGCAACGTAATGGAAGCAGGGCTCGTAGTTCGTGGTAAGTTCAACGGTCTTGCCGTTTTCAAGGAACAGGTTCCGGACTGCGGCGTACATGACGGCGCCGTCATCCGCTTCCGCATCATTGAGGCAAAGCTCGCGCATGTCCGCGGCACCCTGCATGAGAGCGCAGATGTCCACGCCGCTGGCCGCTATAGGCAGGAGACCCACAGCCGTAAGCACGGAGAACCGTCCGCCGATGTCATCCGGCACGATAAAGGATTCGTAGCCTTCCGCCGTCGCCAGAGTCTTGAGCGCGCCCTTCTTCTGGTCCGTGGTGGCGTAGATACGCTTTGCGGCGCCTTCCTTGCCGTACTTCTTCTCAGCAAGCGCCTTGAATACGCGGAACGCGATGGCCGGCTCCGTGGTGGTGCCGGACTTAGAGATCACGTTAACGGAGAAGTCTCTTTCGCCGATGATCTCAATAAGGTGCTTCAGATACGTCCCGGAGATGCTGTTGCCACAGTAGTAGATCTCCGGCGCCTTGCGCTCCTCCCTGGACAGGTTGTTGTAGAAGCTGTGGTTCAGGAATTCGTTAGCCGCACGGGCGCCCAGATAGGAGCCGCCGATTCCGATCACGACCAGCACGTCCGAATCTTCGCGGATCTGCGCCGCCGCCTTCTGGATCCTGGCAAACTCGTCCTTGTCATAGGCCACGGGAAGGTCGATCCAGCCCAGGAAGTCGTTGCCTGCGCCAGTCCTGCCCATCAGCACTTCACGTGCTTCAAGCGCGCGCGCCTTCATGGCTTTGAGCGCATCGCCGTCGATGTACTGCGCCGCCTTGGAATAATCAAATACTACGTTTTTCTTCATAATATCAACACCTTTCATCAGTACTCAAGTTAGAACACATTTTCTCAGTTATTATACTCTCCCTTTCCGCATCGCGCAACAGCTTTTCCTTGCCTTTTCAGCACGCATCGCCTATAATAAAGGCGGGAGACAGCGCTCCCGTATCTGTCATATATAAGGAGGATACTGCCATGATTCAGTTAATTACCGGCGCAAAGGGCAAGGGAAAGACCAGATATCTTCTGGAAAAGGCGAATGAATCCATTAAGACGGCCGACGGCCACATCGTCTATATCGATAAAAACCAGAAACACATGTATGACCTGAGCAACAGGATCCGCCTGATCGATGCTTCCCGCTTTCCGTTAAAGAGCGGCGATGAATTCATCGGCTTCATCTTAGGTATTGCAGCACAGGACCACGACCTACAGGAGATCTATCTGGACAGCTTTTTGACGCTGGCAAAAATCAATGAAGACAGCGAGCAGGTCAAGGATTATATCCTGCAGCTCGAGAACATCGGGAAGATCTGCGACGTGAGCTTCATCATCAGCATCTCTATGGACCAGGACCAGCTGGATCCTGTCCTTTACGACCGGATCACGGTGTCATTGTAAAGAGAATATCAGAAAAAGATAAAGCGGACCGCAGCACGAATGTGCAGCGGTCCGCTTTATTTTACCGTGCATTAAAAGATGGTAACGCAGGAGTCGTCGATCTCTGTAATTTTGTGGAAGCCGCAGCGGGCCATCACGCTCTTAAACTGGCCGGCGATCTTCATGATCGCGTCGTAAGCGCCCTGTTCGCCGCCCTCCTTCAGAGGATCCATCAGCGCGCGGCCCACGCAGACCGCGTCTGCGCCAAGCGCCATGCCCTTGAAGACGTCAAGGCCTGAATCAAAGCTGCAGTCCACAAAAATCGTGAGCTGATCGCCCACGGCTTTTTTGATTTCCGGCAACACCATGAGCGGCGGGACCGAACTCGGCATGATGCCGTGGTGGTGCGAGACGACGATTCCCTTAACGCCCGCTTCCACGCACGCGAGTGCGTCCTCCACGCTCAGCACGCCCTTGATGACGAACGGCGTATCGCCTGCTTCCTTCACGAATTCGCGGATCTCCTCCACGTTCTTCGGGCGCATGGGCATCCCGAGTACTGTGTCGTAGCCGCCGTCCTGGTTGAAGCAGTGATCGATATCGACGCCTACGGAGAACACGCCGATCTCCACGTTGTGGCGGATCTGACGGATGGTCTCCGCACTGTCCGCATGAGGCTTAATGATGCTCACTACCGCGGCGCCGGTCGCCTGAATACGCTCGATCTCATCATCCTCCGTCATGCCCGCAAAATAGATGGCCCCGGCGCGCTTTGCCGCTGCCGCCATGAGTGCCATGCCGTTTTCCGTCACGTTGTCCAGGTGGGACAGCGCCGCGGTGGTCACGGGAGTCTCAAACCTCCGGCCGAAGATCTCCGTGGAGGTGTCCGGAAGGTCCGCGCCAATCAGGCGGCTCCTGAGCAGGATCCTGTCAAAATAAGCTTCTGTGATCTGGTCTGAATTCATGGTTTTTCCTTTCTCCCCTCAGGGGCACTAAAACCCGTTCATTCGCATGTTTAACACGCTTTGCTTCATATTTCTTCTAATACGATCTGCCACGCCTGGTACTCCGAAAGCGGCGCCGGAATGAAGATCCCGCGGGTCGCAAGCGTCCGCCCGGAGAAGGTCCTGCCCTCCTCAAAGAGCGTATTCTCATGCTTAAAGAACCTGGAAAGATACTGTTCTCCGTGTCCTTCCACAAGCCGCGCGCGGTACTGCATATCGTCGTTGAGGCCTTTCAGCCGGACGTATACCGGCGCATGATTTGCGCGGACGTAGTGATAGACTGCGTTCACGACCGCCTTCTTTTTGTCCTTCGATACCTGCTCCCACACCGTGCATGTGTCGCTGTCGGGCGTGGTCAGCCGGTAGTAGTCTCCCTGCTCCAGCGTCTCGTAAAGCTCCTTGAAAACGCGGACCTCGCGTTTCACTTCTTCCTTCTCCGTATCGTCAAGCTTGTTTAAGTCAAGCTCGTAACCGAAGGTGCCGGACATGGCCGTGACCGCCCGCGTCGCGAGCGAGGTCGTCCGCCGCGTCTGGTGGTTCGGGCTTGCGGATACGTGCGCGCCCATCGTGTTCACCGGATAGATGAAGGACGTGCCGTGCTGGATATAGAGCCGCTCAATGGGGTCGGTGTCATCGCTGCACCAGATCTGCGGCGTATAGTACAGCATGCCTGCGTCGAAACGCCCGCCGCCGGACGAGCAGCCTTCGATCAGGAGGTCCGGGAACTCCGTGAGGAGTTTCTCGAGAACACGGTAGGTGCCCAGGATAAAGCGGTGTGTGATCTCTCCCTGCCGGTCCGCGGGGAGCGTTGCGATGTATTTGTCGCAGATGCTGCGGTTGTAGTCCCACTTCACGTAGGAGATCGGCGCAGAACGAAGGACGTCGGCCATGCGGTCAAAGATGTAGTCCTGTACGTCTTCGCGGGCCATGTTCAGGATGAGCTCGTTCCGGCTCCGGTCCGGCTTCCTGCCGGGGATCGTCATCGCCCAGTCCGGGTGCGCCCGGTAAAGGTCGCTGTCCTCGGAAACAGTCTCCGGCTCGAACCAGATGCCGAACTTAAGGCCCGTGCCGTTGATCCTGTCTCCAAGCTCCTTCAGCGTGCAGCCGAGCTTCGCCTCGTTCGGGAACCAGTCGCCCAGGCCTGAATTGTCATCGTCGCGCTTGCCGAACCAGCCGTCGTCCATGACGAACAGTTCAATGCCGAGCTTTGCCGCATCCTCTGCAATAGCGACGAGCTTGTCGCCGTTAAAGTTAAAATACGTGCCCTCCCAGTTGTTGATCAGGATGGGACGGCGGACGTCGCGCCACTTGCCGCGCACAATGTGCTTCCTGATAAAATCGTGGAAGTTGTTCGAAATGCGCGAAAAGCCTGCGTTACTGTAGGTCATCAGGATCTCGGGCGTACAGAAGGCTTCGCCCGGCTCGAGCTTCCAGGAGAAATCGTCAGGATGGATCGAGCAGATCACGCGCGTCTGGTTGATCTGGTCCTTTTCCGCCTCAAACAGGAAGTCTCCGCTGTAGACGTACGCGAAGCCGTACGCTTCTCCGGCATCCTCCGTGGTATTCCTGCCGCAGAGGATGGCGGACGGATTATAGTGCGGGCTGGAGGCGCCGCGGACGGAGCCCACAGAAACCTTGCCATGGTTCACGGGCGTCCGCTCCGGGATCCGCTCCCTTGCCCACTTTCCGTAGAACGTGATAAGGTCAAAGTCTCCGGTCACAAAGTCCAGGTTCATGGAGCCGGCTTTGTTCACGTATTTCGCACCGGGTCCGTTGTTTTCGATCCGTGCGGCGCGCGTGATGATATCGAGGTCCGGGAAGACGCCGTAAAGAAGGTCTATCGTCACGCCGGATTCCTCGTCCTTCATGGTCACGGTCAGCGTTTCCGCGGATTCGTTCTCACAATAAGACGCGGGCAGTCCCGGCAGGCTGTACTTGCCCTTCGTGACTTTATGTCCGGCATATTTCAGCCGGACGGCCCACGTCCCATCCTCGTTTGTGATCTTCAGGGCCGACGCACGGTAGTCGCCGGTCCCGAAGCAGCTCATTTCCTGCGGCAGCTGGTCCAGGGAATACGCCCTGTCCGTCTGCCCTTTCTCATACGGATTCCCGGACAGCCCGCGGTTCATCATGTGAACCGCGTAAGACATGTCCGAAAGATCCGTCTTTTCTCCGTAATAGGTGTGCAGCAGTGTGGCGATCTCGTCCGCCTTCATCTGGTAACTGGTGTTTCTGGTAGTCAGTGTAATGGTTCCGGCGTTATGATCATAATAAATTGCCATGCCGTTTCTTCTCCTTCTGGTAGAACACAACTGCAATAACGATAGCGGCCGCCACCACGCCGATGGCGATGCCAAGCACCAGACGGATCCTCTTTACCGCCTGCTCTTCTTTTTCCGTATTATCAGGGTTTGTAGTCTCCGAGCTGGGCTCAGCCGAAGACGGTGTCACTTCCTTTGCGCTGGTTTCCGGTGTCTCCGCTTCAGGCGTCTCAACCTCGGTCTCCTCCTCATCCGTAGTGTTTACGACCACAGGGATGGTGTCCTGCTCCTGCGAGCTGGGCTGGCTGGGTACCGTGGGAGACGTCCACTGAGTCTCCTGATGCGCCGTCGGCTGGGTCTGCGGCTGGGGCGGCTGGGTCTCAGGCTGGGGCGGCTGGGTCTCCGGGACGGGCTGTGTGGGCTGCGTCTCCGGCTCCTTTTCTGTCCAGACCGCGTACAGCGTCCGGATCTGTCCTTCCTTGGTGGACAGCGGCTCCGTGATGTTTTCGCCGTCTGTGTAATCCACACCGCCTTCTTCGCTCTTGGACCAGCCGGCAAAGACGTAGCCTTCGCGCTTGAACCGGTTCAGGTTCAGCTTCTGCGGCACCTTCTCATAGAAGGTCTGCTCGGGCATTGACCCTGAGTCTGCGCCGTTTCCGTCGAATTCAACCGTATACTGATATCCTCTGGCTTCCACGTAGGTCGCCATGATGACCACGTTCACCGCAGGCATCACGAAGGTCGTTTCCATGCTTTCAGGATCTTCCATCTCGATCTCGTTGCAGAGCCACTTGATGAAGTCCTTGTCGTCTTTTTCTTCCGCGACGATGGTCACCTCGGTCCCTTCCTTTGCCGAAGACACCGGCTCTCCGTCCACGTACGCTGTACCGCCGGAGATCAGGATCATGTATTCCGGCTCTTCCGGAGGGATCTCCTCCCAGACCGCAAACAGTCTCACGGTCTGTCCCTCCTGCTCCGCAAGAGGCGTGAGGATCATTTCTCCGTCGTCGTATTTCTTTTCGCCCGATGCGCTGTCGGACCAGCCGAGGAAGATGTATCCTTCCCGCACGAACCTGTTCAGGCTGAGCGGCTGCTCGATCTTCGAGTAGAAGACCTGGTCCTCCATCTCTCCGCTGTCCGCGCCGTTGCCCGAGAAGATCACTACATATTCATAGCCTTTGTCTTCCGCCTCTTCGAATTCCGCCATGATGATGACGTCTTCCGCGGGCATGACGAAGGTCGTTTCTTCGCTTTCCGGGTCCTCCAAAACGATGGACTCCTGATTGGTGTTCCACCGCACAAAGACCTTCCCTTCCATTTCGTCCGCCTTGATGGTGATGAGGTCGCCCTCCAGCGCGGCGTTGATCTGGACGCCGTCCACGTAAGCGGAGCCGCCGCTGATGGTCACGTTAAAGTATTCCTCCTCCGCTTCGAAAGCACCCACACGGATGGTCACCTTGTCGGACGCCAGCACCGCGCCGTAGTACGGGTAGCGGAAGTCGTAATCGCCGGGGGTAAGTCCTGTCAGCGTGTCCGACTCCACCGCGTGGTAGTCGTCTTCTTCTGCGGCCTTCCACTCCATGTTTGTATCGAGGCCGGAGATGGTGCCGTCGTTATTGTCTTCCGTGGTACAGTCAGTGGCGGAAAGACCTTGAGGCGCCGCTGCCTTCTGGATCAGGATCAGCTGCGGATCGGAATCCGAGGTCGTGATGTAATCGCCGCCGCGAACCACGTAAAGTGTACCCGCGGACAGGCCGGTCAGGGCTACGGAATCGCCCTGGATCTGCTGGTAATTCGCGCCGTCAAGGCTCCACTTCATGGAAGAGTCCACGTTCGTGAGGGTACCCGTGGAAGCGCCGGTAGCCGTAAAGACAGCTTCCGGAACAGAAGCCTTCGGCAGCCCGGTAACGGTAGCCGTTACGGTCACGTTGCCTTCCGGCATCGTAAACTTGAAGATCGGCCCGGATTCGTCACGGTTGATCTCTTCTGAGGTGATGGTCACGTCCGGATCGTTTGTCAGGAACACATGGATGGACTCCGGATAGTAGCCTTCGACTGTCCTGAGAGAAATGAAAATGGTCTGTCCGGCAACGGATTCCGTGATGACCTCCCAGTTTTCGGTCATACTGCGGAGCATGCCGTTTTCCGGATGCTGCAGGGTGATCAGGTAGCCGGTCGGCAGGTCGCTTGTGGTCGACTGGTATTCCAGCCAGACCGCAGGCAGATCGTGGCTTTCGTTTTTCGCGAACAGGCACTTGCCGTTCACGTAGATCTCGGTCTCCGGGCCGATCACGTAGCCGGAAACCGCCGCCACCGTGATGGGCAGCGTGTAGGTCTGACCGGCTGTAAAGGCGCCGTTTCCGTCAAAGCTGCCGCTCCAGTCGGAGAAGACGACCATGTACGCCTGTTCCCCGTCGATCCAGCCGGCGTAGTCCTCAGGCTTTACCGCTCCTGCGCCGATCTCCGCTTCCGGCACGGAAATGTCGATCCGGCCGAGGTCCTTTATGACAGGCTCTTCCGGCTCTTCCGGCTCTTCCTCCGGCTCTCCGGCCTGTCCGAAATACAGTTCAAATGTGATCCGGCTTTCCGTAACAAACAGGTTCGAGTAGCTGACTTCCTTGGTCTGATCTTCGTCCCTGTACAGCGAGATGTCCGAAATGGATGGATCGAAATAATAGCCCTCCTCCGGAACAAGGACGACGATGGCCCCGTAATACATGCCTGTCACGATCTCCGTGTCGTCCGTTTCTTCATACGGCTCATCCGCGCCGTCCGCGCTCTTCAGCATAATAACGTCCGCCGCGTAGAACCTGTTTTCTCCGCTGGCGTCCTGCATCGCGCCTTTATTTATGGAAAGAGACGAGCCTCCCGTCAGGGACGAAGGCCCCCGGACACCTGTTACTACGACTTCCGTAATGGGTGCCGCCCCTTCCGCCAGCGTTCCTACGGGCAGCAGCCCGACAAGAAGCAGCATACAGGCCAAAACACTCAGTATACGTTTCTTCATAACTTCTCCTCCTCGCTGTCCGCACCGTCATACCATTCGGTAAACCGGTGCGTCGTGCCGTTCTGCTTCCACGCAATGACCGTGGAAAGATTGACGTTTTCTACACTTCTGAAAATATTGCTTTCGACGTAAGGGTTTGTTTCCCTGAGCTTCGCGATCAGCTTTTTGACCTCGAGCCGTTTCGAAAGCTCTCCGTAATTTGCGGCTTCATTGACGGGCCGGCCTTCTTCCGCGGCCTCCGTGAACCGGCAGGCGCACCGTAAGAAGCGGAGCCCGTTGTAATCCCGCCAGTGGAGGATGTCCTCCTCCCGGATCAGGTACATGGGACGGATCAGCTCCATCCCGGGAAAGTTTGTACTGTGGATCTTGGGCATCATTGTCTGGATCTGGGCGCCGTACAGCATGCCCATGAGGATCGTTTCGATGACGTCGTCGTAATGATGCCCGAGCGCGATCTTGTTGCAGCCAAGGTCCTGCGCTTTCCTGTACAGATAGCCCCGTCTCATGCGTGCACACAGGTAGCAGGGCGATTTTTCTATGGTGGTGACCGCTTCAAAGATCGGGCTTTCAAAGATCGTAAGCGGGATCCCTAAGATCTCCGAGTTCTCTTCTATGAGCTCCCGGTTCTCTTTTTTGTACCCCGGGTCCATGCAGATGAACCTGAGGCCAAATTCAAACTTGTTGTGGCGCTTAAGCTCCTGGAACAGCTTGGCCATGAGCATAGAGTCCTTGCCGCCGGAAATGCAGACCGCAACGCAGTCCCCCGGGGCGAGCAGCTCGTATTCGTTGATGGCTCTCGCAAAAGTGGAGAACAGCTGCTTGTGAAACTTCTTCCGGATGCTCAGCTCGACGTCTTCCGCGCGGGTCATCTGTTCTCCCAGATCTTCCACGGCGCGTTCCCGGTCGCCCACAGATCCTCAAGCTTCTTCATTTCACGCTGCGTGTCCATGCACTGCCAGAAGCCTTCGTGGAGGTACGCCATCATCTGGCCCTCCGCGGCAAGCCGCTGCATGGGCTCCTTTTCAAAGACGGTCTCATCGCCGGCAAGGTAGTCAAAGATCTCCGGCTCCGCGACCATAAAGCCGCCGTTGATGAGCATGGAATCCTCGTCCTCCTTTTCGCGGAAGGATTCGACCTGTCCGTCCGCCGCAAGATTTAACACGCCTTTCATCTGCGCGATGTTCGCGGCGGTGATGGTCAGGATCTTTCCGCTCTCCTTGTGGAATTTGAGAAGCGCGGGAAGGTCGATGTCCGCAACGGCATCGCCGTAGGTCAGGAAGAACGTCTCCCCGCCCACATAGTCCCGGATCCGCTTCACGCGCCCGCCGGTCATCGTCAGGTACCCGGTGTCCACCACGGAGACCTTCCAGTTGTCCGTGTGCGAAGAATGCACTGTGAGGCTGTTGTTGGAAAGGTCGAACGTGACGTCCGAATTATAGGTATAGTAGTTCGCGAAGTACCCTTTGATGACGTCCTGGCGGTAGCCCGCGCAGATGACGAATTCATTGTATCCGTAGGAAGCATAGATCTTCATGATGTGCCAGAGGATCGGCTTTCCGCCGATCTCGATCATCGGCTTCGGCTTCAGATGGCTTTCTTCGCTGATCCTTGTGCCAAGGCCGCCGGCCAGGATGACAACTTTCATCTTTGTTTCCCTGCTTTCCGCCGCGTTCTGCGGCTTCGTGAGGCGGGCTGACCCGCCTTACCTTCAATCTTCGATCAGAATGGCTCTGTCCATCGTAAGGGACCAAATC
The DNA here is from genome assembly GCA_017441825.1 of Lachnospiraceae bacterium. Lineage (GTDB taxonomy): Bacteria > Bacillota > Clostridia > Lachnospirales > Lachnospiraceae > UBA1267. Next base: position 14,868 of record JAFRVD010000023.1, read on the forward strand.
CACATCTCCCGGACCGGCAGATGCGAGAACATGCTGACCGCCCGCCTGTAGAGCAGGAGCTGCTCACGATACATGCGGGCAAGAACGTCCGGGTCATAAACACGGTCCGTCTTATAGTCGACCAGAATGATGCCTCCGTCTTCCTCAAAATACATGTCGATGATCCCCTGGATCATCACGAGCTCAGTTTCAGCGCCGTCCCGTACGGTGCGGTCCGGAAAGACTTCCTGAACGGGTACGCCGATGATAAACTGCTTCTCCCGGTACGCCCGGCCCTCGTCAACGGCCCGTACAAACCGCTGTCCCAGCGAAGAAAACAGAAACCCCCTTATACGATTCGGGTTAATTGTATCTTTTTCTTCAAGAGAAATCAAGCCTTCTTTTTCCCAGCGGTCAAGCTGAGGCTCGATCTCCTCATGCGGATCCAGCCATTCCAGCACGCTGTGGTACAGCGTACCGCGCGCCGCGCCGGCGATCCTTTCGTGTTCCTCCGGGGGGATCGTGAGCCCTGCGGCATCAAACGGTTCCTTCCGGACGGTCAGGATGTCCCGCGTATCCGGAGCGGATTCCGTAAGGGCTTTCTGCATGTGCTCCTGCTTTAACCGGGACACGGACACAGTGGCGTCCGTCCGGTACAGATCGTCGTAGAGGTAGTCTGCCGTGAGCACGTGACGGAGTCTCCGCGTCTCTTCTTCATATAAAGGCGCGCGTCGGAGGACGTCCCGGAAGGATTCCGTCTCCCCTGTTGTCTCCCCGGGGCCGTACGTCGGGATACCCGACGCGACCTCCAAAGTGCTTGTCACTGTCAGCGTCACAGGCATGTCCGGCCGGTACGCGCGGAGGAGCCACTCCATCATCGTCTCTGAAGAAAGAAGCTCCGTATAGGTCAGCGGCGCTCTTTCCCGCGTCTCGTTTTCCGCGAGAAGACGGCGGTACGCCTCCATCTTTCTCGCGCTCCGCACCGAGCCTGTTAAATAAAGCTTTTCACGGGCGCGCGTCATCGCGACGTACAATACGCGTAGCTCCTCGCCCGTACTCTCCTCCTTGAGCTTCCCGGAGAGCACCTTCCTGAGCGGATTTTTCGTCTTCGTGCGGGCCTCGGTGTCCACCAGGTCCGTGCCGATCCCGAGGTCCTGGTGCACGACCACTTCCGCGCTCCCGTCCGTCCGGTTGAAGCCCTTCCCGAGCCCGGACAGGAAGACCACCGTCGATTCCAGTCCCTTGCTCTTGTGGATGGTCATGATCCGGACCACGTTTTCGTTCTCTCCGCCGTTCACGTTTTCGCCTTCGTCCAGCTCGTAGCTCTTCAGCTTGTCGATGTAGCGGATGAACTGGAAGACGCCGTGGTAACTGGTCTCCTCAAAGGCCGCCGCCTTTGTGATGAGCATTTCAAGGTTCGCCCGCCGGCGGCTTCCGCCCGGCATTGCCCCCATGATATATAATAGACCGGTTTTCCGCATGATCCGTCGCAATAATTCGGATAAAGATACCTCATGTGAGAGGGTGCGGAAGCCGTCGATGGTGTCAAAAAGATTCCGGAGTTTCTCCTGAAGAACCCCCTCGCCGTTTTCCATGGCGTATTTGGCCGCGCCGTAGAAGCCGAGGCCCTGCTCCCTGGGGAAGTAGCCGTTCCGGATGACCGCAAGCTCCTCAGAGGAAAAGTTGAAGATAGGCGAATGCATCACCGCGGCCAACGGGATGTCGCTTACCGGGTTGTCGATGACTGTGAGGAGGTCCAGGACAAGCTGCACCTCGCGCGAGCTGTAGTAGCCGCGGCTGCCTTCCGAGGACGCGGGGATCCCTTCCGAAAACAGGACCTCGAGGAACGTGTCCGCCCAGCCGGTGCCTGTCCGGAGGAGGATCATGATATCGCCGTAACGGAGCGGACGGTAGCGCCGGAGGTCGTTGTCATAGACGACCCTGCCGTTTCGGGGGTCCACCAGCGCGCGGATCTTCTGCGCGACCATACGGGCCTCCCATTCGATCGAGGTGAGGTCGAATTCGACTTCATCGGTGTCTGTTTCTTCGGGATCGTCCGGGGCGTCCAGGGGCGAGGTGTCAGGAGCACCGAGGCCGGTGTCCGCACCTTCTGCGCCCACAGCTTCAGGACCGCCCTCTGTACCTTCTTCAGGGTCTGCTGCGGCGGCAGTGGTACTCCCTGTAAGGTCCAGAAGCATGAGCTCCGGCTCCTCCTTAAGCGGGACCCGTTCGGGTTCGCCTTCCTGCGGCTCATATTCGGGGAAGACCGTATCGCAGGGGTACAGCGCGCAGGCATCGTCATAGCGGATGCCGCCCACCTTCTCCTGCATGATCTCATAGAAAAACGCATTGACGGCGGAGAGGACCTCTTCGCGGCTCCGGAAGTTCATATGGAGCTCCACCTTTTCGTGCGGGCTGTCCTCTGCCGTATACGTATTGTATTTCTGGTTGAACAGCTCCGGCCGGGCCATCCGGAAGCGGTAGATGCTCTGCTTCACGTCGCCCACCATGAACATGTTCGGGTGCCCGCTGTCCTCGCGGGACACCGCGGTCAGGATCGCTTCCTGGATCTCGTTGGAGTCCTGGTATTCGTCGATCATGATCTCGTCAAAATGCGCCGCGAACTGCCGCGCGATGTCCGTGGGCTCCCCCTCCGGCGTCCGGAGGATGTGGAGCGCCATCCGCGCGATGTCCGAAAAATCTGCGATCATGCGGCGCTTTTTCTCTTCCCGGAAGCGCTCGGAAAAGTCACGGACGAGCGTGACAAGCGTTTCGACCTGCGGCCGGATCTCGTGAAGCAGCGCAATGAGCGCCTCCGCCGGAACGTGGTCAGCGGCGATAGCCTTTACCTTGTCTATAATATTCTTCCGATCCTTTTTCAGCGCCTCAAGCGCCGGGTCGCCGGGCGTTTTTCCGAGCTTCTTTGCGTTTACCGCGCCGAAATTCAGCCGCTCGATCACGAGCGGGACCTCGCGGTATTCGGTAAAGTGCGCGGCTGTCTCCAGCATACCTTTTTCGTTTTCGAGCATCGGGACAAAGAGCGGGACACTTGCCTCCGCGGCCTCCGCGATCTGCCCGAGGCCCGCGGCGTAGTCCAGAAGCTTTGTCCGGACGTTATCGAGGTACCATCGGCACCAGGCGGATCCCGTGAGCTCTTCCTCTGTCTCCGGGCTGTAGTTCTCAAGAACGGTCCGGTACCAGCTTTCGGGCTCCACCATGCTTTCCGTGATCCTGAAGATCCGGAGCACGAGCTCCTCGATCTTATCGTCCGTCTTTCCGCTTGCAAACGTCTCCGTGAAGCGCACGAAGTCCGGGTCGTCTTCCGCATAGCGCTCCTCTAAAAGCCCGCGGAACACGTCGCTCATGAGAAGGCGGGTCTCGCCTTCATCGGCGGTCCTGAAGCCGGGGTCGATGTCGATCTCGCTGTAATTGCTCCGCACCACATAGCTTAAAAAGCTGTCGATGGTGGTGATCTGCGCGTGGGAAAGGAGCGACAGCTGGCGCCGGAGCCGCGCGTTTCCGGGCTCCGCCTCCGCGCGGTCGCGAATGGCCTTCCGGATACGGTCGCGCATTTCCGCTGCCGCGGCCCTCGTGAATGTCACGACCAGGATCCTGTCGATGTCTACCGGGTTCGTCTCATCTGTCACGAGCCCTAAAATGCGCGCGGTCAGGACCGCGGTCTTTCCGGAGCCCGCCGCAGCGGAAACCAGGAGGTCGCGGTTTCTTAATTCGATGGCTTGCCGTTGTTCATCTGTCCAGTTTTCAGCCATGGTCCCCTCCTTACTCCGAAAGATCTTCGGGATGTCCGGTCAGGTCGGAAAGCTTCTTCTTCCGGAGGCGCTTCTTCGAAAAGCCTTCGATCCGTTCGTCAAAGCCGCACACGCCCGCATACGGGCAGAAGGTGCAGCCGTTGTCTTTTTCTGCTTTATACGGGTTCACGGGGATCCGCCCCGACGTCATCTCCCCGGAAAGCGCGAGCGCCTTGTCCCGGGCGAACCGGCCGAGCTCTTCAAACTCGCGTGAAGAAAGGACTGTCGAATTCTTGTAAAAGCTGCCGTCCTTTTTGACCCGGACGCCGGAAATGACTTCGGAAAGCTGATCGTCCGGGGCTGTCAGCCGGAGGGCGTCCGGCGTACCGTTGGTCGGGCCCTTCAGCCTGAGCTCCTTCCGGATCTCGAGCTCCGGGTCCTTACCCGGGTCGGCGTCGACCAGCGGGTCATCGATGTGGTAGTAGTACGTGCCGGCCGCGATCACTTCGTTCCCGTCCTCAGCGGAAAGGAACTCCCTGGCGGCTTCCATGTAGATCAGGAGCTGCAGCTGCAGCCCGTACCAGACTTTGGTGTAGTCGAGATCGCGCCGCCCGGACTTGTAATCGATCACGCGGGCGTAGGTCCTGCCGTTTTCGCGGTATGTATCGAGCCTGTCAATGCTGCCGCGGATGTCTAAGAGGTCCCGGTCGACGGTCAGCCGGAACGGGTACTCGGAGAAGGTCTCCTCGTATTCCCCGGCCTTCCACTGCTCCGTGAGAACGCGGATGGTCCGGTTCGTGATCCGGATGAGGCGGCCGCGGAGGTACCGGCTTCTTGCGGTGTCGCGGAGGAGGCCCTTCTCTTCGGATTCGGCGGCTTCATCGACGCTTTCCGAAACAAGCGCTTCCCGGGTCTCCTCCGGAAGGCTGCGCCAGGAAAGTCCCCGCTCCCTGATCTTTTGGAAGAACCGGTTCAGGCTGTTGTGCAGGATCGTCCCGATGTCCGTCGGAAGGAGCTCGTGCTCTTCCCGTTCGTCGAGGGTGAGGCCATACTGAAGGAAGTGCCCGTATGCGCAGGACGCGTATTTTTCGAGCCTTGAAACCGAGGAGTTCACGGTCTCCCGGAACATGCGGGCCGCGGTTTCTTCGGTCAACGTTTCCGGGACGTACCGCATGAACAGGCCGTCCTCGATCTTTCGGACTTCCTCTTCGGCGCCGTTTTCCATGAACCACCGGTAGAGGACCGCGGGGTCCGGAAGAAGCTCGCGCTCCCCGGTCTCGCGGAAGCGTTCCTCGGCGTCCCGGAGAAGACCGGAAAGCGAGCGGAGGCCCTGGTCCTTCGTACTGATATATAGGAGACTGTTTTCATCCGCGTTCTCTACGGGCACGCGCGGGAACAGGTCCTGGAGCTCGCGGACGACTGCCGCGGGCAGGAGGGCCCGGCCGTCCTTATCGGACGCGGCGTAGGTCATGAGGAGGCTCTCCCGAGGCTCCGTAAAGAGCAGGTACAGATAAAATCTTGAGAAAAAGCTTTCCTCACGGGCCGTTGGGGACAGCGTGAGGCGGTTTTCCTTCAGGATCTCGCGGTCGAAGTCCGAGAGGAGGCCGCCCGAGCCTTCCGTTTCGGGGAGGCGGCCGTCATTGGCGCCCAGGATAAACAGGCGGCGGATGCCGGAAAGGCGGGAGCGGCGGACGTCGCCGATGACCAGCCGGTCCTTGGTGGGCGGCACCATGCGGAGCCGGAGGTCGGACAGACCGGAGGCCAGTACGTCGCGGAAGAGGTCCGCGGAAAGCGTAAGGCCGCCGAGGATCTGCTCCGCCTGATCGAGAAGCTCGAGGATCGCAGCCATCGTCCCGGCGTATTCCCGCGCGAGGGTGTAATTCCCGGCGTCCGCAAACCGTTCGGAGAGGCTCTGCATGATCTCTCCCGCGCCGATCTCCTCGAAGAATGCCCGGAGATACGCGCATTTTTCGCGGACCGGGAGCTCTTCGGATAGGGCTTCGGTGATCTCTGTGAGGAGCGCGGAGATGGCCACGCGTACTTCATTAACAAATGGGAGGCGCACCTCCGGGAAGTGGCGGTACCGGTGCTCCCACGTCTCCTGCCAGAGACCTTTTCCGCGGATCCCCATCGCGCGGACGTAGTTTTCCGTCTCCGCGATCCGGACCGCCGTGTCCGGGATTGTCCGTCCGAGGTATGCGGAAACGACCGGATTTTTGACCACGTCAAACACCCAGTCGAAGCTGAAATTCGCTTCCGGCGCGGAGAGGAGGCTCTCCGTGAGAAGCACGAGCGGGTTTTCCCGAAGCTCTTTCCGCTCGTCAAAGAAGAACGGTACGCCGGCGTCCGTGAGCTGCTCCGTGAGCTCTTCGCGGTAGAGGGCGGGCGTTCCGGAGATGACTGCCATTTCGCGGTAGCGGAGGCCGTCCCGGACGCCGCGGAGGATCTCTGAAAGGATCACGCGGACCTCGGCCTGCGGGTCCTTCGCGCGGATGATGCGTACCCGGTCCGTCTCTTCCGTGAACCGTTCCCGTGGGTAGTTGAAGAGACCGGCTTCGATGCAGCGGATCTCAGGGGAATAGGCGGCGCCTTCCTGCGTACCTGCGCCATTTGGCATAGCTGTTGTGGTTTCCCGCATACCCTCCTCGTCCGGGACAGTCACGGCCCTTTCCGGGATCCCCGCTTCAATCGCGATGGCCCGAAGCTCCTCCGCCATATGCGCGCTCATGTAGAACAGGTCGTCCTCGTTCTTTTCCGTCTCCCGGCTCTTTCCCTGGCCGATGTCCGAGAGGAGCACGACGTCCCGTGCGCCGCGCAGCATGACCTTGAGCACCTCGTACTGGAGGGGCGTAAAGCCGGTGAAGCCGTCGAATACAAAGGTCGTCTGCGGAAGGGCTTCCCATCGGCCGAGGACCTCCGCGAGCCGCTTCATCCGCTCCTCCGCCATCTCGTAGTCTCGGTGGAGGAGCGTCATAAATTCACTGTAGATTATCGAAATGTCGCGAAGCTTGTCCCGGAGGAGCGGGTAGTCCGTGAGCGCTTCCGCGTGGCCTGAAAGGCTTTCCGGGGAGACGTTGTACTCGGCGAGTTCACTGACCACGGATTTGAGCTCGGCAAGGAAGCCCTCGCGCTTTAAGTTCCTGTGGATGGCCGGGAGCCGGTCCGAGAGCCGCTCCGCCGTGAGGCGGAGAAGCATCAGCTTCCCCGTCTCGCTCAGGATTGTCCGCTCGTCTTCGTGGAGGTCCTGGAACACGCGGTAGGACAGCCGGTTGAACGTCAGAATGTCGATGTTCGTGAGCGCATGGTCCGGGTGCAGGCGCACCAGCGCCTCCTGGGCCGCCAATGACGCCTGCTCCGGCACGATCAGGCAGTAGCGGCCCTCAGGGTCCGCCTGCGCCTGCTCTATAAGCCGCCTGTGCATCTTTTCTGTTTTTCCGGATACGGCCGAGCCGTAGATGATCTCCAGTGCCACGGTGCTGTCCTTTCTTTTGCTCTCCTTATTCTTCCGGCTTCAGCCCGAAAATCGCATACATATTCTTCGCCCCCGGGAAGCCCATCGGCTTAGGCGCAGGGAAGCGCTCCATGAGTTCCTTGTCATGGTCGATCCGTACGTCCGAGACCGCGTCAAAGCACATGGTCGGGACGTGGTCCGGCGTGACCGCGGGCCACTCGGGGATGCCCGGGAAGTTCGGGTCGCCGGTCTTCGCGAACTGCACCCAGGCGCCGGAGACCTCGTCCTCGAGCTTTTCCGACACGCCGGGAATGTACTGCGCCTCAATGTAGGACGCGTTCCGGAAAACATACGGCTCCTCCGCGTTGTGCCAGGCGACGGTGCCGTCGTTGAACGGAGATTCCTGGTTGAACATCCAGTTCCAGACCCTGCCGCCCGCTGCCGCGCGCGCCTTCGTAAACTCAATGCATCCGCGGCGGAGGCCGGTGTTCGTGTAAAGCACGTCCGCGTAGTTCCTGTCCGGATAGGCCTTGATGAAGAGGTCCTTCATCTCCTGCCACTGTTCGCCGAAGCGCTCCTCGAGGTGCGCGTCTTTCGTGGCGTCGTCCCAGTAATTCTTCTTATCGTCGCCGATCTTCACGTTGAAATTGCCGTCGAATTCGCCCAGGACCGAGCCCACCATCATCGGGATGTGGAGGCTTTCCTTGCGGAAGCCGTAGTCGAGCGGGTGGCCGAAGTAGTACTCTCCGTCCGCCTGAGGCGCCCAGTTCACGCGGCGGCCCTTCTCATGGCTCATCACCCAGATGGCTTTCATGGTCGCATCAGCGAGGTCATACCAGTCGATGGTTTCGATCTCCCGGATGGTCTCCTTCGTGAGCCCGAGCTGCCGGACGACTTCATCAGCCATATCCAAAGTGTCCTGTTTCCGCGCCTCAGCAGCCTCGCGGCTTCCGGCGCCCGTAGGTCCGCCGGACTCCATCACCGCGCGGTGGAACAGGCCGTCCGCCGCCGGCGTCTGCAGCATCGCAAGGACCTTCGCGCCGCCGCCGGACTGGCCGAAGATGGTCACGTTTTCAGGATCGCCGCCAAAGTTTTCAATGTTTTCATGGACCCACCGGAGCGATTCCACGAGGTCCGCAAGGCCCGCGTTCACGGAGTTCTTATACTCTTCGCCGTAATTTGCGAGGTTCAGATACCCCAGCACGTTCAGTCGGTGGTTCACGGAGACGACCACTACGTCCTTGTCATGAGACAGGTTCTCACCGTCGTAAGCCAAAAGCTCCACCGAAGAGCCGGAGAACCAGCCGCCGCCGTGGAGCCAGACCATGACCGGCTTTTTGGCATCCCTGTCAAGGCTCTGCGTCCAGACGTTCAGGTACTGGCAGTGCTCGTCCTGCGGGTAGAAAAAGTGCGGGACCGTGTACTGGTCGTGCGGGATGGGGGTGTTCAGTTCATCGCAGACGTAGCTGTAGTTGTAGGCTTCTTTGATGCCTTCCCACGGTTCGACGGGCGTCGGCATATGGAAGCGCACAGCATCGGCGTACTTGATGCCGCGGAAAATATAGGTCGAGTCGATCTTTACGCCGCGGAGCTTCCCCTGCTTCGTTTCCGCAACGGGGTCGTCGTACGTGCAGATCACCTGGCGGTTCAGATTTTTCATGTACATATGGGGTACCTCCTTACAGACTCTGCCGCGGGCCGCCGCCCAGCTTCACAAGGCCGCGCCGCGCGTTAGTGGCCGGCATGATGCTGCGAAGCGGCAGGCGTTCCATCAAGAGATCGTCGTGATGATACGCAGGATACGTCTCTTCGTCAAAGATCATGCACGCGCCGTTTTCCCGCGTTGCAGGCTCCCAGATCCGCATGCCCACATGGTTCGGGTCCCCCGTCTTCGCGAAGGCGACCCAAGCGCCGGTCATGATGTCCTGCAGGCGCTCGGAAACGCCCGGAATGTAGGAGGCCTCCAGATAATTCGCGTTGTGGAACATATAGGCTTCCTCGGCATTGTGCCAGGCGATGGTACCGTTGTTGAACGGGCATTCCAGCGTGAACAGCCAGTTGTAGGCAGGCGCGCAGCCCTGCTCCGCCCGGTAGAACGCGTAATTACGGGACGCGGTCCGGCAGCTCTTGTTCGTGAACAGGCAGTCCACCTTCCGCTTGCCGGGGTAGGCCTTACAGAACGCCTCCGCGATCCCTTCCGCGGCGTCGCCGTGGATCTTTCTGATCAGCTCGTCCACCTGCGCCTCGTCCCAGTCGTTCTTCGAGCCGTCCGCAAAGACGTTATTGTAGTTCTGGTCGAACTCGCCCTGAACGGACCCGACCAGGACCGGAATGTGCTTCGTCTCTTCCCGGAAGGGATTGTAAAGGCCGGAGCCCATGTAGTAATCGTCGTCCTTCACCGGCGCCCAGGATACCCGGTAGCCGAGCTTCGCGGAAATCTCCTGCTCCGCCTTCCTGGCGGCGCGGGCCAGTTTATAGTACGGAATCTTTTCGATCTCGCCGATGGTCTCTCTTGTGAGCCCCAGATTTTCCACGACCAGGTCCGCGAGCGCGCGGGAATCTGCCTGGAGGGTGTCCCTGCCGCCGTCAAAGAGGCCGCTCTGGATGGAGGCCTTGTGGAACAGGCCGTCCGCCGCGGGAGTCTGGATCAGCGCATCCACCTTTCCGCCGCCGCCGGACTGCCCGAAGATCATGACGTTGTCCGGATCGCCGCCAAAGCCGGCGATGTTCTCCTTGACCCACTCGAGCGCCGCGACCAGATCCGCCTGCCCGAGGTTCCCGGTGTATCTGTACTTTTCGCCGTAGCCGGAAAGATCCAGATACCCGATGCAGTTCAGCCGATGGTTGACCGAGACCACCACAACATCGCCGAAATCCGCAAGCTCCATGCCGTCGTACGCGTACAGTTCGATGGAAGAGCCGGTCGAGAATCCGCCGCCGTGCAGCCAGACCATGACGGGGCGTTTCACGTCTTCATTGATATGCTTCGTCCAGATGTTCAGGTTCAGGCAGTCTTCGTCCTGAATGTAGTGATAATGCGGAACGTTGTATTCATCGTGGGCGATCTGCGTGTTGATCTCCTTGCAGACGGGCCCGTAGATGATGGCTTCCCGGGTCCCTTCCCAGGGAGTCACTTTTCGCGGCATCTCAAACCGTGTGGCTTCCGCGTACTGAACGCCGCGGAAGATAAATACACCCTCTTCAAGAAGGCCTCTTAGTTTCCCGGCCGCCGTCTGCACCACCGGATAATCGTGGTTCGAGACGACCGCCCTGGTCAGTTTTCTCGGATACATAAACACTCCTTCCTGGTGATTTCTGGTATCTCAATGGGACTGTGCGGGAAGCCATGGAAAGGACAGACTTCGCCAAATATCATTATAAACTTCCGGCGGGGTTTTGGCAATTGGAGACTGGCGGGGAGAAGGAAACGAGATGGGAAAAAAGAAGGACGGGCAGCACGAAGGCTGCCCGTCTTAGAAGGCGAGGCTCGCGATGGCGAAACGAAACAATACCATGATAAAAGGTATTCTGAGATGATACTTGTGTTAGATTTACCTATTTATGCGGGTCAAAAGTAGATGTAAATCATCATCTAGCTTATAAACAATATCTATAATATCGCTTTTTTACATACTGCATTAACAATATCTTTCCATTTAATACTGTATAAACCGGAATTATACTTATTCCCATGAGACCAGTGTTCGCCATATGGTATTCTGTATTTATCGACCATTCCAATACAATGCTTCATAGGCATCCTTGCTTTGTCGCCAGTCCAAAGATGCTTATGCGAATCATAAACAAATGACAATTCCAAAATCAGATGAGCAATTCTAATTACGACCAGGAGAAACATCCCATAGTATTTACTGTGCAAAAGAGAATATACTTATAAGGCGATTTACAAATCTATTTAATAAATATGAAACCGTTTTTTTAGAAGTGGGGTGCTGGTTGAATAAACAAGACTTCCTGCGGTAAATCTTGCTATAGTTGTACTTGTCTGCTTTACCAATACATTCTGAAACTTTGTGCTGTAAGATATAATTCTTTTTGATGCCCACTTCTCTGTAGCTTTTATTGCTACATTTCCTAAGTGCTTCTCTACCTTAACTGCCTGTTTATATGCATTTGTTATTGTATGTCCTACATTGGCACCCTCACCACCTATCCTGCCACAAAATGCTCCTACGACACTTGAAACTGTTAACCCTATAAAAGTGGTTTCGCGATCATTAACTATATTGTCTGCTACATATGAAGCTCCGCCAATAATACAATTAGCAAACATTTGTCCACTAACTATCTAACAATTAATGGATGACTCTGGCAATATCATACTGGTATAGTATGATCTGGTTGCTAACTCTTTAGGGATGACATCAGATGTAAAACAAATATGTTCGTCGCAATATGCATCCACTTTTTCTAAGTAACTGGAGGACACTTCGTTTACGTTTACTATGTAGACCATTAATTCCTCCAAATTATCTGTTAGGATAATGCGATACATAAAATCATTAACTACATCTTCCTCTGGATCTTCATCTGGTAAGTCAAAAAGACTATTTCCAAACTCCATGAAATAGTCGATAACCAGTTCTTTTACCCCTTGAATTGATAATCGAATCACCCTAAGTTCATGTTTCCTGATGGGACGTATATGTTCTCTCCATGCCGCAAAAATAGATCTTAGGCCTTTCCTTTTTCTATTAACACATTTTGCCTTCGCCCCTGATTCAGTGTGCGCAATAAATAAGGATGGATCTTTATTCGAATAATAATATTTTCCTTTTTTAATTTTAAGAAGCGATTCTAATGAATCCATCGGATAATTCTTTATATATTCAATAACTGCATCTTTGTTCAGGTCTTCTCTGGTACTATATGCATACAAAAACAACTCGTGCTGTTCTATATCAAGCATCCAGTCAATGCATACATTATCAATATCTTGAGGAAGCTGAAATCTAATATAACTGATTTCCTTAAGACTCTCGTTTATTATCTCCATAATAGTTGTCTTATTAAGGCGTAATACTCGAATCTCATGGGGCTGTAAAGACTTTCGCTGTAGCATAATAATCGTCCTCTCATTCTATTTCGCCAAGGATCTTACTATATTTATTGCTTTTATTATATTCTTCTTATGATGTTTTGGTTATGTACTTAATGTATTTCTTGTAATCGTTTCCATATCTTTGTTTTAGACTTTGAAATGCATAGTTCTGAAGTTCCCAGCTATCTCCAGTAATCGCTTCTCCTACTGACACCCGTGTTCCTATATGGAAAAAGTCTATCACATACTTTTTCTTCCCTATTACGAGCTTTGTCTGCTTACCCTTTTCAATCTCTATTCCTGTGACTTGATCATACCGGTAAGTATGTTTTATTCCCAGTATGTTTCGCACCGTAAACTCATTATCATCATAGGTAATGCTATAAATCAAATATGACATCATAAGGATAAGACCTATTAATTCAAAAAAGCCATATATGATATGAAACAGTATATCCATGCCTTCAGTCCGTACACTTACAAACCATAAAAACGCAAAAAAAACGTTGCCAAATAAACCTACATATAAAAAAAGCTTGGACAATCTCAATGTCTTTTTATTATTTAGTTTTGTCATTTAGACCCGTCCTATTCTTCTGAAATATTCCTCTGGAAATATATACAGTCAATATTACAACACTCTCAACTATAAAGACTATACTAAATACAATTCCAAAAACAGTTTCTCCCCAGAATGCGGTAATTGCACATAAGAATATCATAATCCATATTAACATGTTCATAATTAGCATGATTTTATAAACTCTCGGTATCAAATTATAGCTTGTCTTAATTCTGCAAAGTTTTTGAAATACAACTGAAATTGTACAATAATGCTTTGGAAATAATTTGTTATTAATTTCTGTACTTCTTATTAATTTACAGATTCTATGATGAATCAATCCATTAAAATATGTCACAATAATAATAAAAATCAAATGTCGCATATGCAATAAAATCCGAATTATTCAACGCAAGATGATGTAATCCTGCAAAATGTCGCATAGTTATTCTCGTTGTAATGATCCCTGGTATTTGAACTAGCGAACGCGCGAGGACACTTACAAATATGCATCCACAACATCGTCAGTTTTATCAACGATTTTAACTGTTGTCTTTATTCGTTTATGTGAATTAACTTCAAAAATAGCGAGGAGCTGCGCACCTTAGTGCGACAGCCCCAGAAAAGAATTAAGATTTACAATTTGGCATAATATGTCTCTATATAATTATAATCCATTCATTTTTTCTCTCAAAATTTGAATAATAATCAGTATTACAATGATGTAGAAGAATAATTTTAACTGCTTAAAGCTCAATGGAAAGTTATTTTTCTGTAGAATATCTTTCAAATGTTCGGGCCCTAATAACCATTCAAGCCCTCCTATAAATATAACTATTCCAAAAAGTACTATTTCAATTATAATTAAAATTACGCCAATAAATCTTGTCATTTTAATTGATATCCTCTTTTTTTCGCTCTTTTTATAGGATCATTACATAGTATTGATATTAGGGTTTTTCCCCAAGCAAGCAAAGCAAAACCATATGGAATCCATTTTCCTCCCGTAGACATTAAAAACTTACCTGGCAATATTGTATTATATAGTTTGTGTTTAAATACAATATCATGTATATTCGTGATCATGTACGAAGCAGTTGTAGTCATTGGCTTTATTCTAGTTGGCGCTAAAATACTGTACCCATTACTAAAAACAGCATTCATACAGTCATTTGATGCCTGATATCTGTTGTCACCATCAATTGTACTTTTCTTTATCTGTAAACATGTTACTTCTGTTGCTCTTGCTAAAATTGATAAATCAGCTGTGACCATCGCTGTGCCAGCAACGCTTCTAACCCATAATCTGCAGAAATAAGAACACTCCCAGTTGCTCCAATCAGCCCTCCTGCAATTCCACCTATGGCAGCTCCTTTCAATACTCCCCTGATTGTTGCATCTTTTAGTTCGGTACCAGTCATTCCGGATGATTTTGCTGCCTGATTAGCGATCACTCCTCCTACAGTCCCTCCAATGACTGCGCCTACAAGCGCCCCAATTGCCAGAGCTAACAAAAACTCTCCTGTAGGGTCAAAGTGATTTACCGGATCATTTGCACAGTAGGAATAAACATTATATCCCCTGATTCCTGCACCAATATCAAAACTTCCTGCATATGCATTTGGTTCAGGACTGATGAACCTTCCCAGTTCCGCATCATAGTACCTGCTTTGGAGATAGTACAGCTCCGTCTCCGGGTCGTATATGTATCCTCTGTATCGGAATGGATTCAAGGTGCTGATGGAGGCACTCGTCGTGTCAGTCACACTGACCATCTTCCCCCAACTGTCGTAGGTATAATGTACTACAGTGCTGTTGCTGCTGTCAATCAGACCGGTTACGTCTCCCTGGCCGTTGTACAGGTAATAGTAGTCAGAAGGTGTCGTGTTGTTTTCCGTGTATACACGCATCAGGAAGGGTCTTCCCTCAGCATCA
>JAFRVD010000024.1 GCA_017441825.1 Lachnospiraceae bacterium
CGACCCGCTGTGGCTGATCGCCGGCACGGTCGCGTACATCCGCGAGACCGGGGACTTCTCGATCCTGGACGAGCCGTGCGCGTTCGACAGCGACTTCTCTAAGGCAGTGCCTCTCATGGAGCACTTAAGAAGGAGCTTCGCGTTCACCACAAAGACCCGCGGACCGCACAATCTGCCGCTCATCGGCCGTGCGGACTGGAACGACTGCCTGAATCTGAACTGCTTCTCCGAGGAGCCGGGCGAAAGCTTCCAGACCTTCGGACCCAGCGAGGGACCTGTCGCGGAATCCGTCTTCATCGGCGGCATGTACGTCCTTTACGGCAATGAATACGCTGAGCTTTGCGAGGCGAAAGGCCTTACGGAAGAAGCCGCGGAAGTACGCGCCAATGTTGCGGAAATGGTGAAGATCGTGGAAGACGCAGGCTGGGACGGCGAGTGGTTCATCCGTGCGTACGACGCGTTCAGCAAGCCCGTGGGAAGCCACGTCTGCGAGGAAGGCCAGATCTTCATTGAGCCGCAGGGCATGTGCGTTATGGCCGGCATCGGCATTGATGACGGCAAGGCTGCCAAGGCGCTCGAAAGCGTTGAAAAACGGCTGGATTCCAAGTTCGGCATCGTGCTCCATCAGCCGGCTTACACCAAATATCACGTAGAGCTCGGCGAGATCAGCTCCTATCCTCCGGGATACAAGGAGAACGCCGGCATCTTCTGCCATAACAATCCGTGGATCGTCTGCGCGGAGACCGGGCTCGGCCACGGCAACCGTGCGTTCGAGGTCTTCAAGAAGACCTGCCCGGTCTACCTCGAGGAGATCAGCGAGATCCACAGGACCGAGCCGTACGTCTACTGCCAGATGGTGGCGGGCGTGGATGCGCCTACCTTCGGCGAAGGCAAGAACAGCTGGCTGACCGGTACCGCTGCATGGACCTTCACGGCCATCAGCCAGTACATCCTGGGCATCCAGCCCACGCTCTCCGGCCTCAGGGTAGATCCGTGCATTCCGGATACGATGGATGGCTTCAAGGCGACCCGCGTGTTCCGCGGCGTGAAGTACAACATCACCGTGGACAACAGCGCGCACGTTCAGAAGGGTGTCTCCGCAATGTACGTGAACGGCAAGAAGATCGACGGCAACGTCATTCCGCCGGCAGAGGATGCGAAGGAAGTAGAAGTCAAGGTCGTTCTCGGGTAATCCGGACGGGTGCTTTCGTCGCAGCGGTCGCTCCGGGAGCAGAAAAATCCTCCCTGCGCGATCCGCTGCCTCCTCAGCACCCTGAATATCTCAACACGCGATCCGCTGCCTCCTCAGCTCCTGTGTATCACAGAACAGACTTAATACCCATAAACAGAGGACCCGCAGGTGAATACCTGCGGGTCCTTTCTGTTGCCTCTGTAAGGCCCGAAAACGGCCCTTTCAGTCGATATTCCGGACGATGCCGGAGAACAGCACGGATCCGTCCTTCCCGGTCAAAAGGAACAAAAACGGACGGTCCAGCGTAAAATCCATGATCTCGAGTGCGGCACCCGCGCCGTCCAGCTCGAGCTCCGTGTACGCGGCGCCCGTAACGCCGTACTCGTCGATCTCGACCATAGCCGCGTGATCCGCCTTGGCAAGGTAAATGTCATCGCGGTCCGAGGTCAGCGGGCTGAAATCCGAAAGCATCGGGTCAAGCGCGTCCGTGACGCCTAAGCGGGCGAGGACATCCTTGAGATCCGTCTTCGCGGAGACCCTGAACTTCGGGATTGAAATGTTGACCATCGGGACGGATCTGTTCGGATCGTTCTCATCGAACACAGCCGCTTTGAAGAGGTCCGGGTCGGACAGCAGGCTCTCCACGTCCGTACCCTCCTGCGGCAGATAGAAATACATCGCACCGCTGTCATAAAGATTCATGCTGAGCGCCGTAAACTTGTCCGTCCGGTAGACCTCCGCCATATCCGTGAGATGCATCATCCGCACTTCCGTATCGCCCTTCGTCCCGTGGAACGTTTCCGCTGCCGTAAGTTCAGGCGAAAAGCTGTTCAGCCATTCTGCCTTGTAATAGATCGTCGAAACGATGTCCATCACGAGATCTTTGTTGACACGCATGTCTTTCGTATACTCCTTGAGCAGGCCTCCGGTGTTCTCATCGGTCCAGCTCCGGAGCGCCTCGTTCATCTCGTCAGACCCGGGCGTCCCGCGGAAGGAAGACGCGTAATAGGTCTCCGCAAGGCAGTTCAGCGTATCCTCGTTGTATTTCATGGTCTTGCTGAGCCACAGTGAATTCGAGAGGCGGCTCGTGAGGATAGGCGTGTCCACACAGTTGTTCTCCCACATGGCGGAGACCTTCGCCCGGAGGGTCGCAAGGTCCGGAACGTCCAGAAGATGAAGGACCTGGGCCTGCGTGTTTCCGTCGGAGGCCTCCGCGAGCATCGCTAACGCGATATACGTATTGAGAGGCGAACAGACCGTATTATCGTCCCCTGTAAGGATCTCCTTCATGACCGCGCGGTCATATTCTTCCATGTCGTTGTAAAGCGCTGCGGTCTGCCCGACCTTATCCCTGTACCCTTTCCACCAGTTCCAGTGCTCTTCGCTTTCCGCAAATTCCTGTGCGTCCATCCCGGCCGCCACTCCTTCCGGGTACGCCGCCTTCACGATCAGCACGCCGCCGGATCCTTTACGCGCGTTCCGGAGCGCCGGGATGCCGAATACCGCAAGCAGGATCACCGCGGCGCAGGCCGCAAGGATCCCCCAGCGGATCCTGACCGCTTGCTTCTTCGCGGCGTACTGTCCCGCCTTCTCCACTTCGGCTTCATCGATGCCGCCAAGTATTTCAAACAGTTCCTCTTTTTTCATATGTCGTACCCCCTTTCGGTGAGATAAGCCTTCAGCTGCTTCCGTATACGGGAGAGGATCACGGAAACATTGTCCCTGGACGTCCTGAACCGCGAGGCGATCTCAGAGATATCCATCGCGTACCAGTAGCGCAGGATAAACATGTACCGCTTTTCCTGCGGGAGCTTTTTAAGGAACCGGCCGATCTCCCTTGAAAGCTCCTCCGCCATGACTTTATGCTCAGGATCGTCCTGTCCCGAAACGATCTCGGACAGCTCGTCCAGCACGAGATCGACCTCGTAGCCGCCTCGTTTTTCCCGATGAAGCATCTTATAGCGGTCAAAGGCTAAGTTCCGCGTGATCTTCCCGAAGAACGAGGAAAGAACCGCAGGCTTATGCGGCGGCATCGCGTTCCACGCGTGGAACCAGGTGTCGTTCACGCACTCCTCCGCGTCCTCGCGGGTCTTCAGGATATTCCGGGCGACGGCGCCTACGTATGCCCCGTATTTCGCCTGCGACTCCGCGATCGCCTGCTCGCTTCTCATAAAGTACAGCCGGACGATCTCATGATCTTCCATACATCAGCACCTCCTTTCACCCTTAATCACGACATATGAAACTGTATCTTACAGTGTAACAAAATTAAAAAGGCTTCCCCTTCGAGGGGAAGCTGTCAGTCCGGGCTTTCCTTCGTGGGAAAGCCCGGACTGACTGATGAGGTCGACCCCTCATCCGGCCCTCCGGGCCACCTCCGGAGGGGGAAGGCTGATCACCTGAACAGAAGCTCCATGAAGTGTCTTACCGCATTCCGCCAGGTGTCCCACTCGTGGTAGCCCGGGCAGGAATAGAATACCGTGTGCACGCCGATATCATTGTGCTTTTTGACGGTCTCCCGGAGCTCGTCGCACATGGGCTGCTCCTGCTCGCCTGAGGCTATGAAGCAAACGTCGAAGCATTCATTGAACTTCTCCGGATCTTCAAACACCTCTGTGAGGTCGTAATTGTCCCCTTTCGGACGGAAACCGCCGCTGAACATGCCGACGTTCGCAAACCAGTCAAGGTTCCGGAAAACACCCATATTCGACTGCATGGCGCCCATGGAAAGGCCGGCCATCGCCCGGTGGTGACGGTCCGGGATCGTACGGAACTTTTGATCGATGAAGGGAATGCAATCCTCCGTGAGGACTTCGTCGATGTCGCCCATCGCATGGTTGCCCGTTCCGTCCGGATGGAAGGCGTAGCCGTCGTTCATGACGATGATCATCTCTTCGATCTTCCCCTCGTGGATCAGGTTGTCCGCGATAAAGTTGATCTTGCCCTGCCAGACCCAGCCGATCTCGTTCTCCCCGCCCCCGTGCTGGAGATACAGTACCGGATAGCGCTTTTCCGGCTCCTCATCGTACTTCGGAGGCGTGTACACCCAGACGATGCGGGTCTTCCCGGTCATCGTGCAGGGGTACAGGCACATCCGGACCGACCCGTGCGGAACGTCCTTCAGGAGGTAGAGCTCCGGGTCGATGCCGCCGGGCACCTCGAAAAAGTTGGCCGGGGTAAATCCGCCGTAGCCGTAGGGCATCAGGATATTCGGCGTCTTCACACCGTTGACATAGAAATCGCAGTAGTGGAAGCCGTCGCGGATATCGTCGGCAATGCAGGACCAGTAACCGTCCGTGTCAGGTTTGAGCTCATATGTGTTCGGCATCGAGCCGCCCCAGCCCTTCACGGTGATGGTCTCCGCGTTCTCCGGCGCGATAAAGTTCAGTTTTACCTTGCCGTCCGGAAGGATCTCCGCACCCTGGCGAAGGGGCTTGTAGGCGCCGGTCTTCGAGCGGTCGCCCCAGATCAGTTCCTTATGTACATCGTCGAAAAATAACGGATAGGAATAATAAGCCTGATTCATAAGAGCACCTCCTTATCTGAACAGCAGCTGCATGTATGCCGCCGCCGCATAACGCCAGACGTCCCACTCGTGCCACCCCTCATGGGTGTGGGTGACCGCATGGATGCCCTTTGTTTCTTCCATCTCTTTCAGGAATTCGACGTTCTTCTCCCCCATGGGCTCGTGCGTGCCCCAGGAGACAAAGAGGATCCTCACGTCCCGGTTGAAGGCATCGCCGTCTTCAAAGGCGTCGCTTACGTCAAAGTCGCCGAACATGCCGGATTTTCCGACGCCGCCGGAGAAGACGCCCACGTACGAGAACAGGTCTTTTCTGTGGTGCAGGCCGATCGAATACGCCTGGGAGCTTCCGAGTGAAAGACCGGCGATCGCCCGGTGGTCCTTATCGGTCCTCGTCCTGAATTTGCCGTCAATGAAGGGGATGCAGTCCTCCGTAAGCTCCTTCTCGAAGTCGCCCGGGAGGAACATGTTGATCTCTCCGTCCACGAACGCGTATCCGCTGTTCATGACGATGATCATCTCTTCGCATTTGCCTTCTGCAATCAGGTTGTCCGCGATGTAGTTCAGCTTGCCCTGCCAGACCCAGCCTGTCTCGTTCTCTCCCACGCCGTGCTGGATGTAGAGTACCGGGTACCGCTTCTCGGGATGTTCGTCGTAGCCCGCCGGCGTATAGACGAAGCAGGCTTTCGTGCGGTGGTTGACGCTCGATTCGTAGAGTTCCATGCGGACATCGCCGTGGGGAACGTCCTGAAGAAGCCAGAACGCGGAATCCGGGGCGGGCATCTCAAAGAAGTTCGTGACGCGGAAGCTGCCGTAGCCCACAGGCGCGAGCGGGTTCACCGTACGGACGCCGTCCACGTAGAAGTCGCAATAGTGGAAGCCCGGAAGAATGTCGTCTGCAACGGCCTGCCAGTAGCCGTTTTCGACCTTTTCCAGCGTGTATTCCTTCGGCATGGAGCTGCCCCAGCCCTTCACGGTGACGCTCTTCGCGTCCGGCGCAAGGAAGTTGAATTCCGCCTTGCCGTAGTCCAGGACCCGTACGCCCTGCTTTTCGTCGAAGTACTCGATCTTCGGCTCGCCGTCTATCATCTCAAACGTCGGCTTTTTGTTGAGCGGGCTGTAAAACAGCATGTGCTGGTACAGCGCCTGGTTGCTCAGGATCTCTTCTTTTGTCATACTCGTCTCCTCATATTTTTATTTTTCTCCTGCTGCATTCCGGTCCGCGGCAGGATCCTGATACAGTTCTATTCCGGAAGCAGCTTATGCATCCGGATGCAGTCGAAGTTTCCGCTTTTTACGATGGTATCATCCACATGGGAATACCCGAGCTTTTCATAGAAGCGGACGGCTTCGACCCGGCTGTCGATCACGATCTCCCGGTATCCGAGCTCCCCCGCCCACTTTTCAGCTTCCGTAACGGTGAGGCGGCCCAGCTCCTTCCCGCGGTATTCGGGAAGCACCACCACGCGGCCGAGGACCGCACTGCGCGGTCCGGTCTCATAAAAGCGGCAGGTCGCGAACGGGTATCCGTCGTCCAGGAGGACGATGTACTTCGTCCCCTCGCAGTCGTGTTCGTCAAACTCCTCCCGGAGCGAAATGTGGTACTGCCGGTTCATCCCCTGGATCCTCACTGAATACGCGCCGGCCCGCTGCCACTCTTCTTCCGCCCGGAGCACCTCGATGCCTGTTTCTTCCTGTGTCATGTATGTACTTACCCCTTATGCGTATCCCCAGGCCCTTCTTCCCTGCGAACAGCTCATCACTCCGCCGGCCAATAGTTCTTGTAGATCTCGTTCCGCGCCTTGCGCTCCTCTGACGGGAGCTTTTCAGCATCGGCGACTTCATAAACGCCGAACGTGTCGTACATCCGGGACGCCGGGTCCACCTCCACAAAGGTGCACCAGGGAAGCCAGTGGTAGCGTCCGCGGTACTGCTGCTCCGAAATGGAGCCGCCCTCGTTCACGAGGCCGATGTATTTATAGCCCGAGCTTCCGTCGATGTCATTCGCCTGCTTCACATTTTTGTGGATGAATTCCGCGAAATCACGGTACTGCTCGTCTCCGGAAAGGAGCCACAGGCGGTAATATGCATATGAGCACGCCGCCATGTAGACGTCCCCGCCGCCAAACCCGACCGTCACGTTGCTGGTCCCGGAGATGTGGTACCGCGCGAACGGATGGCAGGGATACGGCATATCGACGGGGAAGCTCCACACAAAGGTGAAAGTCTCCACGTAGTCCGCCGCGCCGCAGGCTGCTTTCAGCCACTTTTCTTCCTTCGTGACGTCGTAGAGTGCAGTGAACGCGAACATCGCGTAGATCCCGGACTCCTTGTCCATGACGTCTGTCTGGTCGCAGGTGCCGCCGCGGTATTCAAAGCCGAGGTACTGGTGTTTATAGGCCCATTCGCCGGCGCGGACAGCGGCCTCCCGAAGCTCCTTCCACCCTGTCACAAGGTAAAGCTGCAGGAAGAACCGGACGATGCACGGCGTGGACGCCTTTGAATCCAGGCACATTTTGCCGTTATAGTAATACGCGCGCCGGAAGCTGCCGTCCTTCTCCTGGAGCGGTAAAAGCCAGTCGGCTGCCAGAACACAGTAATTCAGCCATTCCATGTGCTCCCGGCCGTGCTTCTTCTCAAATACATAAGCGTCCAGGACAGCCTCCAGTCCGTCGCCTAATTGCCGGACCCAAAGAGGCTGCGGCTCCGTCTCGTGAACGGAAAGGTGGTACCAGTTGACGGGGCAGCCGTCCTCCGTCACGTGGCTCACCCAGGTGTTCAGGATGCCGATGCCCTTTTCGATCGCCTCGGGATCGTTCTCCATCGTGCCCCACCTGAGGAGCTGGTAGCCGATGCCCGCCTGCTGGCCCACAAAGCCGATCTCCGCAGAGAACGAGTTCGGGTCGAAATCCGGAAGCTGGGCCACAAAGGGCGTGCCCCAGTCGTCGCCGAAGCGCTTCGTAACGGCCTTTAAGAAGCGCATCATGTTGTGGAAAAGCTCCTCGTTGTCGACCTGGAACAGCCGGTCCTTGAGCCTCCGGTAGGTCTCCC
This sequence comes from Lachnospiraceae bacterium, assembly GCA_017441825.1. GTDB lineage: Bacteria > Bacillota > Clostridia > Lachnospirales > Lachnospiraceae > UBA1267. The sequence continues at coordinate 7,767 of JAFRVD010000024.1, forward strand.
GCCAGGTCGCCTTCATCATCGAGCCGAAGTCTTCATATGAGCTGCAGGATACCGCTACCGCGTAGTGCTGCTGGAAGCCCTTCCGCATGGGATGGACCCATGTGATGTTCGTAAGCGGCTGCTCCACGTTGAACGGGCCGCGGCCCTGGACGGGCATCTGTCCGTTCACTCCCGGATAGACGTAATCCAGTGAGACGCCGTCGCACTCCACATACGGGAGCGGCGTTTGAAACGCGTGCCCGTAATAGGTGTAGGTCATGGCCTCCGGGCGGGCGTTAGACACGCCGAAGGAGCCGACGGTGATCTTCGGGTCGACGTAGGCATAGTTCTCAGTAGCGGTCCTGTCGAGAGACGGAAGCGTCGCATCAGAAGCCCAGCGGGACATCGCGATCGTTTCGCCGGTCGCCTTGTGGCGCATGGCGAACATCGGCAGGCCCGAATAGGTTTCTTTCCGGTAGTAATACTGGAGATCCATGCGCTTTCCGAGGGAGTACGGTCCCGCGTATTCGTTGTTCAGGTACCACTGTCCGGGAGAGAAATACTCATAGTCCGTGAGTTCCTGGGACTGCAGCTGATAGAAAAAGATCTTCGTGGAAAAGCCAAGGTCCCTGGGGTCCGCCTTTTCCACTGTCACGGCGCGGGAGATCCGGATAAGCTCTCCTTCCACACTGTAGCGGTCGAGGAAGGAAAGGACGGATCCGTTGTCCGTCACGTACTTTCCGCGGGCTTCCGTCTCTTCGTCGCCTTCAGAGACAGACGCGTACGCGCAGTCGGAAAAGACGAGCATCGCCGCCTCATTTTTCACTGTCACATGCACGGGCCTGTGGTTAAAATACAGGACCTTGCCGTCCTTTTCTATGGTCACACCGCCATTCTGGAAAACCAGTTCATAATCGCGAAACTTCATCTATGCTGCTCCTTTCTCCATTTGACTATGTGCAATACTTAATTCTCACGGAGAGATCTTTACGGTACGTTTTATCAGAGACTCATTATATAGATCTGGCAGGGGTTGTCCTTTCCCCAGATCTCCGGAATGACCTCGAACTCCTTGAAGCCGAGCGCCCGGTAAAACTTGTTCGTGTCATCGTAGTCCGGGTACATGCCCTCCTGTACGGTCTTTACCTGCAGGTAGTCATAGCCGAGCTTTCCGGCGCGCTTCTTTGCTGCTTCAAAAAGCTTCTTCCCGGTTCCCCGGCGGTGCTTCTCCTTTGCGACGCCCATCACCGCAAGCTCCACGGTCTCCTTTCCGGTCTCCTTGAGATACAGGAAGCCGATGGGCGTTTCTTCATCGTCGTCAAACGCCGCGAAAAAGATCTTGCCGGCGCTGCCTGCAATATACGCTTCCCGCGACTCCGGGACGGCAAACCACTCCTGAAGCCCCTCCAGGATCTTTCTGGATATCTCCCGCTTCTCTTCGTCTATGGTGATCTCCCTGATCATAGAATCCTCCTGTGCCGCTTTTCCAGCATCATTATTATCTCTTTTGATTATAAAATTGTGTCATTCGGTTGTCAACAAAGACAGAATTATACTATAATGAGGAATGTAACTAGTAAAAAGTGAGGAAACCCTATGAAACTCCAGTCAAGAAAAGTCGATATGACGGAGGGGCCGATCTTAGGCCGCCTCTTAAAATTCTGTCTTCCGATCTTCCTCGGCCTCGTATTTCAGCAGTTTTATAATCTGGTAGATTCGATCATCGTCGGAAAGTACGTTTCCGCAGACGCCCTGGCTGCCGTGGGCACCTGTTCGCCGCTCGTGCAGTTCCTGATCGGCATTATGGCAGGGTTCAACATGGGCGCTTCCGTGGTGGCTTCCCAGTTCCTTGGCGCGAACCGGAAGGAGCGGATCCGTCCGACCATAGTGACCACCGCCATCATGCTGGTCTGCCTTTCGCTTGCGATCTCCGTGCTTTCGGTCACTTTCGCGCCTCAGATCATGCATCTTCTGAGTGTTCCGGACAACATTCTGGCGGATACGGTCGCGTACTTCCGCATCTTCTCCGCAGGCTGTATTTTCCTCGCGCTGTACAACTTCTTCGCTTCTTTCCTGCGGTCGATGGGCGATTCCGTAACGCCGCTCATTTTCCTGATCATCGCGTCGCTTTTAAACATTGCCGGCGACCTGTTCTTCGTGCTGGTTCTGCACCTGGACGTCAAGGGCGTGGCCATCGCGACAGTGATCGCGCAGGCTGTCTCGGTCACTCTTTGTATTATCTACGTCCACAGGACCAATGAGTATTTCAAGATCAGTGCGAAGGACATCCGGTTCGACCGGACTTTAAGCCGTGAGATCCTCAGGCTGAGTATTCCTTCGTCGCTCCAGACGGGGCTTTCTTCGATCGGCATGCTGGCGGTCCAGCGGCTCATCAATTCCTATGGCTCGGCCTCCATCGCGTCTTATACAGCCGCCAATAAGATGGAGATGATCTGCAACCTGCCCGTGATGTCCGTGTCTCAGGGCTTATCCCTGTTCGTCGGCCAGAATATTGGCGCAGGGAGACAGGACCGCGCGAAATCCGGCATGTGGCAGTCGATGGGCCTCGGCGTTGTCATCGGCATTATCCTTGCCGCAGTCATCTACCTGTTCGGACCGAACCTCATGAAGCTTTTCGTGAATGAAAGCGACAAGGAGGTCATCGAGATCGGTGCGAAGTTCATGCGGATCTGGGCGCCGTTCGTGATCATCCACGGTGTTTCGCAGATCATGGTCTCGTTCCTCCGGGGCACCGGAGATTCGATCTTCTCCATGCTTTCAATGATCGGCGACCTCGTAACGCGCTGCATCATGGCCTACGTCTTTGCGCTGGCTGTTGGATTAGGCTTCTTCGGCATTGCATATGCGATCCCCTGCGGCTGGGTCATGACGGTCCTGATCTCATTCACCCGGTACTTTACGGGCGGCTGGAAGAAAAAGGCGGTGACAAGCAGGAACTGACCATAGCTGTCAGGCGTACAATCGAGTAGGAGGGGGTGATTAACCCCCGTCCTCTCACACCACCGTGCGTACCGTTCGGTACACGGCGGTTTCAATAGTTGATGTGCACTGACTGGTACGCGATGGCTAGATCATAAAGGCCTGAGCGTATCAGTCTTTC
>JAFRVD010000025.1 GCA_017441825.1 Lachnospiraceae bacterium
AGTGGCGCTCCTTGACAAGTACGGCGAAGAATATCTGGACAAGCTCAGTGAAAACAAGGTCATGCGCGAGTCCGGCTCTACCGCCATCGCAAAGCTCCAGAGCGGTGAATGCGCCGCCATCATGATTCTGGAGGAGTCTATTCTGAAGGCGATCGATGATGAGGAGCAGAAGGGGAACACCGTCACGAATCTTCAGGTGATCTACCCCGAGGACGGCGTCATCCTGGTCCCGTCCACGGTCATGATCGTGGCGGAGGAGTACTCCAAGAACGTGAATACCGAGGCTGCCGAAGCCGTCGCGCAGTGGATGCTCTCCGACGAAGCACAGGAGATCATCATGAAGGCCTACATGCACTCCGTACTGGCCGATGAGACCGAGTACCCCAAAAACTCCATCGACACCAATAAACTGATCGAGATGGACATGGGCGTCGACTGGGAGAAGGCTTACCATAACCGTGAGGAGATCAATAACCTCTGGACGGAAAAGGTTACGAACTAAGGACAGAAGCAGCAAAAAGCGCCGGGAAGGCGCAGTCACCGGCTGAAGAAGACAGGAAGGCAGGACATGGATCACAGAGCGCAGACGGATCAGCGTCATAAAAACCGAATATCCGGACCCGCGGCAGTAAAGCTGTGTCTTGCCGTCCTGCTTTTTCTGGGGGCTTTCCTGGTCATTATGGGCGTCCGCGGGAAATCTCTCTATGACGAATCGGGCTTCACCTCTGAAAGCAGCTTTGATTCTATTTACAGGCTGACCCGGGACACGGACAAGGCCTATAGCGAAAAGCTCCTGCCGGCGATTAGGAATCTCACAGAGGAGGAACGCGCTGGCGTTTCCACCGTCTGGGAAGATCTCTATCAGGACGCATGGCAGACGGACGCCCCGGAAACCGGTGAAGAATACGTCGCGAAGGTCCTCTTCGCTTCTTATCTCACGGCCGGACCGAAGCTCAGCTCTGCTGAAAAGAAGCAGATCACAGCAGTTTCTGACGAAGAGCTTGAGTCTCAACTCCTCCGCTGCATCACGGATGAAAGCCATGCGCTTCCCGCCTCTTTAGAGAGCCTGGTCTCAGGCCTTACCGGTATCGAACGCCAAGCTATGCTGACCCAGCTCCTCATGACGCGCGCAGGCTCCGCGGTCACGGACATAAATGACCACGTCACTCAGTTCAAGAAAAGCGTGCGGGGAAGCGAACAGCAGCATACGGCCGTGAATATGATCGCTTCCGGCAAAGTGAACGGCTTCTCCCGGCTCTTCTTAGGGAACGGCAGCACCATCATCCTTATTGGGTGCCTCCTCATGCTTGACGTGCTTCTCCTTGCGCTCATGATGGCCGCCGGGCGGAACTGGGCCTTCTCCGTGAAGTGGATCCTGATCCTTCTCATCATCGATTTCCTGGCCGTCTTCCTGATCCTGCCGCTTGTACACATCGTCGTCAAGGCGCTGTTCCCGGAGGGCGGGTTCTCCCTGTCCACACTGGAACGCCTTTTCACGTACCCGCTCAATCTGGAAGCTGTAAAGAACACGGTGATCGCGTCGCTCGCCACCATGGTCCTCGGGACGGCCATCGCATTTCCCCTGGCGTTCCTCATCGGGCGGACAAACCTCTACGGGCGGAAATTTTTCCGTTCGCTCTTCGTGATCTCCTATATGGTCCCGCCGTATGTGGGCGCCATGGCGTGGCTCCGTCTGATGAACCCGAACGTGGGCGCTGTCAACCAGTGGCTCAGGACGCTCTTCGGCCTTTCGGATGCACCCGGACCTTTAAACGTCTACAGCCTGCCGGGCCTCATCTGGGTCCTCACGAGCTTTTATTTCCCGTACGCCTTTATTACCATCAGCCGGGCCATGGAGAAGATGGACCCCACGCTGGAGGACGCGAGCCGCGTGTCCGGGGCGTCGCCGCTTAAGACGGTGTTCCGGATCGATCTGCCGCTCATGACGCCGTCGCTTCTTGCAGGCGCCCTGCTGGTCTTCGTGAGCGCGGCCAGCTGCTACGGGATCCCGTCGATCGTCGGAAAGCCCGGAAACGTCAACACCATCACGACCCGCATTGTGGAATATACGTCGCTCGGGCAGCAGGGGCTCACGGACGCTACGGCGCTCTCCGTGCTGCTCATGGCCCTCGCGCTCCTGATCCTGCTGATCTCGGACGTGGTGCTCGCGAAAAAGCAGTACATCACGGTGTCCGGCAAGTCCGTGAAGCCCACGCTGGTCCACCTCCGCCGCTTCCGCTGGCCGCTCACGATCCTTGTGTCCCTGTTCGCCATCGTCGTGATCGGGCTCCCGTTCGCGACCATCCTGCTGACTTCCTTTAAGACCGACGTGGGCAAGAGCGTGCTCGCTTCCGGCAACTTTACGCTGGCCAACTGGACTACCGTGTTCAACAGGAACGAGACGCTGCACTGCCTGAAAAATTCGCTTGTTTATGCGACTGCGGCGGCCCTCATCGGCATCGTGATCGCCATCGTCATGAATTATCTGCAGCAGCGCACGCAGCTTAAGGGCCGGTCCATTCCCACGTTCCTGATCACGCTGGGGTCCGGGACGCCGTCCGTGGTCATCGCACTCGGGCTCATTATGACCATGCGGGGGAACTACGGGATCAACATCTACGGAACAGCCTACATCATGATCGTGGCATACCTCGTGAAATACCTGATGATGGGGATGCGTACCGTGTCGTCCAGCATGAGCCAGGTCCACGCCTCGCTCGAGGAAAGCTCGCAGATCGCCGGCGCCGGCTGGTTCCGCACCATGCGGCGGATCACGGGGCCGCTGATCTTCCCGTCTATTGCCGCAGGCTGGTTCCTGATCTTCATCCCGAGCTTTTACGAACTTTCCATGACCACGCTCCTCTACTCGGGCTCCACAAAGACCATCGGCTTCGAGCTCTATGAATACTGGACCTTTACCAGCCAGCCGATGAGCTGCGCCATGGCCATGGGTATCCTGCTGTTCATCGTACTTATAAACTCCCTGCTCGGCCGTGTAACGAAAGGGAAGTTCTCGATCTGACACATTGCCGCAAAGTTCCCGATCCGGTGCACTGCCGCGGGATCATCCGTCCGGCGCCGCCGCGAACATATGAAAGGACACACTATGGGATCAGTCACACTGAAGCACCTGGTAAAATCATTTGGGGAAAGTACCGTCGTAAATGATCTGGACGAGGTCATCCGGGACGGAGAATTCGTGACGCTTCTCGGGCCGTCCGGGTGCGGCAAGACGACCATTCTCCGGATGATCGCAGGGTTTGAGAAGCCTACGTCCGGGGAGATCTGGTTCGATGACGTTCTGATATGCGGCGGAAAGACGTTCGTGCCGCCGGAAAAGCGGGGGATCGGCATGGTGTTCCAGAGCTACGCGGTGTGGCCCCACATGACGGTCTACGATAACGTCGCCTACCCGCTCACGATCAAAAAGGTGTCAAAAGAGGAGACGAAGTCGCGGGTCAGGCAGGCCCTTTCACTCATGCACCTCGAAAAATACGCGGAACGCCTCCCCTCCCAGCTTTCGGGCGGCCAGCAGCAGCGGGTCGCGCTGGCGCGCGCCCTGGTGGCCGAGCCTCAGCTCCTTCTTTTGGACGAGCCGCTCTCGAACCTGGACGCGAAGCTCCGCGAATCCATGCGGTTTGAGATCAAGCGGCTGCAGAAAGCCCTGGGGATCACGGTGATCTACGTGACACATGACCAGACGGAAGCGATGGCCATGAGCGACCGGATCTTCGTGCTCAACCGCGGCGGGCTGCAGCAGGCGGGCACGCCGGAAGAAGTCTACAACAAGCCGGCGAACCCCTTTGTGGCGGATTTCCTCGGGAAGGTGGAGTTCTTCAAGGGAGAAGCTGAACCGGGCAGGATCGTGCTGCCGGAGCTTTCCGGAGAGTCCATCGCGTACGCGGGCGATCTCCGCGGCAAGGTTTATGTGGCCGTACGTCCGGAGAACCTCCTGTTTTCAGCGGACGGAGAGCTTTACGGGACGCTGGAAGCGCAGTACTACATGGGCGACGTGGACGACTGCCGCGTGCGGATCGGCGAAACGCTGGTGCGCGTGATCACGGACGGATATGCGTACAAAAGCATGACAGCCGGACAGGAGGTCCGGCTGTCGGTGAGGGATTATATCATCTATGAGGACGACGGATCGCTTGAGGAAACTCTTGAGATCAGGACGTGACTTATGTTTCAGCTGCCGCTGACCGTTCCGTCGCTTAAACAGATGGTCCTTCCGTACGAGCTTCCGTTCGTAAAGGTGTATGACGTGCCGTTCACTGTCACGGTGTGGCTTCCTGCAGAGTGCAGGGAAAGTGAGACCGATCTGACGCTTCCGCCTGTGCTGACTCTGCCGTAGCCTAAGATGATCAGCGTGCCGCCGGTCACTGCGACCTGTCCGTCCGCGTCGATGGCCGCCGCCATATCGCTGGCCGGGCCTCTCGTGATCACCACGCCGCCGGTCTGCGTATAATTTCCGTTGCTGTCGATGCCGTCCACGTCCCCGTTTGCCGCCACAGTCACGTCCAGGTATCCGCCCGTCACGTTGATCTGCGGTGTCGTGACGCCCTTGCATGCGTTCACGCCGTCGTCGTTCGCGGAGGCGTAGGTCATGCCGCCGGAGATATTGATCACGTTGGCCTCCAGGCCTTCATATGCGCTGTCGATCACTACCGTGCCGCCGGAGATGTTCAGCATGTAGTCTGCGTGGATGCCATCGGCGCCGGATACGGTCTGCTGGCCTCCCCAGCCGCCGCGTCCCATCATGCCGCCCATGGTCTTCCCTTCCGGAGAATAGACCGTAAGCGTGACGGTGCCGCCTGAGATGTTGACAGTCCCCTGACCTACGGTGCCGTCCTCGAAGGACGTGCCGTAATCCGCGTGGAGGCCGTCGTCATAGCTTTCAACAGTGATGCTGCCGTCCAGGATATTCAGTTCGTTCCGGACCTTCACTCCCTTATACGAGGTCGTGGAAGCATCGGACGCCGTGTATTCGCTGTAGGATCCGGTGTAGATCACGACTGCAGGCGCGACGCCGTCTTCGCCTGTCATGAGTTCAAAATTGTGGGCGGCCTGAATGCCGTCGCCTGCAGCGTATATGGTGACCGATCCGCCGGAGACCGTAACGTCGCCCCGGGTCTCCCCATTCTTATTCACGTCTGTATTCTCAGTCTTGATTCCGTTTCCGTTCGAGGAGATCAAAACCACCGTTCCGCTTTCTATCGTTACAGAATCGTTGCCCTTGACCGCATTATTGTACGCGGTGCATTTCAGGGCGAGCTTCCGGATCGTGAGGTCCTTTGTGGTGTGGATGCCGTTGTTGTACGAGGCATTGATCACCAGCGTGCCGCTGCCCTTAATCTTCAGGTCGCAGGTTGCGTAGACGGCGCCTTCGCCCCGGGAGTCGTCATCGGCGGTCTTCGCGCTTCGCGTGTCGTTGATCACGTTTTCCGTGTCCTTCTTCGCAGAGATGTCCACACTGCCCGCGGAGACGATCTTTATGGGTGAATCTTCACCGTACGTGATGGTAACGCCTGAAAGCTCAAGTACGACCTCATCTTCTTCTCCTGCGTCCACCACGACCTGCCCCGTGAGCAGCCCGGAGAGGACGTACGTCCCCGCCGATGTGATCGTGTAGACATTCCCTTCATTCGTGAAGGCGCCGTCCTCCGACGTGAGCGAGAAGCTTTCCGTGGTTTCCGATGCCGTGATATCCTGATCCGTGACTGCCTCCGCAGTCTGCGCGGCCGTATTGCCTGATGCAGCATTCGTTTCCATCTTTACGGACGTTCCCGCTGCAGTACTCACAGCCGTGACGGTCACGGTCTCCGTCACCTCATCCTTCCCGCAGCCCAGAAGCCCCGTCATCAATATGCATACAAGAAGCATCGCCGCAATTCTTTTTATGTTCTTCATAAGTAAACCTCCCTTACGTTTGATGGGCTCATTGTAAGGGAGGTATATTGAAGGATTATTGAAGATTATAAAATTTTTTCTTTGCGGTTACGGGCTCACCCCTCCCCTGCTAAAAGATCCTCAATGATGACCTCCGGCGTAAGCGGCGTCCAGTGCCCGTCGATGCACAGCTTCGGGTTTATTTTCCGGACAGTTTCCGCAAGCTTCGCGGCCAGGGCCATGTCCATCGTCCAGTCCGGGAACGTGCCGCCGGTGGAGTCGCCCAGGATCAGCACCTGTTCGCCGGGCACCTCAATGAGGGTCGAATCGTCCGTGTGCGGCGCCTCCGCCTCAAACACCCGGATGGGGCAATTGCCGGCATCGAGGAGCACCTCTCCCCGGAAGACCATGTCCGCCGGCGTGACGATGACCGGCTTCCCGCCCGCATATTCCCGGCGGATGCTCTCGTGCATCGCAAGGAAGAATTCCGGACCCTCCTTTTCAAGCCTGTCCCGAAAATCCAGAAGATGCCGGTTCGTCTTTTCATTGGCAAGACAGAGCCCGTGTACCGCGTGCATGCCGAACGTATGGTCCCAGTGCCAGTGCGTCAGGACGGTCAGCGCAGGCAGCGGTAACCCGGCCTCGCAAAGCGCCTCGTAGAACTCCCGGGTATGGCTCTCCGAATGGCCCGCGTCCACGGCGAGGCTCCACCGGTCCCCTTTAATATAGCTTAAATTTGGGCGGTCCCGCTCTTCTTCATACGGGTATATAAAGATCCGCTCTGTCAGTCTTTCAAGCTTCATTTCCTGTCCTCCCCCGGTCTGTATTGCGCCTTGTCCACGGCCTCATAGAGATCCTTGTTCATCCGCTTCTCGAAATAGTCCTTCAGCATGAGGTTCGTATCCCACTTGGACTGGTCGTACGACCCGTAGCGCGTTTTCACGTCCGTCATCCGGTCGATGATGTCCATCACGCCCTCTGCACCGGCGATCGCGTCGCAGAGCTGGATCAGCCTGTCGTAATCGTCAAACTCCGCTTCTTTGAGCTTCGTCACGATGAGTGCCGTCTCTTCATCCGTCGTATCACGGTTCCCGACGTACCCGTCGATGCTTCTTTCATTAAACGAGTGCGTGAGGCAGATACGCGCGGCATCGTCGTATCCGAGATCCATCATGTAAGAGTACCCGTCCGAAACGTGACCCAGATGCCGCTTCCCGAACCTCCTCCCGATGTCATGGAGAAGCCCGAGCACGTACGCCTTTTCAGGGTCCATGCCCGAATACGCCGCGATCTTTTCCGCGCAGTGGGCCGCCGTCCGGCTGTGGTCTCCCCACGGCCCGGGGTTGCAGCCTTCCGCTTCCTTCAGGAGCTCTTCCGCGCGTTTCCGGTCAGGGTACATTCTTCCTCTCCTTTTTCAGCGTTTCGATATAGCCCGTTACCGCGTCATGGTATCCGGGGTCCTGATACCGCAAGATCCCGCACACCTCCGCAAGGCTCTTTCCGAACAGTGTGAGCGCATTTTCCAGCGCCTTTTCTGCCGACGTGAGATCTCCCAGCCGGTAGGTTTCCGCGAGCATTTCCTGCTCCTCCCCGGAAAGATATCTGCAGAGCCACCTGTAATACTTCCCGGTGTTCACCGGAAATCCGGCTCTCGCCCCCGAAAGCCAGGACAGCATCCTGAGAAGCTCCCGGTGGATCCTTCTCTCCATCAGCTGCCGCACCGTCTGAAGCTCTTCCCTGAAGAGGGCCCGCTGTACGTAGGTGCTGCTGAAATAAAACTCGTTTGCAGAGTCCGTCACATGAGACTCCGGAGGGCATATCACGCTGAACCGGTCGTCCGAAGGCTCCGGAAGCTCCGGTGCGATGCCGTCCTTATCGAGAAGCACCTTAATGAGCGGGTCCGAGGAAAAATACGCTTCCGTCTGCTCAAGCCGGATGATCGTGAGGTCGATCTTCGTCCCGTCCCGGAACAGCATGAGGTAGGAGAACCAGCCTTCCGGGAAATCCGGCGGAAACAGCGCCTGTGCCTCCGGCTTCTGCAGAAAGACGAGGTCCCCGAAGACATAGAGCCAATCGTCGGACTTTAAGTAGGAGTCATAATCATTCACGAGAAACGTGATATCGTAGTCCTGCCAGATATCCGGGGTGATATGCGGATTCACACGGCTCCCCTCAAGGGTCATGACCCTGATCCGCTCATCCTCTTCCGCGATCCTGTGGAACAGGCGGAACATCTCTTCTTCAGATCTCATCTCCGGACTCCTTCTCTCTTTCGCGGCGCTTTTTCACCGTTCTGAGGATCCCGAACAGGAAGAATGCGCCCAGCGCGGCTCCCAGACCGGCCATGAGCCAGTTTTGATCCGCGATCCCGTAAATAATAACCAGGCCGACCAGCCCTCCAAGACCCACGATCAGGACCAGCGCCGCCAGTACCCGCACCACAGCGGGGACCTTCTTATCGCCTAAAGCCTCAACGGAGCCGTCCACGATCAGCTCAAACAGGATCTCAAAAATCATTCCCATCTTTTCTTTCTCCTCAGCATCCTTACGAAAGAATGACCGCACCGACCGTCTCGTGCATATGCGCGCGAAGCGTGTCCTCGGGAACGGCAAACACGATGGCGGTACAGTCCGCGTGAAACGCGGACGGCGTCAGGCTCCGCACTTCCGCCGTCTCCTCCGTTACGGAGATCTGATAGCCGCGTCCCTCCTCGGAAACGATGGCCTTGATATGCCCGATCACACCCCCGGCCTCGCTGAGCCGGGCGGCAAGGGCGGTCATGGCAGAGGACAGCGCGTCTTTTGCCGAGTCCACGCTGTCCGCCTGAATATGCCCCGTGAGGGTACCGATCAGCGCGCCTTCATGAGCGGTGACGCTGATGCCGCTGCACTCCTCGCAGCAGCAGTCCTCATCGTGATGATGATGGTGATGATGCTCATGCTCTGCCATTTATTCATCCCTCCCGAGGATCCTGTCAAAAATACAGGTATTCAGCCCGCTGTTCATACTGACCGGAAAGATCTCCGCGTCCGGCGGACAGAAGCTTTTCACGCTTTCAAAGACGGCCGCAAGGGCAGCTTCGTCAACAAGGTCAGTCTTATTGATCAGAACGGTATCGGCTTCCGCAAGTTGTAAAGGAAGCAGGTGCTCCATGGGCTTTAACAGGCGCGGCCACCGCTTTGCGTCCGCAAGACAGCAGATGCGGGCGTCGATCCCCAGTATCTCCCTGAGGTTCTCCTTCACGTTCTGCGGAAAGGCCATGCCCGTGGCCTCCATCACGATCCACTCAGGATCGATATCCTCTTTGATCGCCTTCACCGTGAGGGTCAGCTCACCGGCCATGGTGCAGCAGACGCACCCGGCAAACAGTCCGCGCACGCTGTAGCCCGCGCCGGACAGCACACGGTCATCGATCCCGACCCTGCCGATCTCATTCTCCAGGACGACTGTTTTTTCGATGCCGAGCTGTTCACGCATATATGGGATCAGCTCAAGCAGCAGGCTGGTCTTTCCCGAACCGAGAAACCCGCCGATGATCAGGAATTTCATTCTGTGTACCCGTAGACCTTTCTGCCGTACCAGTGGACTTCGTCGCGCATGATGTTGTACGCGCGCTTCACGCCGGGGTCGCCGGGAACGCCGATCGGGAAGCCGGCAAATGCGTAGCCGCCGCAGACGGAGCATTCGTCTATCGTATTTCGGATATCCTGCCGGAATTCTTCCTCGTCAAAGTCCGGGTAGTTCTTCGGGATGTGCTGTCCCCAGCCGAAGTGTCCTACAAAGGACATCCTTCCCTTGAACTGCTCCTGGCACTTCCGGATGTCGTTGCTCTCCTGGAAGGGCTCGGTCACGCGGACGCCGAACTGATACATGTACTCGAGGAACGGCGTGGTGTAACCGCAGTTGTGGAAGAGCACGGGGACGCCGGCCTCTCTGGCCGGTTCGGAAAGCTTCATGTAGATGGGCAGAAAGACCTCTTCATAAATGTCCGGCGAAAAGAAAGGCGAGGTCTTCGCGCAGGTGTCATCGACGATGTACCAGAAATCCGGCTGAAAGACCTCAAAGGCCTTTTTGTTGTAGGGCATGACGTAGTCGACCATGGTATTCAGCATGGCGCTGACTTCTTCGGGGTCCTCCATCAACGCGATGAGGCCGCCCTCAAAGCCCATGAGAGCCACCAGCTCCTGAAAGGGACTGAAGTGCGGGCCCAAAGACATGCAGCTCTCCGTGCGGTCGATGTGCTCCAGGTTTTCCGCGTATGCCCGCTCAAGATCCACGGACAGCGGCTCAGGGAATTTGATCACCTTCGTCCAGTCGGAGATCTCCTCGAGAATGTTGATGCGGGTGTCCGGCATGGTGGCTTCGATACCCACCGAAGGCTTGGCGTAGGGGACGCCCCACATATCGGTACCGCCCATATAACTGGTATCTTCAAACAGCAGTACACGGGCCCCCTTCACGGCGCACTCGCCTAAATACGGGTCGCCCATAATACTGTAAAAAGGGACGTAATACGGAAACTCGCCCTTTGCGAGCTTCAGGAAGTTTTCCTTTGGCGTGACTTTCGCCATATTCAGTACCTCCGCAGATTCCGGGCATTTCTGGTTCGGGCGCCGGTTAACACCGGCGCCGCCCTCTTATTCAAACTCCAGAAGCTTCTCCGCGCCTTTTTTCACGGCGTAGCGGTTCACCGCAAACGCCGCAATAAAGAGTACAATAATAAGCGCAGCGGAACCGCCGAAGATCATGAGTGCCTCCTTATTGGAAGCGTTCTCCGCTCCGATGATCATCCCCGAGATAACTATAAATACAAAGAATGCGAGGAGCCCGATTATGCCGAGAGCCATGCATAAATAATTGATCCAGCAGAGCTTTCTCGAGATCTCTGTTTCCGTATCCCAGGTGACGTACGGCTTTTTGGCGTTCTTCAGGAGCATGCTGTTCACAAAGATCAGATCGAGCAGGTAAGCGGCCAGTGCTCCCGCAAGAACGACCCAGCAGCTTTCGATCCTGATCACGCCGAAAATCACGCAGGCGACGCCGATAAGGATGACGTACAGTACGCTTCCCAGAGCACAGATGCGCATCGAAAAGTTTCGCTTGCTTTTAAAATAGTCCTCGAAATCGATCGGCAGGGTCTTCATGATACTGAGGGTGTTTCCTTCACGCGAAAACGCGGTGGCCGGCAGTATATTAAAGGCACAGGCAAAGCTGGCGCCGGTTATCCCGACAAGCATGGCGGAGATCAGCGCCGTCTTCATATCCAGTGGAAGCTGTACAGAGCCGATCATGGAGGAGTTGCTTCTGAGCAATAACGGCAGGACCATCAGCGCCGGCCAGAGGAAGGTCATGGCAAATCCGTAGATCAGGTATGACGGATTCCTTCTGGTATTCTTTGCCTCATAGGCAGTCAGGGCCTTCTGCGCGTCGGCTTTACCGGCATTTTGAAGCGCGGCTTTCGTGACGGCTTTTTTATTCGTGCTGCCGTTCTGCATCGCGAGCGCGGCAGACAGATAGAACAGCCGGACCGCGGCAAACGAAAGGAGGATCACTGCGGCGGAGATCCCGACGCTGATGAGAAGGTCGAGTACGTTTCCGCCGAACATGAATTTGCTCATGAACGAAATGTTCGGTATTGCGGAAGCAGCGGAAGCCAGTGCTGAAAACGCTTCCACAGCCTGCGCGGAACCGCCCTGCTGTAGTTTTTGATTGATATAAATATACAGGCCGGTTACGACAAGCGTAAACAAGCCGCCCAGCACCACTGTTACGTCACGATTCCGGATAAAGCCGAACACACGGAAAATGACGACCACGAGAAGCGTTGCCAGTGCGATTCCGGTAACAGGGATCAGGACGCTCGCGATCACCGTCCCGATGATGAACGGCGCTTCCACACCCGCACGGATCCCGAAGCCCAGACACACGGAGTTCATGATCACAAAGCTCAGGATCACCGGAAAACGCGCGGCGACCGCAAGCTTTGCCATGACGATCTGGTTCGCGGAAAACGGCATCGGCAGGAGCAGCGGGAGATCATTCGCCGTATACAAAACGGTTACGAGGTCCTTGACCGAGAGGATAAAGCTCAGGAATAAAAGGATCATCATCAGCGACTTCGCAAGGCTTTCCAGCGAAATGAACGGGGAGATCATCGGCTGGATATAGTATGCCCCATACCCGAGAAGCCCGGTCAGGAGCAGCAGCCCGATATTTGCGAGGAACTTCGCCGCTTTCGGCGAGATCAGCGCCTCTTCCCCGACTGCAGCCTTACCGCTGCATTTCTGCAGAACGGTGATCAGTTTCAGGACTTTTGAAAAATCAGTTGTCTTTGACTCCATGATCATTTATCTTTCTTGCATACCTGCCAGGTGATGATATAAACAGCAACCAGTACTACCAGGATACCGATGGAGACCAGCCTGTACACCGTTTTGTCCATCTCCGGATTCGTCAGCCTGATGATCGAAACGACTACCAGGAATATGCCTGCCAGGATATTCATGAGCGCGGAAACCAGACGGTATTTTTTCTGTGCTCTTTCCGTAAAATCCTTGATTTTCGCTTCCTCAGCCGATCCCGTTCTTCCGGTGAGAAGCGTCCTCACGCCCATGAAAATACAATATACCGCTAATGCAATAATGATATACTGCCCATACGTATCAAACATTACTGAACCTCCTCTTCTTCTTTCTTTTCCGTTAATTCAAGGAATATGTTCTCGAGAGACGCCTGCGACTTATGCGTTTCCTTCAGGTCGTCCAGCGTACCGGTGTACAACAGCTCCCCGCCTTTAATGATGCAGATCTCGTCGCACAGCTTTTCCGCGACCTCCAGTACGTGGGTCGAGAAAAACACGGAATTTCCCTTCTTCGCGTGATCACGCATCATCTGCTTCAGCTCAAACGCCGACTGGGGATCCAGGCCCGTCATCGGCTCGTCCAGGATCCAGACGGGCGGATCGTGGATCAGCGCGCCCATGATCATGATCTTCTGGCGCATTCCGTGAGAGTACGAAGAAATGGAATGGTTGAGCTTCTCGTAAATACCGAAACGCTTCGCGTAGCTCTCCATAAATTCGGCTCTGCCCTCTACAGGCGCGTCATAAATATCCGCCATAAAGTTGAGATATTCGATCCCGTTCAGCCTTAAAAAATGGTCCGGGCTGTCAGACACGTAGCCGATCTGGTATTTGGCCTTCTGCGGTTCTTTTACAATATCGATCCCGTTGATCAGGATCGTACCCTTTGTGGGCTTGATCACGCCGGTGATCGCTTTGATGGTAGTGGACTTTCCCGCGCCGTTATGCCCGATGAAGCCTGTGATGGCACCGTCCTTCGCGGTGAATGAAATATCCTTCACTACATCATGATCGCCGTAGCGTTTAATATAGTTCTGAACTTGAATCAAGGTAATGATCTCCTTCTACATGAATTTAAACTGATGTGTTTTTCACATGGATCTTCCGCGTCCGCGGCTTTACCTGAACAGTAACGGCAGGAATTCCCGGAGACCCTTCCGGCACACGGTCAGTTCATGGTAGCCTTCGAAGATATCGTGGCGGCCGCAGGCAAGGCCTTCGGCAACCATCTTCTCCATGGCCTCGTGGCTGGCCTGACACCCCGGCTCCTCCGCTCCGTTGCAGGCGTAGAAGACCTTGAGCTTCTTCCCGAGCGCCGCCGGATCGTTCAAAGCTTCCGCCTGTACGCCAATGGGCGCGCTTCCGATCCCGCCGATGATCACGCCAAGGTACGCAAACATGTCGAGGTGATTCAGCACGATACTCTGCGACTGCGCCGACCCCATGGAAAGGCCTGCCATCGCCCGCGACTCGCGGTCCTTTTTCACCCGGTACTTTTCTTCGATCATGGGCATGCAGTCCTTTAAAAGCTCCGTTTCGAAGCCGGGACTTCTGAGCGCCGGCGTCTCGTCCTCCCGGAGCGCGAAGCCGTAGTTCATGACCACAAGCATCTCCTCCGTCTCTCCCGCGGCGAGCTGGTTGTCCAGAATGTAGTTCATCTTCCCCATGTCGATCCAGCCGGTCTCATCCTCTCCCGCGCCGTGCTGCAGGTAAAGCACCGGATAGTCCTTCTCCGGGTTCTCGTCATATCCCGGAGGGCAGTAGACCCAGCAGACCTTCCACCGGCCGGTGTGGGAGGAGCGGAAATACTCCATCCGAAGGTCGCCGTGCGGCACGTCCTGAAGCAGGTACCAGCCGCAGTCTTCGTCCACACACTCGAAGGCGTTCGCGGGCTCCTGCGCGCAATAAACGAGGGGCATCTGGTTGTTTAAGACCAGCGCTCCGTCTACCAGGAACCGGACAACATGGATGCCGGGCGTGGTGGTCACTTCCACGGTCCAGTAGCCTTTTTCATCCTTCGTCATCGGGTGCTCCCCCGGGAAGGATCCGCCGCCGCCCACCACGCTCGCGCTCTTCGCGTCCGGGTTGTAGTAGGTGAGGCGCACTCGGCCGTTCCCCAGGTTCTTGCAGGGCTCCACCATCCGGAAGGTCTCCGTGAGCTTAAAGGAGAAGGGTCTTCCCGCAGGTCTCGGTTCTCTCACCTGGAAGCAGGGGGCAAAATAGGTCAGTGTGGAATTAATGGTCTGATTCTTTAAGATGTCTTTCATGATCCGCCTCCTCACCTGAATAAGAGCTTTGCGAAATCCCGCGCGCAGAAGCGCCAGGTATCCCACTCGTGGAAGCCCCTGTAGCCCCGGCCGTCCACATGGTAGCCGGCCGCCTTGTACTCTTCCCACTTATAAGGCATGACGTCTCCGGGGAACTCCCTGGGCGTGCCGAAGCCCTCTCGGAAGCCGCCGCCGTGCCACATAAGGCGGATGCGGCTGTTGAAGAGCTCCTTATCCTTAAAGACGTCCGAGAAATCGAAGGTCCTGCCGAAGTAGGCGCCGTCATTGCTCACCGGCATAATGTGTCCGCTGAAGCAGCCGATCCAGGCGAAGAGCTCCGGATACTTGAACGCTGCAAGGTAGGAATGGACCACGCCGAAGGAGAGGCCCGCCACTGCGCGGTGGTCCTTGTCCGCAAGCGTCCTGAACTTCCGGTCGATGAAGGGCACGCAGTCCTGCGCGAGTACGTCGCAGTACTCGATGTTTTTAAAGATCCCGTCCTCTTCCGTGGGAGCGAAGGCGTCAAAACTGTTCATGACGACGATCATCTCCTCGCACTCGCCTGCCGCAAGCATGTTGTCGAGAATCAGGTTCACCTTGCCCTTCCAGATCCAGCCGACCTCGTTCTCCCCGCCGCCGTGATGCAGGTACCACACGGGATATCTCTTATCCGGCTCCTTGTCGTAATTCGGGGGAAGGTAGACCCAGCAGCTCCTTGTCATATTGCAGAGGGCTGACGGGTACAGCTCCATGCGGACGCTGCCGTGCGGGACGTCCTCAAGAAGGTAGAAGGTGTTCTCCGGATCCGGCGTGTCGCAGTAGTTTGAGAAGCGGCCGCTGCCGTAGCCGATGGGCTCCCGGGGATTCAGTGTCATGACGCCGTCCACAAAGACGTCGTGGTAGTGGAACCCGGGCTCGATCTCCGATGCGGGAACCGTCCCCTCCCACCAGCCATCGTCGCGCTTTGTCAGGAAATGCGGCGTGTCCTTCGGGAATGTGCCGCCCCAGCCGCGGATCTCCACAGTCTTCGCGCTAGGTGCGTAGTAGTGGAACACCATGCTTCCGTCTTCGGTTGTCTCAAACCCCCGCGGCGATGTAAAATAGACCCTCTCGCCGTTTTCCATCCGTGCGTTCTGACGGTTCTGGTCGAACACCATCACGGAGGAATAGAGCGCCTGATTCAGTCTGACGTTATCTTCCATAAAGCTCCTTTCGTTCCGGGCGCTGGAAAAAGCCCCGGTATGCTGTCTGAATAAGCAAAGTATAACATATTCCGGGAAAAGAGGACAATCCATTTCTGCACTCAGATTAATTCAATAACTGGCCGCATTTTGCCATTGCGGAAACCGTTTCAGACCAGTACTATGGATACAGATGATACTGATCATATTTCTTCAAGGAGGAGCCGATCACATGGAAAGGACAAAAACGACTGACGTCATCCGGAGTATGGAATACAAGCACGTCTCTCTGGGAGAAAGCCTGTTTAAGGACCAGCGGGACTATACCATCGAGCTTTACCTGAGCTTAAAAAACGGCGATATCCTTCACAACGTCCTGCGGCGCGCCGGCCTGACTGACGAATACGACGGCCTCCCCGGCTGGGGCGGCAACCTGGGGCAGTTCCTGGGCGCTTTTGCGAAGCTCTGGTCCGTGACCGGCGATCCCCGGCTGAAGGACAAGGCGCTTGCGCTCGCGAACACCTGGGCGGACCTTTCGGAGATCCATCCGGAGCTGCTCCGCGGCGGCACCTACGGCTATGACAAGATGATCGGCGGGCTCCTCGATATGTATGAATACATGGGCTACACACGCGCGGAAAGCCTGGTCTCCCGGCTGACCGACCGCTCCATACAGGACCTGGACCGTACGATCGACCGCGACGGCCTCCAGGACGAGCGCATGCACGGCCAGATCGAATGGTACACACTGCCGGAGAATATCTACCGTGCCTACCAGCTCTTCGGGGACGAAAAGTACAAGGAGCACGCTGAAGCCTGGCATTACGACTACATGTGGAACAAGATCCTGAACCACGACTTTAAGATCGGTCCTCGTCATGCCTACAGCCACGTAAACTGCCTTTCGAGCGCGGCCAGGGCGTATGAGGTCACAGGAGACAAGAAGTACCTTGACGTGATGGAGATCGCCTATGAGGAGCTGACGGCCCGCCACTGCTACGCGACAGGCGGCTACGGCCCGGGCGAGAACCTCTTTGTGGACAGGGACGATTACCTCGGCTTCATGCTGGAATCTCCGTGGGACCTCCGGGGCGACGACCCCACCTTCATCAACTTCGCCGGCAACCGGGTCGCGCGGAGCGATGCCTGGGGCAGCTGTGAGATCTCGTGCTGCGCCTGGGCCGTGTTCAAGCTCTGCAACTACCTGCTCCGCCACACCGGAAAGGCGAAATACGCCATGTGGGCCGAGCAGTTCCTGTACAACTGCGTGGGCGGGCAGCCGCCCATCAAGCCGAACGGCGAGCTCCTCTATTACGCGCAGTACTTTGCGGACGGCGGCATGAAATCCACAGTGGACAGGCGGCTCCAGGCCATGGGCCACAACTTTGTCTGGCAGTGCTGCAGCGGCACCTTCCCGCAGGACGTGGCCGAGTACGCGAACATGCTGTACTACTACGATGACGAGTCCATCTACGTGGCGCAGTATATCCCCTCTGCCTTAAGCTTTATGTTCCGCGGGCAGAAGATCACACTTCAGAATTTCTCAGATTTTCCGAAGCAGTCCCGCGCCGCCTTCGAGCTCCGGCTCAAGAAAACGGCTTCGTTCCCGATCCGGTTCCGCGTACCGCAGTGGGCGGACGGAAAGAACACGGTGACCGTGAACGGCCGCCCCGTGGAGGCGGACATCGTGCCCGACGAATGGCTGGTCCTTGACAGGGAGTGGAACGACGGCGACGTCATCGCCGTTGACTACGAATTCAGGCTTTACTTTAAGCCCGTGGATCAGTACCGCCCGAACCTGGCAGCCCTTATGTACGGCCCCATCGTCCTCGTGAGCACGGAAATGACCCTTCTTGAGGGGGACATCAACGACCCCGCCTCCTGGATTCTTCCCGTGAAGGGCGAAGAGATGACCTTCAGGACCCTGCCCGGCCACACCGGTGCGCTTCCAAATATCTGCCGCACCTTCGTCCCGTACTATTCATATCCGGAGGACAAATGGTACTTCATGTACCACCGGATCTACGGGCCCGGCGAGCTCGTGCCGTACAGAAAATACTGACGGGCAGGCATGGGAAAGCTCCCCTGCCCGCCCCGATTCCATAGAGACAGCCCGGGCTCTGCCCGGGCTGTCTTTCATGTATTCATTCACTTTTACCACGGATTCACGACCCGTTCCGGCACGCGGCCCTCCGCCGCAGCCCGGATATCCTCCGCGATCATGGCGAAGCTCCTCCTGAAGCTGGACGCCGTGATCCCGGCGATGTGCGGGCTCAGTAAAAGCTTTTCCGCGACGTCAAGAGGCGCCTGAAGGAGCGGATGATCCGGCTGCACCGGCTCACGGTCCAGTGTGTCCAGGCCCGCCATGGCGAGCTTTCCGGACGCCAGTGCCTCGATCAGGGCAGTGTCGTCCACAAGCTCCCCGCGGGCCGTATTCACGAACAGCGCGCCGTCCTTCATGGCGGCAAAGAAGTCTCTGCCGGCCATCCCGGCGGTCTCCGGACTTACCGGCACATGAAGGCTCACAACGTCGCTTTCGGCAAGCAGCTCGGGAAGGCCCATGTACCGGACTCCGTATGCTTCCTCTTCCTGAGCGGTCAGGGGCCTCACGTCCGTACAGAAGATCCGCTGCACGCCAAAGGCCTTGAGGAGTTCAGCGGTCTTCCGGGCAATGTCGCCAAAGCCCACGAGTCCCACGGAGCAGTCCGCGAGCTCCCGGAGGTCGCCCCGCTGCATGTATCCTTCTTTCTTCTGTATCTGCCGGCCGCTCCGGACAGCCCGGTCGCCGCCCGTAATATCGCGGAGCATCCCCAGCATCAGGAGCACCGCCTGCTCCGCGACCGCGGAGGCGTTCATTCCCTTGCTGTTGCAGACGTACACGTGATTCTTCCGGGCTGTTTCGATATCGATGCGGTTAAACGCCACGCCCTCCGAATGGATGAGGCACAGGTTCGGCATGCCCTCAATGAGTTCACCGCTCACATCTCCGATCGCGTCCGCGATGATGAATTCAGCGTCACCCGCGGCTTTCAGGTATTCCGCTGCGGGAAGCCCGATCGGCATTTCTACTCTCTCAAGCTCCATGAGGTAACTGTCCGGTGCCGCGAACCGTTCGATATTCCCGGCCTTTCCTATGTGAAGCAGCTTCATGCTGTACTCTCCTCCCCCTTAGTTGTCCGTATGGTCCTTTTTGGCATTGCTGTCCCCGGCGCCGCCGGACAGCGTCCAGTGACGGTAAACGCTTGCGGCGTCGTTGGCTTCACGGGCCTTCTTTGCGGCCTCGGTATAGAGGCCGTACTCATGCGCAACAAGGCACTCCATGTAGCTCGGATCCGTATGCGGGTTCCTCGGTAACGGCACGTCCTGCTCCGAAGCCAGGATATCCTGGACCTTCCGGACATCGACGGTATGGGTGCTGCTCCCGTCCGATACGATCACGGCCGCGGCCACGCCGGCAGCCTGGCCGGTGCCCACGCACTGCGGGATCAGGTTCACGTTGTCGATGGCGATCCGGTCCGCGGAGATGTGCCGGCCGGGTGCCAGAAGATTCTCCACCTGCTGCGGCAGGATGGCCCGGTAGGGGATCTCGATGGGCGCGTTGTCGTTCAGCGTGTCCACCGTACAATGCCAGGCAATGCAGTCGTCGTGCTCCTTCGGGAACGCCCAGTCGTTGGAAGAGATCACGTACTCGCCCACAATACGGTGAGAGCCTCTGGTGCCCAGCTGCGGGGCGATGTCGTAAAGATACGCGTCCTTGAAGATCTCCGGGCAGGCGGTCTTATAGTACTCCAGCACCCGACGAATGGCGAGGCGTGTCTTCATCTCGGTGTCGGTCAGGTCCGCGATCTTCGAGCAGTCGTGTCTGGGCTGCCAGTTGTTCATCCAGCTTATGTTGTCCGTAGGTCCGTCGATCATCCCGGCGCGGAACCCGTGGATCTCCGCCACCGCGTTGCTCATGGTCCTGGCGTCCTCGGGATGCGCAGCGCACCACTCGTTGAACGCCCGCTTGCTGAAGCCAGCCAGACGGTATACGAGCGCGGTGGAGGAGCAGCGGCACTCGTCGTCTATTGCGGACGACGTGGGCGCACCGGACAGGCGGCAGAGGTCCGCGTCTCCGGTCGCGTCGATGACCACCTTGGCCAGCACGGCCTTCCGGCCTTCCTTGCTCTCAAAGATCACGCCCTTGCAGACGTTTCCTTCCATGATCGGCTTCGTGCCCCAGCTGTGGTACAGGACCCGGATGGCGTCCGCGTGCTCATCGAGCATCACGTCCATCTCGATCTTCATCTGGGTAGGATCCACCATGAAGCCGTGGCAGATACGGTCGCGGGTTGCGCCGCCCACGCTGCGGTAGTATTTCATGAGGAGGGGATCGGTACTCCCGGCCAGCTCCGCCGGAGGGCCCGCCACTGCGCCGGGGATCCTGGAAAGGCGGGTAAACCATTCCTCCTGCAGGCCTCGGACGTAGGTCTTTTCGTGGAATGAAAGATTCGGTATCAGCAGTACGTACCCGCCGGTCACGTCGCCGCCGCAGTAGCCGTAGCGCTCCATCAGGATGACGTTTTTACTGCCTGCCCGGGCGGCCGCAATGGCCGCACTGTGGCCGGCCGCTCCGCCGCCCACCACTAAAATATCGCATTCATCATAAACGGGAACCGTTGTCTGCGGTTCGATATAAGTCTTTGCGTTCATTTTCACTCCTTTTCTCCGCTCCGGCGCTTTTTCACCGTTCTTTGCAGTGCAGCAGATGATTCATGAGGTGCGCCGCCGCAAGCCGCATTTCATCTAAAGTGACGCGTCCTTCTTCGTATCCTTTGAGGACCTGCCGGATCACCGGCGGCCCGCCCGGCATGATCACGTCGTTTCCGGCGTGTACGGCATCGGCGCCGTCCACCACCTGATCCATGTCGCCCCAGTCGGTCACCACCGCACCATCGAAGCCCCACTCGCCGCGGAGAATCTCCGTACAGAGCGCCTTATTTCCTGCGGCAAACGTCCCGTTGATCTTATTGAACGAGCTCATGACGGTGGTGGGACGTGCCTTTGTGATCACCATCTCAAAAGGCTTCAGGTAAAGCTCCCGGACCGCCCGCGCGCTGACGATGGAATCGACCGCGTCGATCTTCTTTTTCTCACTGCCCCTCCGGTAGGTCTCCTGTTCGTTCAGGGCAAAGTGTTTAGGGCAGGTGGTCACGGCGTTGTTTTCCATAGCGCCGCGGGTGACCTCGGCGCCCATCGTACCGGAAAGGAAGGGGTCTTCTCCGAAATACTCAAACGCCCGGCCTTCGATGGGGTTTCGCACCAGGTTCATCCCCGGTGTGAGCCAGCTGTCCACTCCCAGCATTTCCGCTTCGTATCCGCACGCCGAGCCCATTTCATACGCGAGCTCCGCGTTGAACGTGCAGGCCAGCATCATGCCCGTGGGCCACGCGGTCTTTCCGACGGACGCCGGCCCGTCCTTGTAATAGACTGAGGTGATCCCGTACTTTTCAATGGCGGGATTCACATAGCCGAACCCAAGCTCCGGCCGTGTGGTGGTGCCGATGGGCTTTCCCTCCTCATCTTCAATAGTAGGGGTCTTGTCCTTTGCGGCAATGCCGCCGAAAGGCAGCCCGGGTCCGTAGCCGTTTAAAAGGACCGCAAGCTCCCGGACGGACATCTGGTTGACGAACGCCTCCATGGAAACATGGCCTGATCTCACGTCTGAAAGGGTAGACCTGACCGGTTCTGCGGAGAAGTCATAAACCATGGTCTCCGGCTTCTCTATGATAAAATCTGACGCGGATACCCGAAGCGCGGGCACTGAGCCCTCAGTAAGAGAACCTCCCTCCTGAAAGCCTCCCCGGACGGTTTCCGGCAGGATCTCCCTCGGGGGCTCCAAAAGCCGGATCCGGTCTTTGTTCACCGGACGGATGCCGATATCCGCTGTCACTTTGCGTGTCACCACGGTCTCCGGCACCTCGATCACCGCGCAGGGAGACACGTTCCTCGAGCTGTTCCCGAGGAGTACCGTATACTTCCCGGCTTCCGCGACCCATGCACTCTCCTCTTCGTCAAAGGAAGCAAGTTCTGAAAGCGGGAAAGACAGGCTCACAAGACATTCTTTTCCCGGCAGAAGCTCCGGGGTCTTTACAAACGCCCGCAGCTCTTTTTCCGGTTTCTTCAGCTTTCCGAACGGTGCATGGACGAAAAGCTCTATAACCTCCTTGCCGCTGTACCGGTCCGAAAGATTCTTCACACAGACGTCTGTAGTAAGCTTCCCGTCCGATACCTCCGCATGCACCGGAACGATCGCAAACTCCGCGTAGCTTAAGCCAAAGCCGAACGGGTACGCCACCGGCTTTAGAAAGCTGTCAAAGTACCGGTAGCCCATATAGACGTCTTCTTCGTAGACAGTGACCGGGCTCATCGTATAATCCCGGCTGCCGTTCGCTTCCGCGGAGAGACCGTAATCCCCGTACGTCCGGATGCTTTCCGGAAGGTCCTTGTTGTAAGAGAAGTGCTCTGCCGTAGGGTAGTCCTCATAGGAGAGCGCCGCAGTCTGGTTCAGTTTCCCGGAGGGCGAAACTTTCCCCGCAAGGATGTCCGCAAGCGCGCCTGCCGCCTGTTCTCCGGCTGTTCCCATAAAAAGGATCGCTTTAACCTCCGGATACGCGTCAAACGCCGGAATATCGATCATGCCGTTCACATTCAGCACGGCGATGACCTTCGTGAAATGCCTGCAGGTCTCTTTGAGAAGCGCCTTTTCCGAAGGCGTCAGCAGGTAGTCGTCTTCGACTCTCCGGTCGCATTCTTCGCCGCCTGTCGCACGTCCAAGGATCAGGACGGCCGTATCCGTCTCTTCCTGCGCCGCACGGAAAACGGCGGGCCCGGGTACTTCCTCCGGCACCGCCGGCGTATACCTGCCGAACATCTCGTAAATGAGGCCGCTGGCTACCAGGCCCTCGATCCGCTTCCAGAAGCTGCCCTCGTCTGAGCCCTCCTCTTTTTTCGAAACGTTTTCCGCTTCCCGAAGCCCGAGCTCCGTGTAGAATTTCTCCATGGAAGGCGCGAGGATCAGCCCGGCTTTTTTGAGTTCTTCCCGGAGATCAAGCGCCCCGCTGGTTCTGCTCGCGCCGGAGCCGCTGCCGCCGATGATCGGTTTCAGCTGCGTTCTTCCGAGAAGCGCCGCCGTTTTTCCCGCCGGAAGAGGCAGGACGCTGTCTTCATTCTTCAAAAGCACCATGGACTCCTGCGCGATCCTCCGCGCAAGTGCCTTCCGGCTTTCCTCTGTACTGTATTTCTGATTCATGGGACTGATCTTTATCCTCCTTGCTGTGGAAATGCAAGTCTGTCGCGTAAATTTCTGGTTGAATCTATTATACAAAAGAATTGCATAAAGGGGAAGAATAATCAATAATCGAGTAGGAGGGGGTGATTAACCCCCGTCCTCTCACACCACCGTGCGTACCGTTCGGTACACGGCGGTTTCAATAGTTGATGTGCACTGACTGGTACGCGATGGCTAGATCATAAAGGCCTGAGCGTATCAGTCTTTC
>JAFRVD010000026.1 GCA_017441825.1 Lachnospiraceae bacterium
AGATCAGAAAATACGCAGAGTTGACGGAATTAACGCCTTATGCGGCTCATGAGCTGATAAAGGCAATCTATGTCGGGGCTCCTGATAAAAGCAGCGGAAAACGCCGCCAGAGCATCCATATCTGCTATGATCTGATTGGGTTCATCCCGCTGAGTGAACTGATGACACAGGAAATGGCATGACCCGAAGATCATGCCATTCCTGAAAACTATAAAACTGTCTTATGCGCCCCGGCCCTTAGGGCCCGGGGTTTTTATTGATCGGATTCTTATTCTGTATACTTGATGATCCCTGCAGTATACTCGTCCTTAAGAAGTGTCCCGAATTTCTGGTAGACCACGTTCCGGAAGATGTTCGTGGAATCCACGTCGAACATGAGAAGCTTCATGGCGAGCGGAGTGAGCATGTTCTTCGCGTCCGCCATTTTGCTGATAATGGGGAGCGCCGTGTTGTTCTTGATCTCGGAGAGAAGCGGGAGCGCGTTGCCGTTGAAGCCGAGGATCTTCGCATACATGCAGTAGTCCTCGTCCTTGTAGGGCTTCAGGTCTTCCTCGCGGATGTTCAGGATCAGGTGGAGCAGTGCCCGGTTGATCCGGGTCCTCGTATAGGTCTTGGTCTTAAGCGCCTGTGCCCACTCCTTGAAGATGTACACGTCCGGCAGGAGGTTGTTCACACGGTCCGCAAGGTCCTGCGAAAAGTCGTAGTAGTCCGTCAGATGGTCTTTTTCCATCTCTAAGCGGTACTGGAGGATCTGGGAAAAATCGTTCGCGCGGACAGGAGTGGAAACACCGTATTGAAGCGCAAACTCCCGTGCCGTGTAGGGCGTGACGTACGGGGTGATGCGCGTAAGGCCGTCCTCTTCGTAGAGCATGTTGCGGAGAGCGGTAGCCGACGCGACGTCCGCGTAAGTCGTGTAGCTGTGGTATTCGGTGGCCCACCGGCGGATGGTCAGCGGCTTCATGTGGGAGCCTAAGCGCTTCAGGGCCCTCAGGTATTCGATCCCCAGGATGTTGTTCGGGGATTCCAGGATCGCACCGAGGTTTTCGATTTTCCCCTCAAAATAGTTTTCAAGCGCCATGCTGCGCGCGGCAGGGTAGCTCATGCCGGTCCGGATCAGGAGCCGGATGTCTTCGGAAAACGAGCGGGGTTCGTTGTTCAGGACCTCTGCGATCATATTGAGCGGTTCGATGTCTCCGAGCTCCGAGCCGAAACAGAGGTATTCCACGCAGCCCAGCTGGTTCAGCAGGTTCACCGCAGCCATTGCAAAAACTTCCGCACTTGCCGTTGAGAAGAGTACGGGAAGGTCCAGCACAAGATCCGCGCCGCCGTTTAAAGCCATGCGCGTACGCTCATATTTGTCTATAATGGCCGGCGTGCCGCGCTGTACGTAGTTGCCGCTCATGACGACCACAAGGAAATCAGCGCCCGTCTTTTCGCGCGCTTCCTTCATGTGGTGGATATGACCGTTATGAAAAGGGTTGTATTCAGTGATCAGTCCGCAGATCTTCATAGCCGCCCTCCTTTTGTGTTATCAGTATAGCACAGATTGAGAAGATTGGCAATTCCCCTCAACCGCCCCCTTCGGGGGCACCTTCCCCCGGTGGGGGAAGGCTTATGCAGAGGGCTGTTTTTTGCTTGAAAAACAGATACAAAGAGTCTATAATATAATGGACTAAAAATGAAAGGAGTTCCGAAATGGGATTTATAGATGTTATTAAGGAAAAGGCGAAAAGCGACCTGAAGACCATCGTGCTCCCGGAGGGCATGGACAGAAGAACCTGGGAAGGCGCCGTTCAGGCAAAGAATGAAGGACTTGCGAAGCTGATCGTTCTCGCGACCCCGGAAATGGTCGAAAATTACGCGAAGGATCTCGATATCAGCGGGATCACCGTCATCGACCCGGCAACGTCGGATAAGACGGAAGGCTACATCGATCTGCTGGTGGAACTGAGAAAAGCGAAGGGCATGACGAAAGAGGACGCTGAAAAGCTGGTCCTTGGCGATTTCACCTATTTCGGCACGCTCATGATCAAGAACGGAGACGCGGACGGACTCGTTTCCGGCGCCTGCCATTCCACGGCGAACACGCTGCGCCCGGCACTGCAGATCATCAAGACCAAGCCCGGCGTCAAGCTCGTTTCCTCGTTCTTCCTGATGGAGGTTCCGGACTGCGAATTCGGCTGCAACGGAACGTTCGTCTTTGCGGACTGCGGCCTCGAGCCGAATCCGACTCCCGAGAAGCTTGCGGCTATTGCCGGCTCTTCCGCGGAATCCTTTAAGAAGATGGTGGGTGAAGAGCCCATCGTTGCGATGCTGTCCCATTCCTCTTACGGCTCGGCCAAAAACGACGATGTCGCGAAGGTCCAGGAAGCCGTTAAGATCGCGAAGGAGACCTATCCCGAATACCTGATCGACGGCGAGCTCCAGCTGGACGCTGCCATCGTTCCGAAGGTCGGCGCCTCCAAGGCTCCGGACAGCCCGGTAGCCGGCAAGGCAAACGTCCTGATCTTCCCGGACCTCGACGCAGGCAACATCGGCTACAAGCTGGTGCAGCGCCTCGCGAAGGCGGAAGCGTACGGCCCGGTCTGCCAGGGCATTGCAGCCCCGGTCAACGACCTGTCGCGCGGCTGCTCTTCAGAGGATATCTGCGGCGTGATCGCCATCACTGCGGTTCAGGCTTCCGTGTAAGTCAGCCCGTGCTTATCGAGGAACTGGAGCACGGCAGCGTCCCAGTACTTTTCAAGTGATTTCTCCATTGAGAAGCCTTTGTACGACACGCCCGTCGTGAGTGTCAGGACCTGCTCCCTGTAGCTTATGTTGAGCGACAGGGAGGTCACCTCGCAGTCCGTGAAGCCGGACCGCCGCGTGATCGCCTGTGTGGCCGTGCTTCCCGTAAGGAGCACGAGCCGGAAGGACACCGGCAGCCGGCTTCCGCGGACCGCCTGGTAAAGAAGAGGCTTCACTTCCGGCCAGAGCGCGTAAGGCTCTGCCGGGGCCTCGCCTTCCTGATAGAAATCCATATTCCGGCTGCCGTCGATGACGGTCGAGACCGCTGTCCGGAACACCGCGTCATGGAGACAGAATTTATCAAAAGCGTCCTCTATAAACAGCATGGACGTGAATTTCTTAAGTTCATTGATCCGGATCGAAAGCATTGCCTTTCTCCTTTCGGATGATACCTGAAAGATACCATATTCTTTCTTTCAGCGCAAGAACGGTTCGTTTGATGTCTTCCTGATTCTTTTCGCCCGTCAACAAGGTTTGGAGGTCAGAAAATCAGATGTCTGAAATTACGGCTAAAGCCCCGTGGAAGGAATCACTGGGTGATATCCCCTTTACATTGAACTATTATCAGGGAACCATGTTTGAGGCCATTGAAAAAGTGGCGGAGCAGTACCCGAACAACATTGCCTTTGACTTCATGGGCGCTTCCACCACTTACCGGTCGCTCGTTCATGAAGTGCACCGCTGTGCGAGGGCCCTGAAAGTCTTAGGCGTCCGCGAAAACGACCGCGTGACCATTGCGATGCCCAACTGTCCGCAGGCCATCTACATGTTCTACGCAGTCAACCTGATCGGCGCCATCGCGAACATGATCCATCCTCTGTCCGCGGAGAAGGAAATCGAGTTTTATCTCAACGAATCCGAATCCGTCACGGCCATCACGCTCGACCAGTTTTACGGGAAGTTCGAGCGGATCCGCCAGAACACAAAGGTTGTCAACATCATCATCGCACGCGTTCAGGATGCGCTTTCTAAACCGCTGAAATACGGGTATATGCTGACAGAGGGCCGCAAGATCCAGAAGATCCCGAAGGACGCTCCCATCATCAGCTGGAAACAGTTTATGCGTCTTTCTACAGCCTGCTTCTACAATTACAGGGTGAGGCGGGCCGCCGATGACCCCGCCGTCATCCTGTATTCCGGCGGCACCACCGGCGTGACAAAAGGCATCGTCCTGACCAATCTGAACTTCAACGCGCTCGGCCAGCAGGTGGTCGCAACGAACCCCATGTACCGGATCGGAGACAAGATGCTGGCAGCTATGCCGTTATTCCACGGCTTCGGTCTGGGCGTCTGCATCCACACCATGCTGTCCCAGGGCGGCCGCTGCATCCTGATCCCCAGGTTCACCGCGAAGTCGTATGCCAAACAGATCGTGAAATACCGCTGTAACTTCATCGCCGGTGTTCCCACGCTTTATGAAGCGCTGCTCCGGCTTGACACCATGGAAGGCAAGGATCTTTCCTGCCTGAAGGGCGTCTTCTCCGGAGGAGATTCCCTTTCGATCGAGCTCAAGAAAAAGCTCGACAAATTCCTCTATGACCACAAGGCCGTCATCCAGGTGCGTGAAGGCTACGGTACTACCGAGACCGTTACGGCCTGCTGCCTGACGCCTCCCAATATGTCCAAGGAAGGGAGTATCGGCATCCCGTTCCCGGACACTTACATTAAGATCGTCGAACCCGGTACGGATAAGGAAGTTCCGTACGGTACGGAGGGCGAGATCCTTCTTGCGGGTCCCACCGTCATGAAGGAATACATGAACCATCCCGAGGAGACCGCGCAAACTTTGAGGAAGCACGAAGACGGGCTGACCTGGGTCTACACCGGCGACCTCGGCACCATGGACAATGAAGGCTTCATCTATTTCAAGGGCCGCGCAAAGAGAATGATCATCTCGAGCGGCTACAACGTGTACCCCGGTCAGATTGAGAACATCCTGGATGCGCATGAGAAGGTCCAGATGAGCTGCGTGATCGGTGTACCGGATCCGTACAGGATGCAGAAGGTCAAGGCGTTCGTCAAGCTCGTGCCCGGCGTAGAAGACCCGGAGAAGGTGCGTGAAGAGCTCTTTGCCTACTGCAGGAAGAACATTGCAAAATACGCGATGCCGTACGAGATCGAATTCCGTGATTCGCTTCCCACGACCCTGGTCGGCAAGGTCAGCTACAGACAGCTTGAGGAAGAAGAGCTTGCGAAGATCAAGGCGCAGGAGGAAGCCAGTAAAAACAATACGGAGGGCGTATGAAAACAAATATTCTGATCACCGGTTCTGAATGTGTACCTTTTATCAAAACCGGCGGACTGGCAGACGTTATGGGGTCTCTTCCGAAGTACTTCGACAAAGAACGCTATGACGTGCGTGTCATGATGCCCCTGTACACCTGCATCCCGCAGGAATACCGGTCGAAGATGGAGTATGTGACTCATTTCTACACCGGCTTTTTATGGAGAGAACAGTACTGCGGCCTTAAGACGCTTACTCTGGACGGCGTCCGGTTCTATTTCATAGACAACGAGTCCTACTTCGGCGGTCCCGGCCCGTATTCCTACATGGGCGGGGATATCGAAAAGTTCTCGTTCTTCTGCCGTATGGTGCTTTCCGTGCTTCCGCTCATCAACTGGAAGCCGGACGTGATCCACTGCAACGACTGGCAGACGGGCCTGATCCCGGTCTACTTAAACGACTATTTCCAGGGTGACCTGTTCTTCCACAACATCCGCACCATCTTTACGATCCACAACCTGAAGTTCCAGGGGACCTACGATGTTGCGACCATCATGAACAAGACCGGCCTTTCCGCATACTACTTCACGCCGGACAAGCTTGAGGCGTACGGAAACGGCAACCTCTTAAAGGGCGGCCTTGTGTACAGCGACAGAATCACCACCGTCAGCAAGACCTACGCGGATGAGATCTGCACGATGGAATACGGCGAAGGGCTGGACGGCCTTCTCAACGCCAAGAGGGAAAAACTTGTCGGCATAGTAAACGGCATCGACACGAGCTTCTACGATCCCGCTAACGACCCGGACATTGCAAAGGGCTATACCGCGGAGAGCGTGTTCTCCGGGAAGCCGGAAGACAAGGCGGCGCTCCAGCGGGAGCTCGGGCTTTACGAGGATCCCGGCTACATGCTGATCGGCATCATCTCACGCCTTACGGACCAGAAGGGCTTCGACCTGATCGGCTCCGTAATGGACGAGCTTATGAAGGACCACGTCCAGGTGGCGGTACTCGGCTCCGGTGAATACGTCTATGAAGAGATGCTCCGGAATTTCGCTCAGCGCTATCCGGGCAGGTTCAGCACCAGCATTTTCTATTCAGAGCCGCTGTCTCACAGAATCTACGCCGGCGCGGACGCGTTCCTGATGCCGTCCAGGTTTGAGCCCTGCGGACTTTCGCAGCTTATGAGCCTGCGCTACGGTACGCTGCCCATCGTACGTGAAACGGGCGGCTTAAAGGATACCGTACACGCATATAACGAAAACACGGACGAGGGCACCGGCTTCTCGTTTGCGCGCTACGACGCCTGGGATATGCTGAACACCATCCGTTACGCGGAGAGGATCTTCTTTGACCGCCGCGACGCCTGGGACCGCATGGTCGTCCGCGCAATGAAAGAAGACTTCTCCTGGGACGTGTCCGCAAGGCAGTACGAAAAGCTCTACGATGAGCTCGCGGAAGAGAAGCGCAACGCTGAAGAATCCGCAAAGCGCGCACAGGAAGCCGCGCTTCACCCTTCGGTCAGGAAAAAGAAGGAAGTGAAAGCAGAAGAAGCTCCCGCGGAAGAAGCACCTGCCGATACAGCCCCTCAGGAAAAGCCTGTAAAGAAGCCCAGGAAGACCGCCGCAAAGAAAGCTGCAGAAGATGCGGTGACGGAAGAAACGGCTGCTGAAAAGAAGCCTGCGGCTAAAAAGACCGCAGTCAAGAAGACGGCTGAAGAAAAAGAACCTGTAAAGAAGAGCGCTTCCAGAAAAAAGGCGCCTGAGAAAGGAACGGAGGAATGAAGACTTACCGTGTCATGGCGGTCGTCCTGATAATCCTGATCCTGGCTGAATTTGTGATGATGGCCATCGCGCTGTTCAAGGGGAACTATACACAGTTCTCGATAGACGGCGGCGTCCTGATCGCCATGATCCTTGCGGGCTTCCTCTTAAAACGTGCAGTAAAGCACAGGGAAGAGCAGGAAGAAGCAGAGAAAGAAGCTGAGGCTCCGGACAAGGAGGAATGACCATGGATATGGAGAAGATCAGTACGCTTAAAAGCTGGATCGGGGAGTCGGAGCGCATCGTCTTTTTCGGAGGTGCAGGCGTTTCCACGGAAAGCGGTGTCCCGGATTTCCGTTCCAAGGACGGACTCTACAACCAGCACGACGTGCGTTTTGACGCGTATTCTCCGGAATATCTCCTGAGCCATTCGTGTCTCCGCGACCACCCGGAAGTCTTCTTTGAGTTTTACCGCCAGAAGATGGATGCAAGGCATGTGGAGCCGAACGACGCGCATAAGTACCTGAAAAAGCTGGAGGACGAAGGAAAGCTTCTGGCCGTGGTCACTCAGAACATCGACGGGCTGCATGAGAAGGCGGGAAGCCGGAACGTGTACGCGATCCACGGGACCACGCTCAGGAACTACTGCATGCGCTGCGGAAAGAAGTACGGGCCTGACTATATTTATGAATCTAAGGAGCCCGTGCCGCGGTGCACGTGCGGCGGGATCATCCGCTGCGACGTGACGCTTTATGAGGAATCGCTTCCTGAAGATGCCGTGGAAGGCGCAGTCAGCGCGATCTCAAGAGCGGACATGCTGATCATCGGCGGGACGTCGCTCACAGTGTACCCTGCGGCTTCATATATCCACTACTTCCGCGGGAAACACCTTGTAGTCATCAACAGAGAGCCTCTGAGGATCCGTCTCCGCACGGGACAGGACCTCGAGATCAACGACTCGATCGGGAGCGTTTTCCGGGCAGTACAGGCGTAATGTTTTCCTGATCCTCATGAATAAATATTTATGACCGGGGCAGGAAGGCATTCCTGATCCCGGTCATCAGTGCGTAAAGAACGGACAGGAGTAAGATGTCGTTCATTCTTGAAACAAAATCGATTACAAAAGTATATTTAAAGGGCATGCCGGTCCTTCGGGACGCCAGCATCCATGTGGAAAAGAAGAGTATCTACGGCATCATCGGGAAGCCGGGCGCCGGAAAATCCACTCTGCTAAAGATCGTTTCAGGGATCATCCGGCCGGATTCCGGTGAAGTGCTTTTCCCGGGCGGGCGTCCGGGAATCGGTACACTCATAGATCTCCCCGGCATCTATCCGAACCTGACAGCCGCGAATAATCTGGCCATCAAGCTCAAGGCGCTCGGCTGCTATTCGAAGGATAACCTTGAAGCGCTGATCGAACGCACCGGAATGGGCTACTGGAAGAACCTGAAGGTACGCGTTTTTTCGAAGAACATGCTGAAAAAGCTTGGGATCGCTCTTGCAGTTGCCGGAGACCCGGAGCTTATTCTTCTGGACGAGCCGTTCCAGGACCTCGAAAAGCAGGAGGCTGAAGAAGCGAAGACCCTTATCCGGAATATGGCTGCCACCGGGAAGCATACGTTCATCCTGACGGCCCCGGTCCTCGAGTCCCTTTCGGGGCTTGCCGACCGGTTTGGGCTTCTGGAGAACGGTACAATTATCCGGGAGGACGCGGAGAACGGCCTTTCGAGCCATCTGCCCGGGCACATCGTCCTTCGGACGAACAACATCGAAGGGACGAAAGCGGTCCTGGACAGCCTCGGGATCTACGCGTACCAGACCAAGAATGCGTACACGCTCCACGTGATGGAGCAGCTTGACCGCTCCAACGACATCATCGAGGCGCTGGTTTCCGCCGGCATCTCGGTCTACGAATGCGCCGTCGTTCGCGAAATGACGGACGAATTCTATTTTTCCGGCGGGACAGGAGGCGATGAAGCATGAAAAACCTCATGAGTTCCTATCTTTACCGGTTCCTGAAGCAGCCGTCCACCTGGATCTTTATGGCCCTGACTGCCATAAACACCGCGATCGCATGCTTTTCTACGGGCGTCATGTTCGGTGACGCG
The DNA here is from genome assembly GCA_017441825.1 of Lachnospiraceae bacterium. Taxonomy (GTDB): domain Bacteria; phylum Bacillota; class Clostridia; order Lachnospirales; family Lachnospiraceae; genus UBA1267. Next base: position 8,883 of record JAFRVD010000026.1, read on the forward strand.
CCGTGGGTCGCGGAGATCTTTACTGCCACGTCAGATCTGATGCAGCAGAACGGCGTCGATTTTTCGGGGATCGTGAACGTCCTTTCCGACGAAGTGCGGTCCATATATGATTATACCTCGTTCAGCATGCTTGCCGGGACGGGACTGTTTCTGAACCCGCCGGTCCTCATGGTATTCTTCATTACGGCCTATACGCTTCGGGAGAAGACCTACGGGTACGCGAAAAACCTCCTGCCTTTGTTTTCGAGAAATAAGCTGGAGACAGCAAATCTCCTCATGATCCTTTTATACAGCGTATGTGTGACCCTGGTGAGCGCCGCCGTCTCTCTTTTAATGTACCGGGTATTCTTTGTGAATCCGTCGGGCGATGCGTCTTTCGGCAGGTTCCTGATGTTCCTCCTGATCGAAGCCGTGCTCATCTTTGTCCTGGGCGTGTTCATCGAGATCCTTTCGGAGCTTTTCAGGAGGCCGTTTACGGGAGTGATCGTGTCGCTTCTGTACTTTACGCTTGGCTCCTCCTTTATCTATTCGATCCTGAATTCCCTGTTTTCCGGGATCTTCAGAAGGAACGTCACAGTACAGTCCGTGACGCCTTTCGGGTGCCTGTCTTCGTTCCTTTATTCGGACAGCGGGAGCTTTTTAAGGTGCGGGATCGTGGCGTTCATGTTCGCCGTCCTGTTCATCCTGATCAGGTTTTACGTCGTTAAAAACAAGATGCTGAAAGACACGATTTAATCTTGTATTGTGTTTTATTTTGTGTTATCATTTTTTCAAATGATGATAATGAATCTGTACCGGAGGCAATGTGAGTGAGGGTCATCGCAGGATCGGCCAGAAGTCTCCCTCTGAAGACTCCGTCCGGGCTTGAGGTTCGTCCCACCACGGACAGGATCAAGGAGACGCTTTTCAATATGCTTGCGCCGTATATTCCGGGCAGCCGCTTCCTGGATCTTTTTTCAGGGTCCGGCGCCATCGGGATCGAAGCGCTCAGCAGAGGAGCAGCTTCCGCAGTCTTTGTGGAAAAGGATCCTCGTGCGCTGTCCTGCATACGTGAAAACCTGGCGTTTACACATCTCTCGGACAGAGGAGAGGTCATCGCTGCCGATGTTTTTGACGCACTGAGGAAGCTTTCGTCTTTTCCCGGCGAACCCTTTACGGTGGTCTTCATGGACCCTCCGTACAGGAAGGATCTCGAAAAGGACGTGCTTCTTTCAATGAAGGACCTTCCGTATGTCACACGCGACACGGTCTTTATTGCAGAGGCGGCGCTGGATACAGATCTTTCGTGGATCCCGGATTCCGGGTACTTCCTCATGAAGCAGAAGAAGTATAAGACCAACCAGCATCTCTGGCTCAGAAAGAATTGAGTGAATTATGGCAAATGCAATCTATCCGGGATCGTTCGATCCCATCACATACGGCCATATCGACATCATCCGGCGTGCAAGCAAGGCTGTGGACAGACTGGTCATCGGCGTATTGAACAATACCTCGAAGACCCCGCTGTTTTCATCGGAAGAGCGTGTGGAATTCATCCGGGAGGCCGTGAAGGACATCCCGAACGTTGCCGTTGAAGCTTTTTCAGGATTATCCGTGGATTTTGCAAAAGCAATGGACGCGAGCATCATCGTCCGGGGCCTGCGCGCCGTCACGGATTTCGAGTATGAGCTTCAGCTTTCTCAGACGAACCGTAAGATCGCGCCGGAAATCGATACGGTCTTCTATACGACCAGTCTGCAGTATGCGTATCTCTCCTCAAGCATCGTCAAGGAGGTGGCGCTTTTCGACGGTGATATTTCCGAATTTGTACCGGAATTTCTCGTTTCAAAGATCAAGGACAAGATCCATCAGAAGAAATGATTATCAGGAGGCAAGTTTATGAACAGTCGCATTGAACAGATCATCGGGGATATCGAAGAGTATATCGACGGTTGCAAGATGCAGGCATTTTCCAGCACGAAGATCATCGTGGACAAGCCGCAGCTTGAAGAATTCCTGGCTGAGCTTCATCAGTATACGCCGGAAGAGGTGAAGAAATACCAGCGTATCCTGAACAACAGGGACAAGATCCTTGCGGAGGCCAGAAAGAAGGCTCAGGAAACTGAGGACAAGGCTCAGGCATATGCGGATCATCTTGTGAGCGAGACCCAGATCACCAAAATGGCGAATGAGCGTGCTCAGGAGATCCTGAACGAAGCAGGGCAGCAGGCCCGGGAGCTTCTGGACAGTGCGCGTGATGAAGCGGAAGCCATCCGTGAAGGCGCCCTGTCTTATACCTATGACAGACTGGTCAGCATTCAGTCCATCCTGAACGGGACCATAGACGACACCCAGAACAGACTTTCCTCCCTGCTTTCTTCTCTGACGGAGCATCAGCGCATTGTTGAGACAAACCTGATGGAGCTCAACGGTTCGGCAGCAGCTCCTGAAGCCGATATCACGGATAACGCCGGAGCTTATTTTGAAGCAGACCGAATCCCATCCTTTGACGACGAAGAAGAGGATGACTGACACTCCTTTAGAAAATCCCGCCGGACGGCGGGATTTTTCTAAAGGGCTCCTATGAGCACGCAGGAATACTTTTTTCATGATGATCCATCTTCCGGAAACCTACCTGAGCCGCATGAAGGCGCTTCTTTCGGATGATTTTCAGGCGTACAGGGAAAGCTTTGACGAACCGCGCACGTTCGGACTCCGCGCGAATACGCGGAAGATCACTCCCGGAGAGCTTGAAGCCCGTCTTCCTTTTACGCTTGAAAAAGTCCCCTGGACTGAAAACGGCTTTTATTATGACGGGTCGGAGAAGCCCTCCCGCCATCCATACTATTTTGCAGGACTTTATTATCTTCAGGAGCCGTCTGCCATGACGCCGGCGGCCGTCCTTCCCGTGGATCCGGGCGACCGGGTCCTGGATCTGTGCGCAGCCCCCGGCGGGAAAAGCACCGAGCTTTTTACAAAGCTTCAGGGGAACGGCATCCTTTTTTCCAACGATATCAGCAATTCGAGGGCCCAGGCTCTTTTAAAGAACCTGGAGCTTTTTGGCGCGGACCGGTGTGTCATCATGAGTGAGGACCCGGTCCGTCTTTCCGCGCGCTTCCCCGGGTATTTCGACAAAATTCTGATAGATGCACCGTGCTCCGGAGAGGGCATGTTCCGGAAGGAGCCTTCCGTTGTGAACGCCTGGGTCGAGCACGGGAACGCGTTCTATGTGAGTCTCCAGAAGAAGATCGTCGCAGAAGCCTTGAAAATGCTGGCGCCGGGCGGGCTTCTCCTGTATTCGACGTGCACGTTCTCCCCGGAGGAGGATGAAAACATCGTGCTGTTCATGAAGTCGCTGTGCCCGGGACTGACCGTTATGGAGCCCTCTTTATATGCTCCGGGATTCGCACACGGCATGCCGGAATTTGCGGAATCTCCTGATCCGGAGCTCACTCGCTGCATCCGCCTGTTCCCTCATAAGATCCGCGGGGAGGGGCACTTTATCGCACTTTTGAAAAAGCCCGGCGAACGGGAAAGAAATGCCGCTGCGGCACCGGAAAAAGACGCTGTGATTCCGAAAGAAGCTGCAGAATTCCTGTCACACGTCACTCTTCCCCGGGAAGGCTTCCATATTGAGCTTCGGAATGATAAGCTTTCGCTGGTTCCTGACGGCCTTCCGGATCTCAGGGGGCTTCGCGTGATGCGGGCGGGGCTTTTCCTGGGCGAAGTCCGTCCGAACCGCTTTGAGCCCTCCCAGGCTCTCGCGATGACCCTCTCAAAGGACACCTATGAGCCTGTGCTGGATCTTCCTTCAGACGACCCACGGGTCCTCCGGTATCTGAAGGGAGAGACCCTCGATATTTCCGACCATCCGGAGCTTTCAGGCATGGTACTCATTATGACGGACGGTTTTCCGCTGGGGTTCGGAAAGGCCCGTGCAGGGTCTTTAAAAAACCATTACCTGAAGGGCTGGCGGTACCAGTGAAGCCCTCCGGATAAGTGAAAAGATTTGACAATCATACGCGTTTTGGGCTATAATAATTAGACTCGGATAAAAGGAGTTTTTTATGGATAAAAAAGGTATCCTGATCGTGATCTCGGGCTTTTCCGGCGTAGGAAAAGGGACTCTCGTCAAAGAGCTTCTCACGCGGTACCCGGACGAATACGCTCTCAGTATTTCCGCAACCTCGCGGGCGCCGCGGGAGAATGAGGAGGAAGGCCGGGAGTACTTCTTCAAAAGCCGCGAAGAATTCCTCGAAATGATCGATGCGGGCCGGCTTCTCGAGCACGCGGAGTATAACGGGAATTTCTACGGGACGCCCAAGGACTACGTGCTTTCACAGATGAACGAGGGAAAGAACGTGATCCTGGAGATCGAGGTCCAGGGAGGGCTTCAGGTCCGGAAGCAGTTCCCGGAATCCATGCTTTTATACATCGTCCCGCCGGACGCGAAGGAGCTTCTCCGCAGGCTTGTGACCCGGGGGACCGAGACGCTGGACGTCATCAAAGAACGCATGGAGCGGTCGCTTCAGGAAACCGACTATATCTGTTATTACGACCGTGTGCTTGTCAACGATGACTTCGAGACCTGCCTCAGTGAGCTTCGCAGAACGATTCTGGAAGAGCAGAGCAGGATCGACGGCATCCATCACTATATAGAGAAGATCCGGACCGAGCTCCGGAATCTTGAATTCTGAAAGGGGTAACTATGCTGCATCCTTCATACAAGGAAATGATCGAAAAGATGAATGAGACCAGGAACGAGGGCGATCTCCCGATCCAGAGCCGGTATTCGCTGGTTATTGCCGCCGCAAAGCGCGCGCGCCAGATCAACTCCGGCTCCGAGCCGCTTGTTGAGACCGAGAGCAAGGAAAAGAACCTGTCCATGGCAGTCGATGAGCTGTTTGCGGGCAAGGTGCATATCATCGAGGACAGGGACAAAGAGGCTTCCGATGAGCCGCTCCCGGAAACGGATGACCCGGAAGAATTCTGATGAAGATTTTTTTTGACACCTTGGGCTGTGACAAGAATCTCTCTGATTCCGAGCACATGCTCCGGCTCCTCTACGAGGACGGCTTTCAGTTTACGGACGATGAAGAGGATGCGGACATCGCGGTAGTGAACACCTGCTGCTTCATAAACGACGCAAAGAAGGAGAGCATAGACGAGATCCTCCGCCTCGGGAAGCTGAAGGAAAACGGGAAGCTGAAGCTTTTAGTAGCGACCGGATGCCTTTCCGAACGGTTCCGCGATTCGTTCCTTTCGCTCCTTCCGGAGGTGGACTGCATCCTTGGCGTGACAGCGTGGGACAGGATCTCAGAAGTGATCCGGGACGCGCTTCGCGACGGCGAAAAACATGAAGAGTTCAGTGACAAGAACCGGCTGGTCGCGCCTGAAGGACGGATCCTGACGGGCGGCGGGTACTATGCATATTTAAAGATCGCTGAAGGCTGCAATAAACGCTGTACCTACTGCGTGATCCCCGGTGTCCGCGGAAATTACCGGTCCGTGCCCATGGAATCACTTCTCGCTGAAGCGAAGACCCTTATAGATAACGGCGTCAGGGAGCTCATCCTGGTCGCGCAGGAAACTACGCTGTACGGGTCAGACCTTTACGGAAAAAAGATGCTGCCTGAGCTTCTTTATAAGCTCAGTGAACTTGAAGGCCTTGAATGGATCCGCATTCTTTATGCGTATCCCGAGGAGATCACCGATGAACTCATCGAAGCCATCCGGGACCTCCCGAAGGTCGTCCACTATCTGGACATGCCTGTCCAGCATGCGTCTGACAGTGTCCTGAAAAGAATGGGGCGGCGCACAACCAGGGCCGAGCTCACTGCCGTGATCGAAAAGCTCCGGAAGGAGATCCCGGACATTACACTCCGGACTACGCTGATCTCAGGCTTCCCGGGCGAGACCGAGGAGGATCACGAAGAGCTTCTTCAGTTCATAAGAGACGTCCGGTTCGACCGCCTGGGCGTTTTCGCATATTCCCGCGAGGAAGGCACTCCCGCTTCCTCCATGGACGGACAGATCCCCGCGAGGATCAAGGAAAAAAGAAGAAACGCCTGCATGAAGCTCCAGCAGGAGATCGCCTTTCATAAGGCAGAGACGCTTACCGGGCAGATCCTTACCGTAATGATCGAAGGATATCTTCCGGATGAAGGCGTATATGCAGGCAGGACCTATATGGATGCTCCTGAAGTGGACGGGATGATCTTTATTCGTTCCTTCCGTGAGCTTATGTCCGGGGACTTTGTCCGCGTATACGTGGACGGGACTTCCGGCTACGATCTTACCGGAGAGGTACTGGAATGAATCTTCCGAACAGGATCACCGTTGCACGTATCTGCATGGTGCCGGTGTTTGTCGTATTACTGCTGATCTCACCAACCTATCCTGTGTGCCGATGGATCTCGCTTCTCGTATTCATCGTCGCGAGCCTGACCGACTTTGTGGACGGCAGGATCGCGCGGAGCCGCGGCCTGGTCACAAATTTCGGCAAATTCATGGATCCGCTTGCAGACAAGCTTCTGGTGTGCTCCGCACTTATTGCGCTCATTCCGCTCAAGCTCATCCCGGCCTGGGTGGTCCTGATCTCAGTAGCCCGCGAGTTCGTCATTTCCGGCTTCCGTCTGGTGGCCGCTGAAAAGGGCATCGTGCTTGCCGCAAGCAAGCTCGCGAAAGCCAAGACGGCGGTGCAGATGGTCATGATCATCGTCCTCATTGCGGATTTTCCGTTCCTGAAGATCCCGGGACAGATCCTGATCTATGCCTCGCTCGTTCTGACCATCGCATCTCTCACGGAATATCTCATGAAAAACGCGCATATCCTGAAAGGTGAAATGTAAACGATGAGCGACCATAAAAAGCTGCTTTCCAATGCGTACAGACTCTCCATGGTGAACCTTGCACTCCGTATGGCGGCGCTTTCCGAGCTTTTTCTGGACCACACTGAAAAGGAGACCGGAGAGATGCTTGAGCAAAGAGTCCAGACCCTTTATGGCCTGATCTCCCGCCATTTTTCCGGAGACCCGGTTCTTCCCGCCGATGTTATCGCGCTTCGGGATGAGAACATCGCGGATATGGTTAAGCTTTCGGCGCTTACAGACATCTTTCAGAATGATGAATACGTCCTTAACAGGATCGAGTATACCTTCCGGGATGCAGAACCGGTTCCGGACGACCAGGCGTTTACGGACGAGATCATCGGCTATTTCGCAGGCGTACCAAAGGAATCTCAGAATGAGGCAATTATTGACGTTATAGAACAGCTCCCGTTCCGCATGACAAAAGTTCGGTTCCTTGAGCTTCTCAGGGACCGTCTTGGCGTGTATAAGGGGAGCGAGTCTTCGGTCTTCACGGACCGGCTTGATATGCTGACGACGGCTGCCGGCATTCATCATGAAGATGCACTTTTTCCGGAGATCCCAGCCGATCAGCTGCTTTCAGCACCGGTATTTGAGGTGAAGACGCTTCCGGAATTTGAAGCGCTTGAGGATTCTCTCATGAGATCCGGTGAACAGCTGGATCTCAGGATGGACGTCTGTTCGTCCATGGAGGACGTCCTGAACAGCTTCCTTTGTGTTCTTCTTACAGAAGCTGATCATGCACAGGAATTTGACTTAAGAGACCATGTGACGGAGCTCGTCCTGAAGCTTTCATCGTCTGTAGTGGACCCGCAGCCGGAAGGAATTCGTGAACTCTATCCGGACTTTGAGCCGCTGGAAGGATATCCGGAACGCTTTTCAACGGACCTTATGGGTCTTTTATCACGGGAATTTGACGACGACCTGTTAAAGCAGGTCTCTGTTCTCCTTTCTTCGAGCCCCTTTGCGCCCCTTTGCGCACGGGAAAAGAGTGAAGAGCTTACGAACGAAGAATTCAGGAAGCTGTACGGGGCATTTTCCGAAAAGATCCTCGCACGGCTGTCCTCTGTCAATAAGCTGTACGGGAGAGCGATCATGGCGCGTATGAACGCCATGGTGCCTCCGCGGTTCACTTCGCAGGAAGAGCTGGAAAACTATATTTTCAGTTCCCTCCGCGGCTGTACGAATACTGCAGAAAAGGCCGGCGTTGCCGAGCTTCTTCACAGGATCATGAAAGAAGGCTGAGCTTGAAGTATTTCAGATACATGTGGATCGGAAGATCCCTGGACGGAAGACGCACCGAAGTGTTCAGGAAGCTGAAGTCTGACTCGCTTCCGAAGTCGGTCTATGTCCTCGCGGTCCCGGAAACAGACACACATGTACTGGATATCTACCCCGGAAACGTGCTGAAGCACAAGTATTTCAAGAAGTCGCAGCAGATCGTCATAGGGCTTGCCGGGAGCTACGATGAAGCCCAGGAGCTTTCAGGGAGCATCGTGAGCTCTGTATATCTGGAAACGGGCAGCGTCAGGCTTCTCGATTATCTCGAAAAACTGCCGGAGGACGCCTATGTCTGAGATCCTGCTGATCCTCCCTGTATTCAAGATACTGCTGACTATCCTGAAGATCATCGGCATCGTGATCCTCTGCGTGATCGGGCTCGTGATCCTGATAATCCTAATCGTTTCCTGGGTACCCATCCGCTATGACGCAGGCGTTGAAAAGAAATCGGCGTTCAGACTGTCTGCCGGGGTCTCCTGGTTCCTTAGGGCTTTTTCGTTCCGTTTCTTCATGAATGAGGAGGGGAGCGGAACAGTCATCAAGCTGTTTGGAAAGACGCTCAGTGAGTCTTCTTCCGGAGAAACGGAAGAAGATAAGGCGGAAGAAAAGTCAGAAGGCGAAAAGGCGGAAAGCCCGCCCGGAGAAGGTATTCCGGAGTCTCCCGGGGAGGAAGCACCGCAGGCTGCGCCTGCTGCTCCCGAAAAGCCGCCGGAAGAAAGCGCGGTGGGCCCGCCCGAGAATGCAGAGAGCCTGCAGGAGAGTGCGGAGAGCCATGAGGAGAAGCCTCAGGAAGAAAGCCCGCCTGTGGAGGAAGCGCACGAAGAGGAGCCGTCCGGGAGTGATAAGCCGCCGGAGGGCGTGTCCGGGGAAACTCAGGAAAACGCGGAAAATCCGGAGGAAGAAGTCTTCATCGACGAAAAAATAGATGATTTCCTCGACAATATCCAGATCAAATATCTGGAATTTGAAGACAAATGGGAAGGTATCCGCGACAAGTACGAGTTTCTCACGTGTGAGCAGGCGATGCGCGAGTACGGCAGGGCCTTAAAGAATATCGGGAAAATACTGAAGCACATCCTGCCGAAGCACTTGAGCGGACATCTCCGCTTCGGGTTTGATTCTCCGGCACTTACCGGCAGGATCCTCGCATTTTACTGCGCGCAGGCACCGGTCCACAAATACGCACTCATCCCGGAGCCGGAGTTTACTGAAAAGGTATTTGAGGGCAATGCAGAGCTTACCGGGCGGATCTTCTTAGGCTACATTATCCTGAAGGCCCTCGCAATAGTGCTTAACCTGGACACACTGTATCTCATCCGCAATTTCAGGAAGCATTTCCGTAAATAACAGGAGGATCGAATATGGCACAGAATGATTTCAATGAATCCATAAGAACACTTCTTTCAGGTCTCGACGGGTTCGTCAGCAGCAAGACAGTGGTCGGCACACCTGTCAAGGTCAATGATACGGTGCTGCTTCCGCTGATGGACGTCGAAGTCGGCGTGGGCGCCGGCGCATTCGGCAACAAGGCGCTCGGAACGGGCGGCGGCATGGGCGCGAAGATGACTCCCAGTGCGGTGCTGGTCATCCAGAACGGGGCGTCCAAGCTCATCAACATCAAAAATCAGGATTCTCTGACGAAGGTGCTCGACATGGTACCCGAGGTGATGGACCGCATCACCGGGAAGAAGGTCAAAAAGGATCCCAAGGTCGACGAGGCCGTGGATGAGATCAGGAAACAGGCGGAGGAAGGGGCCGCCGAACAGTGAACCCCTTTCACGTGTGAAAAAACAGCCGGAGACAGATCTCCGGCTGTTTTCCTGTGTTTCCTATGCAGTCTGTGTATAAACCCGGGGGTTCATGCACGTATTGTGCAGACTTTGCACAGTGTACGTGAGATTTTCTGAAAAAACTGCCGGAAAACGGTTTACAGAAGCACGTGCCCCATTCATAATGTACGTGGCATCCGGCACCGATGCCGTCCCGGATGATCTTAAAATACGATATAAAAAGGATTGACACCAGTGTCGTTTTCGGTTATAGTATGAACAGGCGAACAAATGTTCTATATTCGGAGGTATGAAATGGATATAAGTGAGAAGCAGAAAGCGCTCCAGGCCGCCATCGGCCAGATCGAAAAAGCGTACGGAAAGGGCTCCATCATGAAGCTTGGCAGTAATTCCGGGCTCCGTGTGGAAACCGTACCAACAGGCTGTTTAAGCCTGGACGTCGCACTGGGTGTCGGAGGCATTCCGAAGGGCAGGATCGTGGAGATCTACGGTCCGGAATCATCCGGCAAGACCACGGTGGCGCTCCACATGGTCGCGGAAGTGCAGAAGCGCGGCGGGATCGCAGGCTTCATCGACGCGGAGCACGCGCTGGATCCCACGTACGCGGGCCACATTGGCGTAGATATCGATAATTTATATATTTCTCAGCCGGATTCCGGTGAGCAGGCACTCGAGATCTGTGAGACCATGGTGCGTTCAGGCGCCGTGGATATCGTGATCGTGGACTCTGTTGCTGCGCTTGTCCCCAAGCAGGAGATCGACGGAGAAATGGGCGATTCCCACGTCGGCCTTCAGGCCAGGCTTATGTCCCAGGCACTCAGGAAGCTCACCGCAGTCGTGGGCAAGACCAACTGCATAGTGGTCTTCATCAACCAGCTGCGTGAAAAGGTGGGCGTCATGTACGGCAACCCGGAGACCACTACAGGCGGCCGCGCGCTTAAGTTCTATTCGTCCGTGCGTCTGGACGTGCGCCGCGTTGAAGCGCTTAAGCAGAGCGGAGAGGTCATCGGCAACCATACGCGCATCAAGGTAGTGAAGAATAAGGTGGCTCCGCCCTTCAAGGAGGCAGAGTTCGACATCCTGTTCGGCAAGGGCATCTCCCGTTCCGGGGATATCCTGGAGCTCGCGTGCAATGCCGGCATTATCCTGAAGAGCGGCGCATGGTTCTCCTATAAGGATGAAAAGATCGGCCAGGGCCGTGACAATACCAGAAATTATCTGGACGCGAATCCGGATCTCCTCGCGGAGATCGAACAGCAGGTCCGTGCGCATTTCGGTCTTAACGGAAATGCTGCTCCGGAGCCCGCGCCTGAACCGGCTGAAGAAAAAAAGCCGAAGCGTTCGTCAAAGAAGGAAGCGGAGAAGGAGATCGAGATCATCGAAGATGAAGACGATGAATGATCCGGCATCCGGAGAAGAACGGAATATTGAAGCAAGGAAGAAAGCGCTCAGGCTTCTGGAATTTGCTGACAGGACAGAGAAGCAGCTTCGTGATAAGCTGCTGGAAGCCGGCTTTTCGGAAGAAGAAACAGAGGATGCGCTGGAGTACGCCCGCTCTTTTCACTATCTGGACGACCGTCGGTACGCGGAAAATTTCGTGAGAGCCAGGCTTGGAGAAAAGAGCCTCTTCGAGATCCGCCACATGCTGAGGGACCGCGGTGTTTCGCCTGAGAACATAGAGCTCGTCCTCATGCAGTCTGAAGAACAGGAAGAAGGCTCTGACAGGGAGACTGTGGAACGCTTATTCCTCAAAAAATACGGACGGCAGGATCTTTCAGATCCCAAGGTCTATGAAAGGGCTTTCCGGTACTTCTCGAACCGCGGGTTTCGGTATGAAGATATCCGTGCGGCGCTTGAGGCAGCCATCGGACGGGCGGAAGAGGATCCGTTTACCGAAGAATAGATTATTTGAGAGCAAGACGGCAGGGTGAATGCATCCTGCTGTTTTGTTTTGCTTAATTGATGCCGGGAGCATTTCCTAAGCTTTTTTTCTCTTCGGATGACTGTCTGCTTGCAAAATAAAACTTTTATGGTATGATAGGGGTGGTATGCAAAATTATGTGTTTTTCGTGCCGTGAAACACCATATATGGTACAAATGGTCTTCCGGCGCGTCATAAAACCCTGCAGGTATGGCGGAATTGGCAGACGCGCTGGATTTAGGTTCCAGTGGGGCAACCCGTGCAGGTTCAAGTCCTGTTACCTGCATTAAGCTCAGCACCAAGGGAAACAGACATGTTCGTGCCGGGAACTTGTTCACAGGCACGAATATGGATTGTTTCCCGAGGTGGCCAAGAGGCGAAGCCTCTTACAAACCTTTTTTCAAAATCACTACTTGACATTTTAATGATGTTGTGTTAACATTCCCTCTGTTGGCAATTTGGTATGCGGAAGTGTCGGAACTGGCAGACGAGCAAGACTAAGGATCTTGTGACGGGTACGTCGTGTGGGTTCAAGTCCCATCTTCCGCATATCCTTTGAAACAACACAGGCTGCAGATATGGCGGAATTGGCATACGCGTATGATTCAGGTTCATATCCATGAATTTGGGTGTGGGTTCAAGTCCCACTATCTGCACAAAGCCGAGGGTATCTACCCTCGGCTTTTTTAATGATTTGAAAGGAGCGGAGATGAAATACATCGCCCCGAAAAAAAGGCGCGTCTTTTTCTCTGCGCCTTATGACTGGAACCTGATCATCTGTGTGATCCTCCTGAATATCTTTGGGCTGATCATGATCTACAGCGCAAGCTATTACTATGCGGAGCACAGCCTCGGATACGCGCCGAACCACTTTTTCAAGAACCAGCTCTATTTTGTACTGGGCGGGATCTTTCTCATGTTCGTCGTTTCCAGGATCGGTCCGCACTTTTACAACAACTGGTTCTTCCTTGCGGCTGCCATTTTCATGTCGCTCATCCTGATCGTGGCGGTGGCCATCCCTTCCATCTCTAAATCGTCTCACGGCGCTGCGCGATGGATCAAGATCGGCTCCTTTACGCTCCAGATCGCAGAACCGGTAAAGCTGTTCCTCATCGTATTTTCGGCCTGCTGGATCGCGCGGATCTTTTTCAGGACCGAGGGAGAGAAGAGTATTGCGTATTTCCTGATCTTTGCAGGCATTTCGCTTTTGCTTCTGTTCCTGTCCAACAACATGAGTACCGCACTGATCGTTCTCCTGAACGCGTACTTACTCATGATGATCAACAGTAAAAGCATGAAGACGTATGTGATCCTGATGATCCTGGCCGTCCTTGCAGGTATAGCCGCCATTTTTCTTCTCGAGAACGTCATACCGTACAGTCCGGAGGAGAATTTCCGCTTCACCAGGATCCGTGCGTGGCTTCACCCTACAGATCCGGACTTTTCCGCGGACGAAGCGTATCAGGGCACACTGGCTCTCTATGCAATCGCGTCCGGCGGCTTCTTCGGCAAGGGTCTCGGCCGCAGCCTTATCAAATTCAGGCTGCCGGAGCCTCACAATGACTACATCCTCGCCATCATTTTCGAGGAGCTGGGCGTTTTTGGCGTCATCATCCTGACCATACTCTTCGGATACCTGCTTTACCGGATCTTCATTGTCTACAGGGATTCAAAGAACAGGTTCTCGAGAAATATCGTGCTGGGCGTATTCCTGCACCTTGCGCTCCAGGTCCTCATGAATTACGGAGTGACCCTGGGCCTCCTTCCGACGATGGGAGTTACCCTGACCTTCATAAGCGCCGGAGGCACCTCGGTCCTGTTCACGTTCATCGAGATTGGGCTGGTTCTTGCCTGCGCGCGTGAGACCGCATGGGAGAAAGCGCACGAAAAGGCTCTTTCCGACGTTTCCGGGGACGATCCCGCCGTTCGGGAGATGCTGGAGAAGCATGACAAGGACTTTTTCGCAAATCTCAGGCTTCCGGGTATATTACGGAAAAAACAGACAGAAAGGTGATCAACATGGCAGAGCATTCCGAATCGGTCTACCTGAATGAAATATCGTTCCTTCCGGACCTCTCGGACGAAGAGATCCGTTTGCTTCATGAAAAGCTTCAGTCCGGAGACAGAAGCGCGTACGACCGCCTTTCCGAAGGCTGCCTGAAACGAATCGTCCGCGCTGCACAGGCTGTGAAGCCCGGCAGGGTCCCTCTTATGGACCTCATTCAGGAAGGAAATCTGGCACTTTTATCGTTCCTTTCGGATCCCGGGGATGTAACCGATGATCCCGCTAAAAGTCTTGATTTAGCTGTTTTTCAGGCCATGAAGGCCGCTTTGGACCTTGAATCCGAAGAAAAAAAGGCCGGTGAGGAGCTCTCCGCCCGCCTGAACGTGATCGACCGTGTCTGCATGGAGATCGCAGAGAAGGAGGGAAGGGAAGCCACAGTGGAAGAAGTCGCGGAGGTCATGAAAATGGATCCCGCGGACGTAAGATATCTGATGCAGATCGCCCTGAGCGCGGTCAAGAAAGATTAATGAGGTATTATCATGATCAGAATCATTATTGACGCGATGGGCGGCGACAACGCGCCCCGCTCGAACGTGGAAGGCGCGGTTCTCGCGCTTCAGGAAAGCAGCGAGATCGAGATCATTCTCACAGGACGGGAGCGTGAGATCACGCCTTTCCTTTCCGGAAAAGAATACGACAAAGCCCGGCTCACCATAGTTAACGCCGAGGAAGTGATCGAGACCGGCGAGCCTCCCGCTGCAGCCATCCGCCAGAAGAAGGATTCCTCCATCGTTGTGGGCATGCGCATGCTGAAGGAAGGGTCCGCGGACGCTTTTGTTTCCTGCGGAAGCACCGGCGCCGTCCTCGTGGGCGGCCAGCTTATTGCAGGCCGGCTCCCGGGCGTCCGCCGTCCTGCGCTTGCCGTAGTAATGCCGACCCAGAAGGGCCCGACCCTTCTTATTGACTGCGGCGCCAATGTGGACGCTAAGCCTGAAAACCTCGTACAGTTCGCGCACATGGGCGCGCTTTACATGAAATACATCCTGAAGGTCGATGATCCCACAGTGGGCCTCGTGAACATCGGCACCGAGGAAGAGAAGGGGAACGCCCTCACAAGAGAGACGTACCCGCTCCTTAAAAACGAGCCCGGCCTCCGCTTTATCGGGAACGCCGAAGTCCGCGACCTGCCCGCAGGCGTCTGCGACGTGGCTGTCTGTGAGGCCTTTACCGGCAACGTCATCACGAAGATGTACGAGGGTGTCGCGAAATCGCTGTTTTCCGAGATCAAGGGCGCGATGATGAGCACCACCCGCGGAAAGCTCGGCGGCCTCCTTGTGAAACCGTCCCTGAAAAAGCTCCTGAAGACGTTTGACGGTTCCGAATTCGGCGGCGCACCGCTCCTCGGCCTTTCCGGCCTCGTTGTGAAGGCGCACGGCAACTCGGAAGCGGTCCAGGTGAAGAACGCGGTGCTGCAGTGCATCGGCTTCAAGAAAAACGACTTAAGCGACAAGATCGTTTCCGCACTGAAGAAGGAAGAAGAATGAGTACACTGGAAGAACGGATCGGCTACAGGTTCCGTGACCGATCCCTGCTCACTCACGCGCTGACCCACAGCTCCTATATCAATGAGCACGGCCTTCCGAAGGAAGCCTCCAACGAACGTCTGGAATTTTTGGGGGACGCTATTCTCGAGATGATCTCAAGCGAGTTCCTCTACCACCGCTACCCGGACCGGCAGGAGGGTGCGCTTTCGAAGCTCCGCGCCTCGCTCGTCTGCGAGACCGCGCTTGCGGGATCCGCCCGGGAGATCGGCATCGGCCCGGAGCTCTATATGGGGATCGGTATGGCGCAGAACGGCGGAAGGGACATGGACTCCATCATCTCAGACGCGTTTGAAGCGCTCATTGCGGCGATGTATCTGGACGGCGGCAAAAAAGAGGCAAAGCAGATGATTCTGGACCATGTGCTTTCGGACACGGACCGCCGCATCCGGACCTTCGATGCAAAGACCGAGCTTCAGGAGCTTCTGCAGGCCGGAAGCCACGTGCTTTCCTATGAGATCCTGGGTTCCTCCGGTCCGGAGCACGACAAGCTGTTCGAGGCCGGAGCCTACCTCGACGGAAAGCTTCAGACAAAAGGCAGAGGCCGCAGCAAAAAGCTTGCTGAACAGCAGGCAGCCTCGGAAATGATCAGACTGATAAGGAACCATACGATATGTATCTGAAATCCATTGAAGTACAGGGGTTCAAATCGTTCGCGAACAAGCTCCTTTTTGAATTCCACAATGGCATAACCGGTATCGTGGGGCCCAACGGCTCCGGAAAATCGAACGTTGCGGACGCCGTCCGCTGGGTCTTCGGCGAACAGAGCGCGAAGCAGCTCCGCGGCGGCAGCATGCAGGACGTCATTTTTGCCGGGACGGAGCTTCGGAAGCGCCAGAGCTTCGCGTCCGTCTCCATTACACTCGACAACTCTGACCGTGCCCTTTCCTCGGACTCCGATGAAGTCGTAGTTACCAGGAAGCTCTACCGTTCCGGAGAGAGCGAATACCTCTTAAACGGCTCGGCGTGCCGCCTGAAGGATATCTACGAGATCTTCTACGATACCGGGATCGGCAAGGAGGGCTACTCGATCATCGGCCAGGGCCAGATCGACCGGATCCTTTCCGTACGGCCCGAGGAACGGCGCGAGCTCTTTGACGAAGCAGCCGGCATCGTCCGCTATAAAAAGCGGAAGGCGGCCGCGGAAAAAAAGCTCGAAAGTGAAGAAGCGAGCATGGTGCGCGTCACGGACATCATATCCGAGCTCGAGCGTCAGGTCGGTCCCCTGTACCGTCAGAGCGAAACTGCCAAAGAATATTTAAAGCTCCGGGACGAGCTCAGAAGCCTCGATATCAACGCGTTTCTCTACGATTATTCTTCACTCAATGAAAATCTCGAAAAGAACGCTGAAAACCGTGAAACCGTAGAAAAACAGCTCGGGGAGAGCAGGGAACAGGAGCAGGCGCTTCGTGAGACCTACGATTCCCTGGACGCCGAAGTCCGTGACCTTGATGAACAGATCAGCGGGCTTCGCGAAGAGATGCAGGAGGCCTCCGGCCGTGCCGGCGAGCTGAACGCGCAGGTCCAGGTCGATCTCGAAAAGATCAACACGCTGAACAATGACGCGCGTCATTATGAGGACAGGATCGCATATCTCGATTCCGAGACTGCGCGTATTACAGTGACCGTAGAAACGGACCGGGAGGAGCTGGAAAAGACCCGGGGCATGCAGGCAGAGCTTGCCGGCCGCATCCGGACAGCCGAACTGGAAGCTGAAGCTTCTGACGCGCGCCTTGCGCTCATCCGCGAGGAAGTCGCGAAGAGCCAGGGCGATATCATGGACATCCTCAATGAACGCTCCGGCTTTACGGCCCGGCTCCAGCATTTTGATACGTTGAACGAAGAAAACGGGCACAGGAAAGAAGAGCTTTCAGCTCTTAAGGCAAGGCTTTCCGAGCGCCTCAGTGAGATCGAAAACGCAAAAGCCGCGCTGTCTCTGGAAATTGCGGAAACGGAGGAGACAGTCTCCGAAAAACGTGCTGAACTCGAAGACTTAAAGACAGAGCTCGCCGATGCCGAAGAGGACTGCCGCGTATCCGAGCGCAGGGTAAACGATCTCATGCAGCGCTATCAGATCGAGCGGAGCCGCCTGGATACCGTAAGGAACCTTGCGGAGCGCTATGAGGGCTACGGCAGCGCAGTCCGCCGCGTCATGGAGGAAAAGAAGTCTGAAAAGGGCATCCTCGGCGTGGTGGCTGACCTCATCAGCGTGGAGCCGGCCTATGAGACGGCCATTGAGACTGCACTCGGGGGGAGCATCCAGAATATCGTCACTGAGGACGAGGATACCGCAAAAAGGATGATCGCGCTCTTAAAAGAGAACAAGGCCGGGCGGGCCACGTTCCTGCCGCTTGAGAGCATCGAGCCGAGGAAGCGCCCCGACGAACGGATCTTAAAGGAACGCGGCATGATCGGCTTCGCCGATTCCCTTGTAAAATGCGACAAAAGGATCGAGCCTATCGTCCGGTACCTTCTCGGGCATTTCGTGGTCGCTGAAGACATTGACAACGCGCTGTCAGCCGCAAAGAAATACCACCATTCCATCCGTATCGTAACAAAGGAAGGGGAGTCTCTAAGCATTGGCGGCGCTTTATCCGGCGGCGCATTCCGGAACAACGCGAATCTCTTAGGCCGGAGCCGCGAGCTTCAGAGCCTTGAAAAGAGCGTACAGAAGGCGCGCGAAGAGGGCGAAGAGGAGAACCGGAAGCTGAACCTGAAAAAGCAGCTTCGCGGAAGCTTAAGCGTAGAAACGGACGACCTTTCGGAGGAGCTTTCAGAGATCAATATGAAGCTCCGCGAGCTCACTCTTTCCCTTGACCAGCGGGAACGCGAGCGCATCATGACGGAAGCTGAACAGAAAGAAGCGGAGCACCGCCTTTCTGAACTCGAGAACGAGCTTGCACTTTCCGAAAACGACCGCAAGGCCGTACTGGATGCAATGGAAAAGCTCGAAAGCCGCGGTACCGAGCAGACGGACTTAAAGGAGCGTTCGGAAAAGCTTCTCGCGGAAACGGAAGCTGAGCGGGAGACCCTTGCGGCGTCCCTTTCAGGCCTCCGGGTGGAGCTCGCAAAGCTGGACCAGGCAGAGAGTTTCCTCACGGACAGCATCGAACGCCTTCTTCAGGACATCGACCAGCTTCGTACGGAAAAGCAGTCGCTTGCCGCGCAGTCCGGGAGCGTCCCCGAAGAGCTTCAGGCGCTCAGAGAAGAGATCGAAGTGCTTCAAAAGGAGATGGGAGAAGCCGATTCCGAAGCAGGCGCCCGGTCCGAAAAGGTGGACGAGCTCACGAAGCTTAAGAACGAGAAGGCCGAAGAACAGCGCCGGTTCTTTGATGAGCGCGATGCTCTCAGCACGTCCATCGCCGACCTCACAAAGGAACAGCTGCGTCTTGAAATGCAGCGTGAAAAGGCTGAGGAAAAGCTTGACGTTCTCACGGAATACCTCTGGTCCGAATACCAGCTCACGCCAAGTGAAGCGGAGCACTTCAGGGACGACACGCTGAAGGGCCACACCGCGCTGAAGCGTGAGGTGAACGGCCTGAAAGCGCAGATCCGCGCGCTCGGGAACGTCAACGTGAACGCGATCGAGCAGTACAAGGAAGTCTCTCTGCGCTATGAGTTCATGAAGGCCCAGTACGAGGACCTCACTGTCGCGGAAAAGAAGCTTCGAGAGATCATCGAGGAGCTTGAGACCGGCATGCGGAAGCAGTTCACTGAAGCGTTTGAATCCATCCGAACAGAGTTCAACGTCGTATTCAGGGAGCTCTTCGGCGGAGGCTCCGGCACCATCACTCTTGATGAAGACGCCGACGTCATCAACGCAGGCGTTTCGATCATCGCCCAGCCGCCCGGCAAGAAGCTGCAGAACATGATGCAGCTGTCCGGCGGTGAAAAGGCGCTGACGGCCATCGCGCTCATCTTCGCGATCCAAAGGCTCCGGCCCGCGCCGTTCTGCCTTCTTGACGAGATCGAGGCATCGCTTGACGACTCGAACGTAGGACGCTTCACAGACTACTTAAAGAAGCTGTCCGACCGGATCCAGTTCATTGTAATTACGCACCGCCGCGGCACGATGACGGCGTCCGACCGCCTTTACGGCATCACCATGCAGGAAAGAGGAGTATCAACGCTGGTCTCCGTCAATCTGATCGAAGAACAGCTGACATCATAAACAGGAGCAGTTATGGCAGGAACAGAAAAAACCGGCTTTTTCGCAAAGCTGAAGGACGGTCTTAAAAAGACCAGGGATAATTTGTACGTCGCATTTTCCGGTGCGACCATCATTGACGAAGATTTCTATGACGACCTGGAAGAAGTCATGATCATGAGCGATATGGGCGTCGAGCTTTCTGAAAGTGTGATCGATCAGCTCAGGGAGGTCTCCGAGACCAAGCACATCAGCTATCCCACGGTGCTCCGGCGCGAGCTCGTCCGGATCTTCAAGGAGGAGATGGACGTTACTGAAGCGGATTACGAGTTTGAGCGCAGGAAGTCCGTGGTCCTTGTGACCGGCGTAAACGGAGTCGGCAAGACTACGTCCATCGGAAAGCTGGCCTCGCATTACAAGGCGGAAGGGAAGCGTGTGCTTCTGGCCGCCGCGGATACGTTCCGCGCAGCCGCGATCGAGCAGCTGACAGAATGGTCCAACCGGGCCGGCGTGCCCATCATCGCCCAGAAGGAAGGGTCGGACCCCTCCGCAGTCATCTTTGACGCGGTCACCGCAGCCAAATCCCGTAATGTGGATATCCTTCTCTGCGACACCGCAGGCCGCCTCCACAACAAGAAGAACCTGATGGAGGAGCTTCGGAAGATGAACCGGATCATCGACCAGGTGTATCCGGAAGCGTTCCGTGAAAACCTGCTCGTTCTGGACGCCGCAACGGGCCAGAACGCGATCTCGCAGGCGAAGGAATTCATGGACGTCACGAACATCACGGGCATCATCCTGACCAAGATGGACGGGACCGCAAAGGGCGGCATCGCCATCGCCATCCAGAAGGAGCTGGGCATCCCGGTGAAGTACATCGGGGTGGGCGAAGGGATCGACGACCTCATGCGCTTCAACAGCGAGGACTTTGTGGACGCGCTCCTTGCTGACGACTGATTCGGGAGACCATAATGGAAAAGTCTTTTTCGGACGTTTTCCCCGGGATACGGCCGCCTTCCGGGCTTTCCGGGCTCCTTTCGCACGTGAGCGTGGAGCAGCTTAAGTACAGCAAGGACAGGAAGAACCTGCTCGTGTACTTAAACGTCCGGCGGCTCATCGGAAAACAGGAGATCAACGACATAGAGAGCCTGATCAACGATCAGGTCCTTTGTGATGCGGATCTTTCCGCAGTTGTGATCGAGCGTTTTTCGCTGCCCGAACGCTATACGGTCTCTGACGTCCTTTCCGAATACATGGACAGCCTGTTTCAGGATATATCCGATGGCCAGCATATCGAAAACCGGTTCCTTTCCCGCGCGAAATGGGTTCTTCAGGACGGTAACGTTCTGGTCGTGGAAGTCGAGCCGCATCCCGTGACGGAGCGGCTTTTAAATAAATGGAGCCAGAAGGCGGAGGAGCTTCTTCGGGAGCGCTTTCACTTCGACCTCCGCGTCCGCTTCGTACTTTCCGGGGACAAGCGTGCGTACGAGCTTTCCCGCGTATATCGCGACACGGTGATCCTTCTTGAGGAAGAGCCGGCTCCGGAATCCGGGGAAAACGCACCGGAAACGGATCCGGCAGCCGCAGCCCCGAAAAAGAAGGCGCCGGCAGCGAACCGTACGCGGAACGAGCAGGCCGCAGGGGCGCTCAATTCCGGAAAGGGCCGCGGAAGAAAAGGCGCCGTCCGCACGTCGGACGTCAGGATAAAGAAGGACGACCCGGACTGGATCTATGGCCGTAATTTTGACGACGAGATCCGTGAGATCGCGTCCTACGGCAATGATACCGAAGGGACGATGGTCATCCGCGGGGTCATCCAGTCCTTTGAAAGCCGTGAAATGAAAAACGGTGAACGGACCATTCTTTCGTTCTCCGTGACTGATTATACGGATTCCATCAGCGTCAAGCTGTTCGCTCCGAACGAAGAAGTGGAGCGGCTTTCTGCTTCACTCGCACCGGGGAAGTCCGTCCGGCTGAAGGGCCTTGCCCAGTATGATTCGTTCGATAAGGAAGTCACCATCCGTTCCGTGCAGGGGATCTTTAAAACGGCGGATTTCGCGAAGAAGACCCGCGAGGACCACGCC
Source organism: Lachnospiraceae bacterium (assembly GCA_017441825.1). Classification (GTDB taxonomy): domain Bacteria; phylum Bacillota; class Clostridia; order Lachnospirales; family Lachnospiraceae; genus UBA1267. The sequence continues at coordinate 30,560 of JAFRVD010000026.1, forward strand.
CGTGTGAAGCGGGTGGAGCTCCACTGCCACACCAAGGCTTCCGAGAACGATGCCGTAACAGAGGTCAAGGACCTCATGAATACGGTCCGCTCCTGGGGCCATTCCGCAATAGCCATCACGGACCACGGCTGTGTGTATTCGTTTCCTACTGCCTACCACTGCCTCGCGAAGAACGATGACCTGAAGGTCATCTACGGCATGGAAGGGTACCTTGTGGACGATACCCTGGATGCCGTAACGAACGCAGATGAACGGCCGCTCGACACGGAATACGTGGTGTTTGACCTCGAGACCACAGGTTTTTCGCCGGTAAATGACAGGATCATTGAGATCGGCGCCGTGAAGATCCGGGAAGGGAAGATCGTGGACCGGTTTTCCACATTCGTGGATCCGGGAGTGATCATTCCGTACAGGATCGAGGAGCTCACGGGCATTACGAACGAGATGACGGCATCGGCGCCGTCCATTGAAAAGGTGCTTCCGGAATTTGCGGCTTTCTTAGGCAGCGCCGTTGCGGTCGCACACAACGCGCAGTTCGATATGAGCTTCGTGAAGGAGAACATGCGGCGGCTCGGGATCCCGGGTGCTGAAAAGATCGCTTACGCCGATACCCTCGCGATCTCCCGCATGCTGCTTCCGCAGATCGCAAGGTACACACTGGACCACGTTGCGAGGGAACTCAACGTTTCCCTCGACCATCATCACCGCGCGGTTGATGACGCGGAATGCACGGCCCTGATCTTTTTAAAGCTCCTGGACCGTCTGAAGGCACGGAAGCTCGAGACGCTTGCGTCCGTCCGCGATGCGCTTCGTCCGGACGCTTCCGCCATCAAAAAGATGCCCACATACCACGTGATCCTGCTTGCGAAAAACGAGGCGGGCCGCGTCAACCTGTACCGCCTGGTCTCGGAATCGTCTCTCAACTATTTCCAGCGCCGTCCGAGGATCCCGAAGTCCGTCCTCACGAAGTATCGCGAGGGGCTCATTGTCGGGTCTGCCTGCGCCGCCGGAGAGTTGTTCACTGCAGTCCGGGAAGGCGCTGCGGATGAGGAGATCGCGCGGATCGCGGCATTCTATGACTATCTTGAGATCCAGCCTGTGGGGAACAACGCGTTCCTTTTACGGGACGGGTCGAATACATATAAGACGGAGGACGATCTCCGCGACCTGAACAGGAAAATAGTTGCGATCGGTGAAAAGTACGGGAAGCCTGTCTGCGCGACCTGCGACGTCCACTTTTTAAACCCGGAGGACGAAGTGTACCGGGCGATCCTGCAGGCCTGCTCCGGCTTTAACGAAGCGGAATCCCAGGCACCTCTTTACCTCCGCACCACTGATGAAATGCTTGAAGAGTTTGCCTACCTCGGCGCGGATAAGTGCTATGAAGTGGTGGTGACCAACACGAACCTCATTGCGGATGAGATCGAACGGATCTCGCCGGTCCGCCCGGACAAGGTTCCGCCCGTCATCCCGAACGCGGACGAGGACCTTCGCGAAAGCTGCTACAAGCGCGCGTATGAACTCTACGGCGACCCGCTGCCGAAAATCGTTTCAGACCGCCTTGAAAAGGAGCTCAGCTCCATCATCTCGAATGGCTACGCGGTCATGTACATCATCGCACAGAAGCTCGTGACAAAATCCGTTTCGGACGGCTACCTCGTGGGTTCACGGGGCTCCGTCGGGTCGTCCCTTGCCGCCACCATGGCCGGCATCACTGAAGTGAACCCGCTGCCCCCGCATTACCGCTGCCCGAAGTGCAAATTCAGCGATTTCGAGTCCGAGACCGTCATGAAATTCTACGACGATGCCGGCTGCGACATGCCGGACGCGTACTGCCCGCACTGCGGCACAAAGATGGATAAGGACGGCTTCAACATCCCGTTCGAGACCTTCTTAGGCTTCAACGGCGACAAGGAGCCGGACATCGACCTGAACTTCTCGGGCGAGTACCAGTCGAAGGCCCACGCATACACGGAGGTCATCTTCGGAAAGGGCCAGACGTACCGCGCGGGGACCATCGGCACCGTAGCCGACAAGACCGCCGTAGGCTACGTCCTCCGGTATTTCGAGGACCAGGGGATCACGAAGCGGCGGGCGGAGGTCACGAGGATCGCGAAGGGCATTGAAGGTGTGCGGCGGACGTCCGGTCAGCATCCCGGCGGAATAATCGTGCTGCCTCTCGGAGAGGACATCAACACGTTCACTCCCATCCAGCACCCCGCGAACGACCAGACCACGAACATCATCACCACTCATTTTGAATATCACTCGATCGACCACAACCTCCTGAAGCTCGACATTCTCGGGCACGACGATCCCACCATGATCCGCATGCTTCAGGACCTGACCGGCGAGGACCCGACCAGATTCCCGCTGGATTCGAAGGAGGTCATGAGCCTGTTCCTTTCGACGGACGCGCTGGGCGTCACTCCGGAGGACCTCCGCGGGTGCCCCTTAGGCGTCCTGGGCGTGCCGGAGTTCGGCACGGACATGGCGATGGGGATGCTCATTGCCACAAAGCCCCGGTTCCTTTCGGACCTTGTGCGCGTGGCCGGCATGGCCCACGGCACGGACGTCTGGACCGGAAACGCGCAGGTCCTCATCGAAGAGGGGACCGCGGACATCACTACGGTCATCTGCGCCCGCGACGATATCATGATCTTCCTGATCTCAAAGGGCATTGAGAACGGCAAAGCCTTTACGATCATGGAATCCGTCCGGAAGGGCAAGGGCCTGAAGCCGGACTGGGAGCAGGACATGAGGGACCACGACGTACCGGACTGGTACATCTGGTCCTGCAAGAAGATCAAGTACATGTTCCCGAAGGCACACGCCGCGGCTTACGTCATGATGGCGTGGCGCATCGCCTACTGCAAGATCTTTTATCCGCTTGCATATTATGCGGCATTCTTCTCGATCCGCGCAAAGGCGTTTTCCTATGAGCTCATGTGCCTCGGAAGAGACAGGCTCGAGCGCGCGATGGACGAGTACGAAGCGCGCATGGACGAGCTTTCCGAAAAGGAGAAGCGGCAGTACGGCGACATGCGGGTGGTGCAGGAGATGTACGCCCGCGGGTATTCGTTCCTGCCGATGGACGTCATGAAGTCTTCCGCGAACCGCTTTTTAATAGCGGACGATAAGCATCTGCTGCCGCCTTTCAACTCGATAGACGGCATGGGCGACAAGGCCGCAGACGCCGTAGAGGAGGCGTCGAAAAAAGGACCGTACCTGTCCTTAAACGACTTCCGGGACCGCACGAAGGTTTCCCAGACCATCCTCGACAAGATGGTTGAGCTCGGGATCCTCGCGTCTCTTCCGAAGACGGACCAGTTCAGCCTGTTCGACCAGCTGACGTAAAGAAAATATTATAAAGAGAATAATATAAAGGACAACTACAACTGAAGGAGGAAACAGCATGATCACGATCAGAGACATCAAGGCCTTCTGTACGGCGCCGGACCGCATCCCGCTCGTAGTGGTCAAGGTCGAGACCAGCGAGCCCGAGCTTTACGGCTTAGGCTGCGCAACTTACACACAGCGTTTTCTTACAGTGAAGGACTGTGTGGAAAACTACATGAAGCCGCTCCTTGTGGGGAAGGACGTATCACGGATCGAGGACATCTGGCAGATGGCCAACGTGAGCCCTTACTGGCGGAACGGCCCGATCTTAAACAACGCACTTTCAGGCGTCGATGAAGCGCTCTGGGACATCAAGGGCAAGATGGCGAACATGCCGCTCTATGATCTCTTAGGCGGCAAGGTGCGAGAGGCCGCTGCGGTATACCGTCACGCCGGCGCGATCTCGACCACGAACCCGAAATACGGGAAGCTGGTCACTTTTGACGAACTGGACGAGCAGATCGAAAAGTACATGGCGGAGGGCGTCCGCTACATCCGCATCCAGTACGGCCGGTACGGCGGCGTGCATGCGCTCGACGATATCAAGCCGGAAGGCGCCTGTGAAGGCGTATACTACGACCCGAGACGCTACATGAGGGAGACCGTGCAGACCATCGAGCACGTTCGTGAAAAGTACGGCGATGAGCTCGAACTCCTCCACGACGTCCACGAGCGGCTTGAGGCGATCGACGCGGTAAGGCTTGCGAAAGAGCTGGAGCCCTACAACCTGTTCTATCTGGAAGACCTCCTCGCACCGGAGCAGGTCGACTGGTTCCGCAATATCAGAAGCCAGACTACCACGGCTATCGCGATGGGCGAGCTTTTCAACAACCCGAACGAGTGGATGACTCTTATAAAGGAGCGCCTGATCGATTTCATCCGCGTGCACATCAGCCAGATCGGCGGCCTGACGCCCGCAAGAAAGCTCCAGATCCTCTGCGAGAACTTCTCGGTACGTACGGCATGGCACGGCCCGGGCGATGTATCGCCTATCGGCCACGCCGTGAACGTGCACTTAGACCTCGCGTCCTGGAACTTCGGCATCCAGGAGTGGGCCGGCTTCGGAGAAGGCTGCAAGGAAGTTTTCCCGGGCTGTCCGGAGCTTAAGAACGGTTACGTCTACTTAAACGGCAAGCCCGGCATCGGCGTGGACTTCGATGAAAAGGCGGCAGAGAAGTACCCCTGCAGCACGAAGCTTCCCACCTGGACGAACGCGAGAAGACCCGACGGAACGCTGGCAAGACCGTAAAGAATGAAAGAGAAGAGGACGGAAAAGGATCATGTTGAGGAAAAAATATCAGAATATAAACGACTATTGGATGCAAACCGGTGTTAAAAAGACCTTTCTCTCTGTCAGGCCCTGGCAGTGGATCCTTTTCTGTCTTTTTCTTCTGATCTGCTATGGCGCTAAGCTCTTTTATTACAACTTCGGAATCGACAATGAGAGCTTTGCGTTCAGATACGGGCCTGCCATGAAAGAGTTTATCCAGTCAGGAAGATTCAGTATCTATCTTGTTAAAAAGGTCCTGCACATCTTTCCTTTCGTGCCGATCTTCAGTCTTTTTCTCTGGATACTTGCTTTTGCCTGCTACAGTTTTCTGGGAGGCGTTTATACCATCAGTCTTTCTAAAGAGAAGCGGAGCGGTCTGTATTTTCTGATCTTCGCTGCTGTACTTGTATCTCATCCCTGTTTTGCAGAGCAGTTTTATTTTACGCACCAGTCATTTGAGATCACACTTGGAATGATCTCGGCACTTTTTGCCGCAACTCTCGCCAGATACTGGATGTCCCGTCCGAAGGAGATCTGGTTCCTAATACTTGCCGTCCTGGCCGCGGCCTTCTCTTTCGGTTTTTATCAGGCGATCGTCCCGCTGTATCTGTGTTTCATTTTATGCGGGGCATTCGGTATTCTGACAGATCCCGTCAATAAGGAAGACAGGACAAGGATCTTTTCACTGATTCTCAAGCTTTTCCTGCTTGCCGTCGCTCCTCTCATCGTTTATTTCCTGGTAGATAAACTCGGGCATCTTGTGATCCATGCGGAAAACAGCTATGTGGGCAGTATGTTCTGGTGGGATCTTTCAGCTCCGGGAGAGACGATCAGGCTGATCGGAGAGAATATCCGGCAGGTCGTAAAGGCAGAGCTGCCGTTCTACACCCTGTATTATCCGGTGATCTCCTGCATCTTTGTCCTTCTCAGTATTATCGGGGCTGTCCGGGGAAAAAACGTATCGTCATGGATGAAGCTGTTATTTGCGGTCCTGATCGTGATCTCGCCTTTTTTTCTTCTGATCGTCACAGGGCATCCGGTGATCATCAGGACACAGTTCGTTCTTCCGTTCGTCTGTGCTTTTGCTACAGTAATGAGTCTGGACATCGCAGCCGGCCTCTTCAGAGAACGCGGCAGGAAGGTATTCAGCGTCATCTTCATCATGATCGCCGCAGTCATCTTTTTCCAGCAGTCTCAGACACTGAATCGTTTCTGGTATACAGCCGAAGTGACCTATCAGAACGATCTTCTTTTTGCGAACAGCCTGATCGGCAAGATCGAAGAGGAGACCGGAGACAGCATGGTCAGTACCGAAAAAAAGATCCTGTTTGTAGGAAAGTATTCGCCGCATCTGACGGATAATACCGTCCGGGGCGATGTCATCGGCAAGTCCTTTTTCGAATATGACAACACACTGGAAAATATCGGAAGCACTTACAGGATCGTCGGTTTCTATGAAAACATCGGTTATGAGCTCTGGTCTGCTTCTCCTGAACAGGCCGCTCTGGGGCAGGAGATCGCTGAAAACATGCCGGTCTATCCCGAGGACGGCTTTATTCAGGTCCATGATGATCTGATCATCGTGAAACTCAGCGAGCCTTCTGACAGTCAGTAAATCTCAGATACTGATTCCGTAACCGGACTGACGTGAGATACGTCGGTCCGGTTTTTCTTTGTTGAAATGATGCCGTTCCTGTTGTATACTATGGTATAAGGTTTATTGTGCCTTAATATGTGCCAATGGATGGAAGTGCCGTTTACGGCATGTCCATATGCATATAAATGGATCCACCGAAAGGGAGTTGAAATGGCTGAAGACAGATCTGTCAGAAGAACAAGCAGTACGGGAAGCAGCGGACGCACCCGGTCCGGGGCTTCGTCCCGCACGCGGTCCGGAAGCTCATCCGGGACGCGGACGTCCTCCGGAGGAAGATCTTCCTCGGGGACCCGGTCGGCATCGTCCCGCACAAGGACGGAGAGCGAGACCTTTGATACGAGGACCGCGCGTACCCGCGAGCCTGTTTCCCGCGCGGCGCGCGCAAAGCGTGAGGAGATGAGGAGGAAGCTCAAAAAGCATTCCCAGGTCCGTGAGATCACGATGTTCCTGATCCTCGGGATCTGTGCCGTTGCGTTTGCCTCCTTCTTTATAGGCAGCCTTTCATGGCTCAAGGATTACTGCTATTTCCTGTTCGGCAAGGTGATGTTCGTTTCTCCGTTCATCATCTGCATCCTGGCCTGGATCTTCCTGTTCCTGGACTTAACGCCGGCGCTTATTAAAAGGATGGCCGGCATCCTGTTATTCCTGCTTGCGCTTCACGGGATCATTTCGGTCTCCGGCGGCCCGGAAGCCGGCGGCCTGCCCGGGCGCCTTATGAACGCTTTATTCCACGGCTGGCTCGGGGACGTGGGCTGCTACATCGTCTTTTCTGTCTTTATCGTGATCGCCTTCATCCTGCTCACGGATTTTTCGCCCTCCGCCTGGATCCGCGAACAGACAGACCCGGAAAGTGAAAAGAATGTCATGCGCCGCGAGCATGCCGAACTTCGGAAGGAACAGCGTGCCCTTCAACGTGAAGAGAAAAAGCAGCGTGACCTTGAGGCGATGCGGAGAAGAAACGAAGAGATCCGCGAAAGCGCAAGGAAAAAGGCCGCGGAAAACAGCCGCTACGTGTCTCTCAGAGGCATCGGCGACACGACTCTTACGGATATGGACGATACGGAGACCGGCAGCACACCTTACGACGACCTCATGGATCCGTCCATTTACAGCAATGATGAAGAATTTGTCCGGAACCCGCGGAACATGTCCAAATACGGGAATTCCGGGCTTGTGACCAATATGAGAGAGCTCGAGGAGCGCAGGAAGCGCGGGGACACCGGGAACATTCCGGACATCCACGTGCCTGACAGCATGTTCCCCGAAGACCGGTCTGCCGATGAAGACGCAGAAGTTTCAACCGGACGGACGAAGGACGGCTACGTCACAGTTGATGAGATGCGGAAGGATCTCGGCCTTTCTGAAGCTGACGAAGAGGACGAGGGAGAGACCCGCAATTCGAAGAATAAGGACTTTCTGTTCCGCCTGATCTCAGACGGCAGGCAGCGCGTCGGCGAAGGACGCCGTAAACTCCCCGCGGAGGACAGCGCGAATTCCACTGTCCCTTCGGATGATCCTTACCGGTCCGTACGGTTTGAGAAGCGGAAGGTTTCGGACGAAGCGCAATCGGCGGCTTCAGAAGAACCGTATGCAGCATATGAACAGGACGATACTGAAGCGCCTCATCACGAGGCACAGAGTACGCCTGCCCCTGTCAGTGAATCTCAGGAAGCTGCCGCTGCACAGGCTCCGGCAGTAAGAAAGACTGCCCATGTGTCATCCGAGCCCATCCCGCCCGTAGAGATCCCGGTAGTCCCTGAAAAGGAATATGAGTTCCCGCCGTACAGGCTCTTAAAGCGCGGCTCAGGCGCGGGCATTTCAAAGTCCGAGCTTGAGAAGGAATTAAAGGACACAGCTGAGAAGCTCCAGCGGACGCTTGCGACCTTCGGCGTTGGTGTGACCATTACGAATATTTCCTGCGGTCCGACTGTCACACGCTACGAGATCCTGCCTGAAATGGGCGTCAAGGTCTCCAAGATCGTGTCCCTCACGGACGATATCAAGCTGAACCTTGCCGCGGAGGACATCCGTATGGAAGCGCCCATCCCGGGCAAAGCCGCAATAGGCATAGAGATCCCGAACAAGGTCAAGCAGAGCGTGGTGCTCCGCGACCTCATGGAGAGCGACGCGTTCAAGGAAAGCCGTTCAAAGCTCGCGTTTGCCGCAGGCCGCGATCTTGAGGGCAACGTCATCATCGCGGACATCGCCAGGATGCCGCACGTATTGGTTGCCGGCGCCACCGGCTCAGGCAAATCCGTCTGCATCAACACGATGATCATGTCCATCATCTATCACGCGAAGCCGACGGAGGTCAAAATGATCATGGTCGACCCGAAGGTGGTCGAGCTTTCCGTATACAACGGCATCCCGCACCTTCTTCTTCCTGTCGTGACCGACCCGAAGAAGGCTGCTTCCGCCCTCAACTGGGCCGTAGCGGAAATGGAAAAGCGGTACCTGTCCTTCGCTGAATACGGCGTACGCGGCATTGAAGGCTACAACGAATACGTGGACCGCGAGGCCCCCGTGGACGAGATCGGCCAGCCGGTCCGCCGCATGCCGCAGATCCTCATTATTGTCGATGAGCTTGCCGACCTCATGATGGTCGCGCCCGGAGACGTTGAAAACGCCATCTGCCGCCTTGCGCAGAAGGCCCGCGCCGCCGGCATCCACCTGGTGCTCGCGACGCAGCGTCCGTCCGTGGACGTCATTACCGGCCTCATCAAGGCCAACATACCGTCCAGGATCGCCTTTGCCGTCTCAAGCGGCGTGGACTCCCGGACGATCCTCGACATGAACGGCGCGGAGAAGCTCTTAGGCCGCGGCGATATGCTGTATTCCCCGTCAGGCTCCAGCAAGCCCACGCGCGTCCAGGGCGCCTTCGTTTCCGACGATGAAGTGAAGGCCGTTGTGGACTACGTTTCAAACCAGGGCACCGTAAAGGGCGGCGGAGAACAAAAGATCGACCTTTCCCAGCAGTCCGGCGGCGCTGAAGGTTCCGGCGCATCCGACCTTGACGAATACTTCGCCCAGGCAGGACGGCTCGTTATTGAAAAGGAAAAAGCATCCATCGGCATGCTGCAGCGCGCGTTCCGCTTAGGCTTCAACCGCGCGGCGCGCATCATGGACCAGCTTGCGGACGCCGGCGTTGTGGGCGAAGAGGAGGGCACGAAGCCCCGGAGGATCCTCATGAACGCGGCCCAGTTCGAGCAGTATTTAAGTGAACAGGGAGACGCATCATGAAGCTTCAGTGGTACCCGGGACATATGACGAAGGCGCGGCGTGAGATGCAGGCGGATCTCAGGCTTGTAGACCTCGTGATCGAGCTTCTGGATGCACGCGTCCCGATCTCTTCAAGAAACCCGGACATCGACCAGCTTGCCGCAAACAAATTCCGGATGATCCTCTTAAACAAGGCGGACCTTGCGGACCCGGATACGAATACCGCCTGGGTCCGGTACTTTGAGGACCTCGGGATCCGTACGATCCCTCTCGATTCCCGGGAGCGGACCAAAATGCGGACCATTGAAGAGACTATCCGCGAGGTCTCCCGCGAAAAGCTTGAGCGCGACAAACGGCGGGGCATCCTGCCGCGGCCCATCCGGGCGATGGTAGCGGGCATCCCGAACGTCGGGAAGTCCACCTTCATCAATTCGTTCGCGAAAAAAGCATCTTTAAAGACCGGGAACAAGCCCGGCGTTACAAAAAGCAATCAGTGGATCCGGCTGAACCCTTCCGCAGAACTTCTCGACACCCCGGGCATTCTCTGGCCGAAGTTCGAGGACGAAAAAGTGGGAGAGCATCTCGCGTTTATCGGCTCCATCAACGACGACATCATCGACCCCGAAGAGCTTTGCCGGACGTTTCTCATGGATATCGGGAAGCGTGCCGAGGCCTCCCTTTACGAGAGGTACCGCACGGAGTACGACGATGACCCGGACGTTCTCATAGAAAAGATCGCCCTCAGCAGGAATTACTTAAAAAAGGGCGGCGTCCCGGATACGGAGAAGGCGGCAGCTGCCGTGATCGATGATTTCAGGTCCGGCAGACTCGGCAGGATCAGCCTGGAATTCCCGGAGGAATATGGATACAGAAGCAGTAAAGAATGAGAAAGATCATGAGGCGCCCGGAACGGAGGGGCTCCCGGAAGAAGAGGAAATGAAGGACGACGGGGCTTCCGTCGTTCAGGCAAAGACAAATGACGGGGAAGAAAAGAGACCTTTTTACAAGGAGGTCCTCGAGTTCCTGTGCTACCTTGCCGCCGCGGCGGTGATCTGCTTCCTGATCATCACCTTCATCGCCGTAAGGAGCATTGTGGACGGCGGCTCCATGAACCCGCTTCTGGAAGACGGTGACAACCTGATCGTGGAAAAGGTCACGTATTATTTCAGGGATCCGGCGCGCTTTGACGTTATTGTGTTCGAGCTTGAAAACGAACCGGGCACTCATTACATAAAAAGGATCATCGGCCTCCCGGGGGAGACCGTGCGCATTGCGGACGGGATCGTATACATTAACGGCGAGCCGCTTGACAGCGACGTCTACGGAAACGCACCCATCGAAAAGAGCTACCGCGCGTCGTCGGACGTCGTGCTCGGCGAGGATGAATATTTCGTTATGGGAGACAACAGGAACCGGTCGCAGGATTCCCGGACGGTCTACGTCGGGAACGTCCATAAAAAGCAGTTCGTCGGACGGGCATGGCTCAGGTTCTGGCCCTTCTCCAAGTTCGGCACGATCAACCCGTAATTTTCTGTGAGGCAGATTATGAATGTGAAGGAGATCGACGCGTACCTCTCTTCGGTGCCGATGGCGTCGCTCAACCATGAAATGAACGTGTTCCGGTGCGACCCGCGCGCGGGCGTCCAGAAGCTTCTTGAAAAGTACGAAAGGAAGCTGGACGCGTACCGGGAGGAGCTTATAAGACTCGATAATATGATGATCTACGAGCGGAAGTACCAGGACTACGGACTCATTGCCGGGATCGACGAAGCCGGCCGCGGACCTTTAGCGGGACCCGTGGTGGCGGGCGCCGTCATCCTGCCGAAGGACCATCCGATCCTCTATGTGAACGACTCGAAGCAGCTTTCCGAAAAGAAACGTGAGGAGCTTTACGACGTGATCCTCCGGGATGCGGTCGCGTGGGGCACCGGCATGGCGGGAGAAGGGGTCATCGACGAGATCAATATATTACAGGCAACCTACCGTGCGATGCAGGAAGCGTATCTTAAGCTTTCGCCGGCGCCGGCCGTTACCTTGAACGACGCGGTCACAGTACCGGGCATCACGGTGCGGCAGGTACCCATCATAAAGGGCGACGCGAAGAGTGCTTCCATTGCGGCGGCGTCCATCGTCGCGAAGGTCACAAGGGACCGGCTGATGGTGAAGTACGACGCGCTTTACCCGGAATACGGCTTTGCAAAGCACAAGGGCTACGGCTCGAAGGAGCACATCGAGGCTTTGAAGAAGTACGGGCCGTGTCCGATCCACAGAAAGACGTTTATCAGGGGGATCCTCGGGCTTGACGATGAATAACAGGGAAAAGGGAAGCAGCTATGAAGAGGAGGCGGCTTCCTTTTTTGAAAGCATGGGATACGATATCCTGGAAATGAACTACCGGCGGAAGACCGGGGAGATCGACCTCATCGCACGGGACGGGGATACGTACGTGTTTACGGAGGTCAAATACCGGAAGAAGCTTCGGAAGGGGTATCCCGAGGAGGCTGTCACGCCGGAGAAGATGAGGCGGATCATGAGGACCGCGGAGTGGTACTTCACGGAAAACAGCCTGTCGTTTTATAATACGCGGGCCCGGTTCGACGTGATCAGCATCCTGGACGGGAACCTCCGGCACATCAAAAACGCGTTCGGAGGGATGTGAAGCCTTCGCCTTTCGGGGGAAGGTGGATGAAGGGCAGAAAAGGAAAAAAGAAGGAGCATCACATGGAAAACCATACCATCCATCTCCTGAGAAAAAAACACGGCCTCGGGTACATGGAATTCCACGACGGACCGGTGCCGTACCTGACGTTCCCGGGCCTTACGGCCGCGGGCTTCCGGCACGGGTATTCGACAAGGCTCGGCGGGGTGAGCACGGGGTATTTTGCTGAAATGAACCTCGCTGCCCTGAAGGAGCCGCCGGAGATCATTCAGGAAAACTACAGACGTATGGCGGAAGTGCTCGGGATCGATGAAAAAAGGGTCGTCATGACCTATCAGACGCATTCGACGGGTATTCGGACGGTTACGGAGGATGACGCCGGAAAAGGGCCTTTTTATACGCGTGACTACACGGACACAGACGGCATCGTGACGAACGTCCCGGACCTGCCGCTTGCGGCGCTGTCTGCAGACTGCTGTCTTTTATATTTCGCGGATCCTGTGAAAAAGTGCATCGGCCTTTCCCACGCGGGCTGGCGGGGGACTGCAGGAGATATTGCCGGGAAGACCGTCAGGCGCCTCTCGGAGGAGTTCGGTACGGACCCAAAGGATCTCCACTGTGCGATCGGACCTTCCATCTGCCAGGACTGCTACGAGGTGTCCGGCGATGTGATCGACGCCTTCCGTGAGCAGTTTTCGGAAAAGGAGATGGAAACCATCTGCCGCGGTAACGAGCGGGGGAGGTACCAGCTGAACCTCTGGGGCGCGAACCGGCTTCTGTTACTTCGCGCAGGTGTTCCTGAGACTCAGATCGAGGTCACGGACCTCTGTACGAAATGCAACCCTGAACTGTTCTTTTCGCACAGGCTGCTTGGCGAAAAGCGCGGGGTGACGGCGGCGTTCCTGTGTTTATAAACGGTCCATATTAACCATGTTTTTAAGGAAGAGGCGGTGCCTCTTCCTTTTTTTTTGATCAATCGAATAAATGTTCGATTTTCCTGTTGACAAACATGTGTTCGGATGGTAGTATTGTTGCATACGAACACATGTTCTTGCTTTTTCAGGTCATTACTCAGCAGCAGGCATGCTGAATGTCATCGCTGTATATCATTCAGGAGGATCGGATATATGAAGAAAAAACTGATGCTGATCATTTTGGTCATAGCGGTTCTGTCAGCCACCGCCGGTGCACTGACCATAAGGAGCAGTGCGAAAAATGACCGTGCTGACGCGCACAGGTATTACCGGAGCGTTGAGATCACGGAAGGAGATACGCTGTGGAGCATCTCTTCCGTTTACGCGGACGAACTCGGCATGAATACAAAGGAGTATCTCACGGAGCTCAAGCGTGTGAACGGCATGGAGTCGGACAGGATCATTGCCGGGACAAAGCTGGTGGTGATCTGCGCTGCAGAGGAATAAACTTTCGTTTAATGTTTTCAAGTCTTCTGAAAATGTGCCCTACTGTTTTTCAAGCCGGACGTTTAAATTGTCTGATTTCACGAATCGTGCCCTTATGGGTTGACATAACTGGCACAGTGTGATAGATTTTCATACATCATTGAATAATATTCAATAGAGGTGCAGCGTTCATAAGTATGTGCGGACAATGCAGGGAAGCAGTCCGTACGGAAAGGGATCGCTGCCGAAGCGGCTGAAGGTTTCCCTGTCTTTTGCCGCTGGTACGCCGGGAAAGACCCGGCGTACTGTCACGGAAACGTGGAGCGCTATTGATCACTGCCGGTATTTCCGGCGTCATCATGACCGCTCCTCCGGTCATTTTTTTATTGTTGTGAAAAGAGGAGGAGAAACATTATGAAAAAACTGATCGCCATCTTACTGACGCTCGTGATGGTTATGGGTCTTGCTGCCTGCGTTACGGTATCTACGGATGAGAAGAAAGAAGAGATTCAGACTGATGCTGCAGAAGAAGCAGCTGGCGAAGCTTCTGACGCGGCTGCTATTCCCGGTCTTGAGGACGGCGTCCTGACCATCTCCATGGAGTGTGCGTACGCGCCGTACAACTGGACGCAGTATGACGATTCCAACGGCGCAGTCCCCATCAAGGATGCTGCCGGTGAATATGTGAACGGCTACGACGTCATGATCGCAAAGAAGATCTGTGAAGCCAATGGCTGGGAGCTCGAGGTCGTCCGCTCTGACTGGGATTCACTGG
>JAFRVD010000027.1 GCA_017441825.1 Lachnospiraceae bacterium
CACATCGGAGACGGCTGGATCACGGACCTTACGAAGATGGAAGGCCTGGTCCCGTACGCGGACGATCCGGACGCGCAGCGCGAGTTCATGCAGATCAAATACCGCAACAAGATCCGGCTGGCGAAGTATATCCAGGAGCACAATCATGTGCACGTGGATCCTTTCTCCATGTTTGATATTCAGGTAAAGAGGCTGCATGAGTATAAGCGTCAGCTCCTGAATATCCTGCATATCATGTACATTTACAACCGCCTGAAGGAGGATGCTTCCTTCATGGAAAGCTTCTATCCGAGGACCTGCATTTTCGGCGCGAAGGCGGCCGCCGGGTATGCCCGGGCGAAAATGACCATCAAGCTGATCAACAGCGTGGCGGACGTGATCAACAACGATCCCGCGATCCACGGAAAGCTGAAGGTCGTGTTCATTGAAGATTATAAGGTCTCGAACGCGGAGCTGATCTTTGCGGCGGCGGATCTGTCTGAGCAGATCTCCACGGCGTCGAAGGAGGCTTCCGGCACGGGCAACATGAAATTCATGCTGAACGGCGCTCCCACCATCGGCACGATGGACGGCGCAAACGTGGAGATCGTGGAAGAGGTCGGCCGCGAAAATGCGTTTATCTTCGGCCTCAGCTCGGATGAAGTCATCCAGTACGAGCAGTACGGCGGCTACCGGCCGGAGGAGATCTTTGCGTCGAACGACGGCATCCGCGACGTGCTGATGCAGCTGATCAACGGTACTTACGCGCCGGATGATCCGGAAATGTTCCGGGATATCTTCAACAGCCTGCTCATGGACACCTATTCGGACCGTGCGGACAAATATTTCATCCTGAAGGATTTCATGGACTATCATGAAGCGCAGATGCGCGTCAATGAAGCCTACAAGGACAAGTCAGCCTGGGCGAAAATGGCTATTCTCCAGACCGCACACTGCGGCAAGTTCTCGTCCGACCGCACTATCCGCGAGTACGTGGACACCATCTGGCACCTTGACAGGATCAAGGTCTGACCGCTTGAGGAGACCCCGGAAGAAACGGAGAGTTTATGGAAGAAAAGAAGACTCGGAAAAAGAACAGAACGAGCACTCTGCTCATCGTCTTTCTGGTGCTGCTGGGAGTTGTCCTTCTGGCAGTGATCGGTGTTTTTATTTTCTTTAACCATTACTATCAGAAGACTAATTTTGTGGAGGACGCAGAGTCCATCGAATACGCGCCTACGGAGCCTGCGGATTATGAGACGATGTCCGCGGAGGATGAAAAGGCACTTGCGGAAAAGCTTGCGAGAGAGCGGCAGGAGGCCATCGCGCGGGTGATCGAGCGGTACGGGACGCAGGGAGAGACAGAGGAAGAGGATGAAACACCCAAATACAAGGGAAACGTCTACCAGCTGATGCTCATCGGCGTGGACCGCCGGACCAAGACCTGGAACGGCAACTCGGACGCCATGATCCTCGTGTCAGTGAACTACGATAAGAAAAAAATCGTACTGACGTCATTCATGCGTGACACGGCGGTAAATATTCCCGGCGTGGGCATCCGTAAAATGAACGCGGCGTTTGCCGTGGGGAACGGGCCGCTTCTCATGCAGACCATGGCGGTCAACTTCGGCATCACGGTGGACAATTACGCGTGGGTCGACTTTGACGACATGCAGCATATCATCGATTCCTTAGGCGGAGTGGATATCACGCTTACGCAGGCGGAGGGAAGGTATATCGGCGTCGCAGTGGAAGGCGCAAGCGCGACGGTGCACTTAAACGGTGCGAAGGCGCTGGCCTACGCGAGAGACCGTACCACCAGCGGATGGGATTACGGCCGTACGCAGCGGCAGCGGAACGTCATTATGGCCATAGTGAACAAGGCGAAGAGCGGAGGAATCGGGAACCTGACGAGCGCGGCTTCCGCTGTGCTTCCGTATATTACGCACAACATCAGCGAAACAAAGCTCATGTCTCTCCTTCTGGACCTGCCGAAGCTTATAAGCTATGATTTCATTGAGCAGCGTGTGCCGTTTGACGGCATGTACCACAACGAGGGCGAGTTCCTGGTGCCGGATTTTGACGCGACCATCACACGCCTCTTTGAATCCATGTACTAAGGGCAGCGGGGCTGTCTTTTTCGGAACTGTAGTGTCATGATATAAACCAACAATTAATGAGGAGGAACGAACAAATGACTATGTTTCCCAGAACAGAGGTAGACGGCATCTCTGTGTCCCGAATGATCATCGGGACGAACTGGATCGGCGGCTGGTCCCACAGGAGTCCTGCGGCGGACCGCATGATCGTGGAGAAGCATTCGACTCCCGAAAGCATCAGCCCGATGCTGGAGACGTTCATGGAGTACGGCGTAGATTCCATCATGGCGCCGTTCAACATGCTGCCGACACTGGTGCAGGCCATCCGTGACACCGAGGAGAAGCTCGGAAAAGAGTTTGTCATGATCGACACGCCGCACTTAAATGTGGACAACACGAAGGAAGCATACGCGGAGTCCAAGGCGCTTCTTAAGAACAGCAAGGCGTTAGGCGCAAAGATCTGCCTGATCCACCATTCCCGTGCGGAGCAGCTCGTCAACAAGAACCTGGGCCAGATCGTCCGCCTGCCGGACTACACGGAGATGATCCGCGACGCGGGCATGGTCCCCGGCCTTTCCGCCCATATGCCGGAGCTCATCGTGTACAGCGATGAAAACAACTACGACGTCCAGACCTATATCCAGATCTACAACTGCATGGGCTTCCTGATGCAGGTGGAGGTCGAGACAGTGAACCAGATCATCCACGACGCGAAGAAGCCGGTCATGACCATCAAGCCGATGGCCGCGGGCCGCACCACTCCGTTCATCGGCCTCAACTTCTCCTGGGCGACCCTCCGTGACTGCGATATGGTCACTGTGGGCTGCTTCAACGAGCGCGAGGCGCGCGAGGACATCGAGATCTCTCTGGCCGCTTTGGAGCGCCGCCGCGCGGAGATCGGCAAGCGCGCGAGCCCGGACAACAGTCAGGCTGCATTCGGGTCGAAGAAGTAAGCATCGGCAAAAACACAATAAAACAAGGGGCTTAAAAGGCCTGTTTTATGCATGTTTTTTCAGGAAAAATCAAGGCTGAGCAATTTATACAAAAGGTTATGAAATTTTTTGTTAAATGAAGATATGGTATTTTTTCCCCTATGAGAGTACAATAAAATTACCTTATATCAGAAGGAAGCAAATAACAGGAGGAAAAAAATGGCAGGTTTATCATTAAGAAATATCACCAAGGTTTACCCGAACGGCTTCGTGGCAGTTAAGGACTTCAACCTTGAGATCGAAGACAAAGAGTTCATCATCTTCGTCGGTCCGTCCGGATGCGGAAAGTCCACCACTCTTCGTATGATCGCAGGCCTTGAAGAAATCAGTGCCGGTGAGTGCTACATTGGCGACAGACTTGTCAATGACGTTGAGCCCAAGGACAGAGATATCGCAATGGTCTTCCAGAACTACGCTCTGTATCCGCATATGACCGTGTATGATAACATGGCATTCGGTCTGAAGCTGCGTAAGGTTCCGAAGGCTGAGATCGACAAGCAGGTACATGAAGCTGCTAAGATCCTTGACATTGAGCATCTCTTAGACCGTAAGCCGAAGGCTCTTTCCGGTGGTCAGAGACAGCGTGTTGCCATGGGCCGTGCTATCGTGCGTAACCCGAAGGTCTTCCTGATGGACGAGCCGCTGTCCAACCTGGACGCTAAGCTCCGTGTACAGATGCGTATTGAGATCTCCAAGCTTCATCAGAGACTTGGCACGACCATCATCTACGTTACACATGACCAGACCGAGGCTATGACCCTTGGTACCCGTATCGTCGTTCTGAAGGATGGCATCATCCAGCAGGTCGACTCCCCGAACGTACTGTACTCCAAGCCCAACAACAAGTTCGTTGCAGGCTTCATCGGCTCTCCGCAGATGAACCTCATCGACTGCATGGCTGAAGAGACCGCGAACAGCGTCGCAATGGTAATGCCGGACGGCTCCAAGATCGAGCTTCCCGCAGAAAAAGGCGCAGTTCTGAAGGAAAAAGGCTATGTCGGCAAAGAAGTCTGCTTCGGCTTCCGTCCGGAAGACCTCTCTGAGGCTCCCAAGGGCACCCCGAACTGCCTGAACTCCATCGTTCGTGTTTACGAGCTTCTTGGTGCTGAAGTATTCCTGTACTTCGACCTTGGCGACCAGAACATCACCGCCCGTGTTGATCCGGCTACCACCGCAAGAACAGATTCTGAAGTTACCATGGCTATCAACATGGATCACATCCATGTATTCGACAAGGATACTGAGGAGGCTGTCCTCAACTAACCTGTTCTGAATAAGCCAGAAAAAAGGGGAGATGTATGAAAAAACATACATCTCCCCTTTTCTTTTTGTGCACTTTCATGTATAATAAAGCGTAAAAGGGATAATGTTTTTCTGACGATTCGGAAACTTGATGAAAAGAGGAGATGAACATGGTATCTAATCAGATCCTGAAGGAAACACTGAACAAGATCCGGGAAGCATCCGGGATAGATTTTACGCTTTACAGGCAGGATGCTACAGTTATCACGGCGGACTATATCAGGAAATCGGATGAACTGAAGACCATCCTTCCGCATATGACGGAGGACGCGGGGGTACAGGAATATCAGGACCGCCTGTTTTTCAATGTATTTGACAGCGGAAACGTGGAATACGTTCTTTCGTGTCCGCGGCGCCCGTCTGCGGAGCTTGCAGGGAAGCTGGCCGTGATCCAGTTTGAGCAGCTTATCGAAACACATCAGGAAAGGCAGGATAAGGACAATTTCATCAAGAATCTCCTGATGGACAATCTTCTTCCCGTAGACATCTATAACCGCGCGAAAAAGCTGAATATCAATCCCAGAAGGCCGCGTGTGGCGTTCCTCATAGAGACCCGCAGCCGGGACAACGAGGGCGTTCTGGAGACCATCCGGTCGATGTTCGCGGAGAATGAAAACGACTTTGCGGCGTCCATCGATGAAAGCAACATCGTGCTTGTGAAGGAACTTCGGAGCGCGGAGGACGACCAGGAGCTGAAGCTGATCGCCGGGACCATCGCCGACATGATGAATACCGAGGTCATGACGCAGGTCCGCGTGGCGTATGGCAACGTGGCATCCGAGATCCGCAAGGTCTCGAATTCCTACAAGGAAGCCAAGCTTGCCATGAGTGTCGGAAAGATCTTCAATTCCGAACAGAACATCATCTCTTATGCCAGCCTGGGCATCGGCCGCCTCATTTACCAGCTGCCGCTTCCCATGTGCAAAATGTTCATTGAAGAGATCTTCAAGGACAAGTCTCCGGAGACCTTTGACGAGGAGACGCTTACCACCATCAACCAGTTTTTCGAGAATTCGCTGAATGTGTCCGAAACGTCCCGGCAGCTTTACATCCACCGGAATACGCTGGTCTACCGTCTGGACAAGATCCAGAAGAATACAGGCCTGGACCTTCGGGTGTTCGACGATGCCATCACATTTAAGATCGCTCTCATGGTCGTCCAGTACATGAGGTACATGGAGAAGATCGGAAGAGTTGACTGACAAGGAGACTATGGAAGAAGAAAAGAGGAAACAGCAAGGCGCAAATACGCAGGAATTCATGGAAGTCCTGGATGATACGGAGATCATCGATCTCTTTGCACCGGCGGAAATCGGCACGGAGCCTCAGGTAAACGTAAAGGTATCTGACCCGTACAGGGCATCCAGGCAGAAGCAGCTCGGGAGACAGCGGACCGTGGTTCTGGTCCTTTCACTGCTCCTTGGAGTCGCGAAGGCTGCCGCGGTGATCTTTATTATCTGGATCCTGACCACGCAGATCGGCTTTGTCGCAAGCTACGCGGACGACACCGCGGACAAGACGGCGTCATCCGGCATCATCAGCTTCCAGGGGAACGTGATCTCATCGGAGCTTCAGAGGAAGCTTTCGAATATCAAGACACGTATCGATTACTATTTCCTGTTCGATACCGAGGTCGATTACGAGACCGGCATCCTGAAAGGCTATGTGGACTCCTTCAATGACCCGTATACGGTCTATTATACACCGGATGAATACAAGGACCTCATGGAGTCTACTTCCGGCCGCTTCAGCGGGATAGGGGTTGTGGTCCAGCAGAATACGAACGGCATGGTCACCGTAGTGCGGCCGTATGTGGACGCCCCCGGCTACAACGCCGGCATCCGGACGGACGACATCATTTATAAGGTCAACGGTGAGGAAGTCTCCGGTCAGGACCTTTCCCTGGTCGTTTCCAAGATCAAGGGTGAAGCCGGGACCACTGTGGATATTCAGATCTACCGGCCTTCCACCAATGAATACATCGACATGACCATCGAACGCGCGGAGATCGAAATTGAGACCATCTCCCATGAGATGCTGGTCAATAACATCGGCTACATCAGCATGACTTCCTTCGATGAAGTGACCTACACCCAGTTCATGGCGGCGTACGAGGAACTTCAGGCGAACGGCATGCAGGCGCTTATTATCGACCTCCGGGACAACGGCGGCGGCCTTCTGGACATCTGCACAAGCATCCTGGACAAGCTGCTTCCGGAAGGCGTGCTCACGTATACGGAAAACAAGGCCGGCACCCGTGAGTATTACCGTTCGGACGCGAACGCCATACTGGACATCCCTGTGGTCATCCTCGTGAACGGGTATTCCGCCAGCGCTTCCGAGATCTTCACAGGCGCAATGAAGGATTATGACGCAGCCACCATAGTGGGTGTGAAGACGTTCGGCAAGGGGATCGTGCAGGTCATTCTGGCCATGGACGACGGATCCGCCCTCAAGGTGACAACCTCCCGGTATTTCCTGCCGAGCGGCGTCTGCATCCACGAACTGGGTATTGAGCCTCACGTGGAGATCGAAGACGATCCGGAAACCGAAGAGGACGAGCAGCTTAACAAGGCTATTGAGATCCTGCTCGAGAAGATCACAGAATAAGGAAAAAGGGCCGCAGGACGGTCTGTAAGATCTATAGAGAAATTGTTTGCGGGGCTCCGCGGAGCCCCGCGTTTGTTGCCTTTTTCAGATGATTTCAAGGAGGAAAGGAGGAGCAGTCCGGCATGGCAGAATTCAAGCTTCACGCACCGTACAAACCGATGGGCGACCAGCCCGAAGCCATCCGGGACTTAGCAGAGGGCTTCCTTTCCGGGAACCAGTTCGAGACGCTTCTGGGAGTGACCGGCTCCGGCAAGACGTTCACCATGGCGAACATCATCACCGCGGTCAAAAAGCCCACTCTCATCATTTCCCACAACAAGACGCTGGCAGGCCAGCTCTACAGTGAGATGAAGGAATATTTCCCGGAGAACGCCGTGGAATATTTCGTAAGCTACTACGACTATTACCAGCCCGAGGCGTACATTCCGTCCTCGGACACATATATAGAGAAGGACGCCGATATCAACGACGAGATCGACAAGCTCCGCCTGTCCGCCACCATGGCGCTCTGTGAGCGGGACGACGTGATCATCGTCGCGTCCGTGTCCTGCATTTACGGTTTGGGCAGCCCCATCGACTACAAGAACATGGTGGTGTCGCTCCGGCCCGGCATGGAAAAGGACCGGGACGAGGTGATCCGCGAGCTCGTCCACAACCAGTACGAGCGTGCGACCATGGATTTCCACCGCGGGACGTTCCGCGTCCGCGGCGACGTCCTCGAGATCTTCCCGGCGGAGTCCGGCGACCGTGCCGTCCGTGTGGAGTTCTTCGGCGACGAGATCGACCGCATCAGCTCCTTCGACCCGCTGACCGGGCAGGTGCTTTCAACGCTCGAACACGCGGCCTTCTTCCCGACCTCGAACTACGTGGTGGAGCACGAGAAGATGCTCGCGGCCACAAAGGAGATCGAAAAGGACCTCGCGGAAAGGGTACAGTATTTCCGCCGCGAGGACAAGCTTGTGGAGGCGCAGCGGCTTTCCGAAAGGACGGCCTTTGACATCGAGATGATGCGCGAGACCGGCTTCTGTTCCGGCATTGAAAACTATACGCGGGACCTGACGGGCCTCCCGGCAGGCAGTCCGCCGTACACGCTCATCGACTATTTCCCGAAGGAATTCCTGATCATAGTGGACGAAAGCCACATGACCATCCCACAGCTCGGGGGCATGTACAACGGCAACCTGAACCGGAAGCAGACCCTCATCGACTACGGCTTCCGCCTGCCGTCCGCAATGGACAACCGGCCCCTGAACTTCGGCGAATTTGAAGACAAGATCGACCAGATGCTGTTCGTTTCCGCAACGCCCGGCCCGTATGAGGAGATGCACGAGATGCTCCGCGCGGAGCAGGTGATCCGCCCCACGGGGCTTCTGGACCCGCCTGTTGAGGTGCGGCCGGTGGAGGGGCAGATCGACGATCTCATCTCGGAGATCCGGAAGACCACGGAAAAGGGCAACAAGGTCCTTGTGACCACGCTCACGAAGAAGATGGCCGAGGACCTCACGGAGTATCTGCGGGACGCGGGCATCCGCGTCCGGTACCTGCATTCGGACATCGACACTTTGGAGCGCGCGGAGATCATCCGCGACATGCGGCTAGACGTGTTCGACGTACTGGTGGGCATCAACCTCCTCCGGGAGGGTCTCGATATCCCGGAGATCGCCCTGGTCGCGATCCTGGATGCGGACAAGGAGGGCTTCCTCCGTTCAGAGACGTCCCTCATTCAGACCATCGGCAGGACCGCCCGGAACTCGGAAGGGCACGTGGTCATGTACGCAGACACGATGACGGACTCCATGAAGCGTGCCATTGCGGAGACTGAGCGGCGGCGCGCCGTGCAGATGAAATACAACGAAGAGCACCATATCACGCCCACCACCATTCAGAAGGCGGTGCGCGACCTCATCAGCATTTCAAAGGCGGCTGCATCCGCCGGAAACAGGCTTGAGAAGGATCCGGAATCCATGTCGAAGAAGGAGATCACGGCGCTCATCGCGAAAGTGGAGAAGGAGATGCGGAAGGCGGCGGCGGACCTCAACTTCGAAGCGGCCATCGAACTCCGGGAGCAGCTTCGGGAGCTCAGCAAGCACCTGAACGCATGAATATAATAAAGAGGCTTCGGACCCTTCCGCCCGGCTTCAGGATATACATCAGAGAACTGACATGAATACTGCAAACGAAAAAAAGTTTATCAGGATCCGCGGCGCGCGGGAACACAACCTGAAGAATATAGACCTGGACATCCCGAGAGACGAGCTGGTGGTCCTGACCGGGCTTTCCGGCTCGGGCAAGTCATCTCTGGCATTTGACACCATCTACGCGGAAGGGCAGCGGCGCTATATGGAGTCGCTTTCCTCCTACGCGCGGCAGTTCCTCGGCCAGATGGAAAAGCCCAGCGTACAGTCCATCGAAGGCCTGCCGCCGGCCATCTCGATCGACCAGAAGTCCACGAACAGAAACCCCCGGTCCACGGTAGGGACAGTGACGGAGATATACGATTACCTCCGCCTTCTGTACGCCAGGATCGGCATCCCGCACTGCCCGGTCTGCGGCAGGGAGATCTACAGGCAGTCTATCGACCAGATGGTGGACAGTGTGATGAAGCTCCCTGAGCGGACGCGGATCCAGCTGCTTGCGCCCGTGGTGCGCGGCAAAAAGGGACGGCACGAAAAGGTCCTGGAGCAGGCCAAAAAGAGCGGGTACGTCCGCGTGCGTGTGGACGGGAACGCCTATGAGCTGTCCGAGGAAATTACGCTCGATAAGAATATCAAGCACAACATCGAGATCGTGGTGGACCGCCTTGCCGTCCGTCCGGGTATCGAGTCCCGGCTTTCCGGGTCCCTGGAGAACGTTTTGGAGCTCGCCGATGGCCTCGCCGTGGTCGAGCTTCCCGAAGAGAACCGGTCCATGACGTTTTCGCAGAACTTCGCGTGCCCCTACTGCGAAGTCTCCATCGACGAGATCGCACCCCGGAGCTTTTCCTTCAACAACCCCTTCGGCGCGTGCCCGGTCTGTTCAGGCCTCGGCTATAAGATGGAATTCGACTGGGAGCTCATGATCCCGGATACGAGCCTCTCGATCAACGAGGGGTGTATTGTGGTACCCGGCTGGCAGTCGTGCATGCAGCCCGGCTCGTGGTCGAACGCGACGCTTGTGGGCCTCTCCGAGACCTTCGGCTTCAGCCTGGACACGCCGTTCGGGGAGTATCCGGAAAAGATCCGGAACATCCTTCTCTACGGGACTGACCAGGTCTTCAAGATCCACTACAAGAGCCGGAACGGCCGGGGAGAGTACAATATCACCTTTGAAGGCCTCATGAAGAACGTGGAGCAGCGCTACCGCGAGACGTTTTCGGACACGATGAAGGCCGAATATGAGACGTTCATGCGCATCTCTCCGTGCACGGAATGCGGCGGCAAAAGGCTTAAGAAGAGTGCGCTTGCGGTCACGGTGGGCGATTACAATATCTACGACCTCACGGATCTGCCGGTCCGGACCATGCTCCCTACGGTGGAGAATTTGAATCTTACAGATACACAGAGAAAGATCGGCGAGGAGATCCTGAAGGAAGTCCGTTCGAGGCTTAAATTCCTGAACGACGTGGGTCTCGATTACCTGACACTGACGCGTGCGACTGCGTCGCTTTCGGGCGGCGAGGCACAGCGGATCCGGCTGGCTACTCAGATCGGCTCGGGCCTTGTGGGCGTGGCGTACATCCTGGACGAGCCGAGCATCGGCCTCCATCAGCGGGACAACCATAAGCTTCTTGCGACCCTGAAGGAGCTCCGCGACCTCGGGAATTCCGTGATCGTGGTGGAGCACGATGAGGAGACGATGCGGGAGGCGGACCACCTCATAGACATCGGCCCGGAGGCAGGTGAGCACGGCGGCGAGGTCGTGGCTGTGGGAACCGTTGATGATATCATGGCGTGTCCGAAGTCCATCACAGGGGCGTACCTTGCGGGGCGGATCGAGATCCCGACACCTGAAACGCGGCGTGTGCCGAAGAAGTGGCTTACGGTACAGGGCGCTGCAGAGAATAATTTAAAGCACATCGACGTCCGGCTGCCGCTAGAGGTCTTTACCTGCGTGACCGGCGTGTCCGGCTCCGGAAAATCCTCGTTCTTAAACGAGATCGTCTATAAGGCGCTTGCGAGGAAGCTCAACCGGGCGCGGACCATCCCCGGGAAGTACGACGCGATCCTCGGGGCAGAGCAGCTCGACAAGATCATCGAGATCGACCAGAGCCCCATCGGGAAGACGCCCAGGTCTAACCCGGCCACGTATACCGGCGTGTTCGACCTGATCCGCGACCTGTTCTCACAGACGCCTGAGGCGCGCGCCCGCGGCTACACGAAGGGCCGCTTCAGCTTTAACGTGAAGGGCGGGCGGTGCGAATCCTGCTCGGGCGACGGCATCATCAAGATCCAGATGCATTTCCTGCCGGACGTATACGTGCCGTGTGAGGTCTGCGGCGGCAAACGCTATAACCGCGAGACGCTGGAGGTCACCTACCGCGGGAAGAACATCTATGACGTCCTCAACATGACGGTGGAAGAGGCGCTCGGCTTCTTTGAGGCGATCCCGCAGATCCGCCAGAAGATCCAGACGCTTTATGACGTGGGCCTATCCTACATCCGGCTCGGGCAGCCCTCCACGGAACTCTCCGGCGGCGAAGCGCAGCGCGTGAAGCTTGCGACGGAGCTGTCCCGGAAGTCCACCGGACGGACCATCTACGTGCTGGACGAGCCGACCACCGGCCTCCATTTTGCTGACGTACACAAGCTGATCGAGATCCTGCAGCGGCTCACGGACGGCGGGAATACGGTGGTGGTCATTGAGCACAACCTTGACGTGATCCGGAACGCGGACTACATCATCGACATGGGCCCGGAAGGCGGCGACGGCGGCGGCACCGTTGTTGCGGAAGGCACGCCTGAAGAGGTCATGGAGAACCCGCGGAGCTACACCGGGGAGTTTTTGAAGAAGATCCTGCACGGGGAATGGAAGAGAAAGCAATAATTGCATGGACCTGCTGTGCAGTAGAAAAAATATTAAAATTACAGTATTAATTATGGAGGAATTATGGGTTACACGCCGGAAGAAGTAATCAAAAAAGTGCAGGAAGAAAACGTTCGTTTCATCTGTCTTTCATTTACGGATATTCTCGGGAACCGGAAAAGCGTGACCATCCTGCCGGAGCAGCTGCCGCGTGCGTTCCGGACGGGTATTCCGCTGGACGCGTCCCAGATCGAGGGCTTCCGGCCGGATTCGGCGAAGATCGACCTCCTGATCCGCCCGGACCCGGATTCCCTGTCCGAGATGTCCTACAGCCTGATGAAGCCCGACGAAGGCCACATCCTGCACATGTACGCGGACATCTATTATCCGGACGGCTGCCCGTTTGAAAACGACCCGCGCCTGATCTTAAAGAGCGCGGTGGAGACCGCGGAAAGCGGCGGATATTCCATCTATTTCGGGCCTGCCATGGAGTTCTATCTTATGAAGGACGGCGTGGGAGAGATGTCCCCGCGCGTACCTTACGACAACGCCGGGTACATGGAGAGCTGGCCCACAGATAAGTGCGAGCTCATCCGCCGGGAGATCTGCTACGGCTTGAAATCCATGGAGATCCAGCCGGAGTGCGCATACCACGAGGCAGGGCCGGGACAGAACAAGATCAAGTTCCGGTTTGCGGACGCGGTACGGGCGGCGGACGCGGTCATTTCCTACAGGTCCATCGTGCAGGCCATCGCCGATGAGCACGGCCTCTACGCCGAATTCTCGCCAAAGCCGTTGGAAAAAGGGCCCGGCAACAGCATGCATATCAACATGTCCATCCGCTCTGAGGACGGCGTGGACAGGACGCCGCATATCATCGCCGGGATCTTAAGCAAGCTTCCGGAGATTACGGCCTTCCTGAATCCGACTAAGAAGTCGTATAAGCGCCTGGGACACGACCACTCACCCAAGTATATTTCGTGGTCGGAGGCGAACCGTTCCACGGCCATCCGCATCCCGGCCTACGGGAAGTATACGCGCTTCGAACTCCGGACGCCGGACAACGGGACCAACCCGTACATCGCCTTCGCGCTGCTCATCTACGCGTGCCTCTACGGCATCAATGAAAAGCCGGAGCTGCAGAAGGCCAGCAATGAAGACCTGTTTACGGCGGATTCGAAGACGCTTTCCAGGCTGAAAGCGCTGCCCATGTCCTTAACGGACGCCCAGAACAAGGCGAAGGAATCCGGCTTTGTGAAGGCACATCTGCCGAAGAGACTCATCGATACGTACACGAAGGACAGATAAGGAGATACGATGATCAAAGGTGTGATCTTTGACCTGGACGGGACGCTTCTTAATACACTCGCGGACCTCACGAACATCACGAATAAGACTCTCGAAGAATTCGGTTATCCGCCAAGGAACATGGAGGAAGTGGAATGGTACGTCGGAAACGGGGCTAGGCCGCTCATTCAGAGAGCGCTTCCGGACGATCTGAAACTTTCGGAAGAAGAGTTTGAGAAGATTTATGAAGTGATGCTCGGAAATTATGCCAAATATCAGAACATATATGCCACAGTATACGATGGGATGGAGGAGGTCCTCCTTGAGATGAAGGCGCGGGGGATCCGCACAGCTATTGTCACGAACAAACCGCACAGTGCGGCGGAGGATATCCTGCACAAATACTTTGAGGGGCTCATTGAGATGTCTCAGGGCGCGCAGGACGGCGTACCAAAAAAGCCGGATCCGGCGCTCTGCAATCTGGTGCTTGAGGCTTTCGGGCTCAGCCCGGAAGAGTGCATCTACGTGGGGGATTCGGATACGGACATCGACACCGCGAAAAACGCCGGGCTGCTGTCTGTCTCTGTGACGTGGGGTTTCAGGAGAAAGCAGTTTCTCATTGAGCACGGCGCAGAGCATTTTGCGGAGAAGCCGGAGGAGCTTCTCCGGTACCTCGACTGACCGGCGTAACATAAAAATAGTGAGGGCCCGGCGTGCAATGCACGACGGGCCCTTATCTTATTCTTCAAACGGCTTCGTGCCGCGCTCGATCTTCACGAAGAAGAAGCCCGTGAGCCACGGCATGCTGCTTTTTGTCATGTACGAACAGAGCTCGTCGTAGTTCACAAAATATTTCCTGCCCCAGGAGGAGATCTCGAGGTAAACGGGCTCCGTGGCGTCCTCCGGATAACGCATGCCGGTCACTGTCACGAAGTGACGGTGGACGTTCGGAATGCCAGGCTTGAGCTCACCGTTCTGCTCTTTGTAGAAAGTTACGCCTTTCTGCTTACTGAAAGGATTTACCTTGGCGCCGATGTCCATAATGACCGGAAAACCGTCCAAAAGAGAACCTTCGAGGATTCGCATGCGTTTACCCGCCGTGTTCCTGAAAAGGAAGGAAACGCGCATTTTTGCGCGTCTGCTGCGGAGATAGACGTTCAGGCAGACCGGCAGGAGAAGAGCGGACGTACCGAGCTTCGGGATCGACGGATAGCGGCGGTACAGGCGCCGGATCCCGTCCATATAAGCCTCACGGTCCGGGACGGGACCGCTCATGAGACTCTTGCCCGCAAGGCAAGAAAACGGGCCTTTTCTGCTGCCTGCGGCGTGTGTTTCGTACCAGAGCATGAAGTCGAAGATGGCAATGAGACCGCAGCCTCCTGTATGGATGGCTTTGTCCCTGAACCCTTCGTCCTTCGGAAACCACTGCTGGCTCCCGCCGTGGGAGAGGGTACCGTTTTCAAGCCGTACCTTGGTATAGTCGAGAGAAATATTCTGTGAAATGACCATGGGAGCTCCTTTAGCAAAAAGCCGCCCCGGACATCGTGTCCGGGGCGGGAACTTTATCTTTTACATTTGAAGCACTGCTTCAGTTAAAGATCAGTTGAAGGAAGTCAGTTCTTTGACGAAATCCTGAATGCCCTTAACTGCATCGCCGAGCTGATCCGTGATGGTCGTCAGAGATTCTGCAAGGCTGTTCAGAGTGGACATATCGATCTCACCGAAGTTGCCTGCAGCAGAGTCAAGAGACTTCACAGCGCCGTTGATGCCTTCCATGTCGATGCCTTCAAGAGTAGCCGTTACAGACTCAAGAGCAGCGGTAACATTGGTGATCTCGCCGAGTGCGCCGTTCAGAGCTTCAACATCGAAAGCGCTGATGGTGTCGCCAACACCGCCGATAGCCGTGCTGACATCGCCGACTGCCGTGCTGACATCGCCGAGTGCGCCGTTCAGGCCGTCCATGTCGAACTTGCTGATGGTGCCCGCAACATTGCCGACTTCGCCGAGAGTTGCGTTCAGGGTATTCATATCAACACCCTTCAGAACGTCTGCTACGCTGCCGACTTCGCCAAGAGCGGCGTACAGCTGATCCATGTCGATTCCCTCAAGGAACGAAACTGCATCAGAGAAAGAAGACACTGCAGCGTTCAGGCCGTCCATGTCGAAATCATTGACAGAGCCAGCGACCTTAGTCACTTCGTCAAGCGTGCCGTTCAGGCCTTCCATATCAAATGCCTGGATGGAATCTGCGACCTTGCTGACTTCACCGAGCGTGGCATAGATCGTGTCGAAATCAAGTCCTTCGAGGATTCCAACCGCATCTGAGAAAGAAGAGACCGCGCTATTGATACCGTCCATATCGATACTGCCGGCTACGCCTTCCGCAGATCTGACAGCGGCATTGATCGAATCCATATCGATGCTGCCGATGTTGTTCGCTGCGTCTGACAGTTCAGTAACAGCGCCATTGATATTGTCCATATCGATGGCCTTGATCTCCTGCTCGATCATGCCGGCATATTTCTTAACGCCGTTGAAACCGATCAGAAGGACGACAACGATAATAAAGAAGATCGCCAGAAGACCGCCAAGGAAAATGGTCTGTAATCTCAGGTTAAGAAGTTTCTTCTTATCCGCCGCCTGTTCTGCACTATAATTGTCTGACATAACTTTTCCTACCTTTCTTTTTTTATTCCGGTGCCTGGATCCGGTTTGCGTTCGGATCTGGTATGAATCCCGGGCTGACCCTCTATATCATCCCTCAATTCATCATAGGCTTATTTTAGTAGCTTTGAGCCCTGAAGTCAATCCCAATTTTGTATGAAATCCATGTTTTTTTGAGTGCGTTTTTAACAGTTTGACAAATAGTAACAAAAATGCAAAATACTTTTTGTAGATAATGCATGCATTTGAGCGGCTTTTCAGGCCGCTTCCGCACTCTGTGCAAAACCATCGTGTGCCCCTCGGCTTTTCCGGGTTTTCTGATCACGTGCACTGTATTCCGGAAAGCAGATGTGGTATAGTGGGTTTATACAGAACGGGGAGAACGAAACCGGCCGGGATTTGTCTTTTTTTGCGGCCGGAATGTAATATTTTCCGTAGAAAACATGCAGAGGAGACCGACATGAAAGAAAAGCTGCTGGTAAACGGCAGGGAAGTCACAGCCGAATTTACGGAATCTAATATAGAAGAGATCCTGCTGCCGCTTCTTTGGAAGCTCACGGAGACGTACCGTGCGAAGAAAAAGCGGATCCTTGTGATGCTGGCCGCGCCGCCCGGTGCGGGGAAAAGCACGCTCTCCCTGTTCCTGGAACAGCTGTCCCGGACGCGCGCAGGCCTTGAGCCTCTGAAAGCCGTCGGGATGGACGGATTCCACAGGTATCGCGGGGAGCTTCTCCGGACGTACACTGTGCGGGACGAGAGGGAGGTCACGCTGAACGACATCAAAGGCGCACCGGAAACGTTCGACCTTCCGAAGCTTGAAAGCGCCGTCCGGCGGCTCCTTGCGGAATCCGTGGTCACCTGGCCGCTTTACGACCGCACGCTTCACGACCCCGTGGAGGACGCTCTCACGGTCCGGGAAAACATTGTATTATTGGAAGGAAATTACCTCCTTCTGGACGCCCCGGGCTGGCGGGACCTCAGGAATTATGCGGACTATACCGTCCGGATCCTTGCAGATCCTGATACGGTCCGGGAACGCCTCGTCGAACGGAAGGCAGCCTCCGGGATCGCCCGGGCGGAAGCGGAACGCTTTGCCGAAATGAGCGACCTCTATAACGTCCGTACGGTCATGGCGCATTTCCTTCCGGCGGATCTCACGCTCCGGCTGACGTCTCGCGGATGCTATGAGATCGTTTAAACAAGACGCGAAAAAATCACAAAAATGAGGACATCATATGGCGCGGACAATACTGATTACAGAAGACGATTTCTACCTCAGACGGAATCTGAAGGCTCTTCTTGAGGGGGAAGGCTATATTACAGTGACGGCATCATCGGTGAAAGAAGCGGAGCGGTACATCCAGAACGGCGCGTTCGACCTGTGTCTTATGGACCTGTGGCTTCCGGACGGAGACGGCTTCGGGCTTCTTCAGAAAATCCGGACGCGGAGCGGGAAGCCGGTCATTTTCCTCACGGTTTCCGACGATGAAGACACCCTCGTCCGGGCGTTCAGCCTTGGCGCGGACGACTACGTGACAAAGCCGTACCGGAAGGCGGAGCTCCTCTCCAGGATCGCGGCGAACCTGCGGAGAAGCGGGGAAAACCTGCCGGAGGAACTCCTTGCCGCAGGAGAGCTTGTGCTGAACATGCGGACCGGTGAGGTCACTCTTGCAGGACAGGAGCTTTCCCTGAGCCCCGCGGACACAGCGCTTCTCAGGATCTTTCTACGGAACGCGGGGACGCTCCTCACGAGAGACCGGCTGATGGAGCTTCTTGCAGCGGACGGGGTCTCCGAGGAACTGGATGAGAACGCGCTCCGGGTGAGAGTCTTCCGGCTGCGCGGAAAGCTTGGCGGGACATGGATCGAGACCGTTCGCGGCATAGGCTATCGGTTCCGGCCGGACGGGACAGAGGAGGTACGTACGAAATGAAGAACGGAAAAATGATCCGCACGGAGATCGTCCTCTGTGCCCTGCTCCTCCTGCTTGTACTCCTGCCGGCACTTTCCCTTCGTCTTGCGCGCGGGCAGGACATGGAGCGCATTCAGGCGCTCATCGGAAAAGTCGACGTAAATGCTCCGGAGTTCACGGAAAAATTCCTGAATCTTCTATATGAAGAGGGCGTGACGGAAGAGGTGCTTGCGCGGGGAGAAAAGGCTCTCCTCACGCATTCTTATACGAAAGACGGGCTTACGTTCCTGTCGCGCGGCTGGTTCTCTTCCGCGACGTGGCTTTTCTCAGGCGCCGCGGCGGTGCTCCTTGCTGCAGCCGCCGTTTTCCTCATAGTGAGGCTTCGGAATGAACGCCTCGCGGAACAGGAAGCGCTCCGGAAGCAGTGCGAAGAGCTTCGGAACGAGCTTTCGGAATTGCAATATGTGGAAACGCGGAACCGGGATATTAAAGCGTTTATCGAAAATATCGCGCACCAGTTGAAGACGCCGGTCAGCCGTATCATGGGTTCGCTTGAGCTCATGCACGCCGATGAACAGGAAAAACAGGAATGCATTTCCCATGCTTCGGAGATCTCAACGCTCATCACGAGCCTCATCGAAATCGGCCGGATGGAAGCCGGGGCAGTGGTCTTCCATCGGGAAGATCTGGACCTTCAAACGCTGATTCGCGATATGGCAGAGAGGTCCGCGGCCACCGGGAAGGTCACGGTCACTTTTGTGCTGTCAGAAGATTCTTCGGAGGGTTTTTCTACGGATGCAGGACCTGAGGCTTCAAAAGAACTTCTTTCCGGCACTGCCTTCCCCTGGCGCGGAGATTATGACTGGATGGAGGAGGCGCTCATGAACCTCGTGAAAAACTGCCTTGAGCACGATCCGAATGGTCAGGCGGAGATCGAATGCGTTCAGGAGAAAGACTATTACAGGATCCGGATCCGGGATCACGGCCCGGGCTTTTCGGAAGAGGACCTGCCCTATCTTTTCGACCGCTTCTACCGGCCGGCAGCGGAAAAGAAAGGTCACACCGGCATCGGGCTGAATCTCGTGCAGCTGGTCCTTGAGGGACATCATGCGTCCATCCGTGCTGAGAACTGTGAAACGGGCGGTGCGGAGTTCCTGATTCTTCTCCCCCGTTTTGAAACATTGAATGAAAAATGATCTCCCGGTAATGATCCGGTAATATTCGCCTGGTATGATGAAGGCAGAAGGGAGGTCGACACAATGAACTACTGGTTTAAAGGCATCAGCCGCAGATGGAAGGATTACCGCCTCGTGATGATCGTCACTTTCATCGCGGCTGTTTTCATGTCCGGCATGCTCCTTTTGCAGAACATTATGAATGCCTACATCATGGAGCAGAATTACCAGTATTACGGAGACTGGATCGTGGCCGCCCGGGACGAACCCCTCGAGCATCCGTATCTTTCGGAACACGGGAGACTTGCGGTCGCAGGCAATGAGATCCGGGACGCCGGGGGAGAAACACTTGCTTCTCCGGTCCTTCTGGGGTCCCTTGATGAGGCTCTTGCCCAATTCGGCCGGATCACCCTCTACGAAGGACATCTTCCGGAAAACCGGAATGAGATCGTGGCAGACAGGAGGTCTCTGGAAATGCTCGGACTGAGCTATGATCTCGGGCAGGAGATCGTCCTCACAGTGGTTGACCGGAAGGCCGACGCGAAAGAGGGAATCCTGGAAATGACGGAACAGGTCCGCTATACGCTCTGCGGCGTCGTTAAGGGCTTTGCGTCCGTCTGGGCATCAAGACAGCCGGATTACGTTTACCCGAATCTCCTCGTTTCAGAGGAGGAGCTGTCCGCGCGGTATCAGACGGAACAGGAGGTCTATTATTCCCGGCTCGATCCCCGGTACAAAAAGCTTGACGTTTCCGAATTTCTCAAAGGCTTTTCAGGGACCAACGTCCTCTATAACAGCTATACCTACGGCCGCGAGCTCTGGGGCGATCCGAAGCTCATGAAGCGTGTCACAGGTGTCATGATGCTGATCTCCGCGGCGGCCATTGTCTGCCTGCTTGTGTCCTACACGGATACAAGGAAGAAGAGCTACTACCGATTCCGGTGCCTGGGCATGTCCAAAAGGAAGCTCACGCTTCTCATCGCGGCGGAATGCCTGTTCGCGACGGTGCCCGCGGTTTTAGCCGGCGTCGCGTTTTCCTATCTTGCGGCGCTGTTGGCCTGCCGGATCGCGGCGGCGAAGATCGGTGGGCAGATGTTCTTTGATTTCGAGTTTACAACTCTTTTCACTCAGCTTGCAGTTCTCCTAATAACGGTGCTGGTGTCGACCCTTTTCGTGATCCTCCGGATGAGCGGCCGGAAGATCGCGGCGGGGACCGGAGAATACGGAGAAAAGCAGCTGAAGATCCTTTCGAAGAGGTCTGAAAAGGAGAAAGCCCCTGTCCGGCATTTCCCGGAAAGGCTGGAAGCGGTGCACCCCGCGGCACGTATCGCGTTTATCCTGATGACGGTTCTGGCCTCGGGCTTTATGGCGGCGGCGTTCTGGCCGGTCACGAAAGCGTTGGACTTTCACATTCCGGAATACAGAAATACGTCTGATTTCTACATCGGCGTCAATGACGCAGTCGTATTCGGTCAGTATGTGGATTCACCGGCCCGCATGGAGATCCAGGCGCCGAACCCGTTCCTGGGGTTTTCGGAGGAGGAGATCACGGAGCTCCGGGAAACTGCGGGAATCCGGAGCCTCAGTGCGGAAACGGCGGACCGGGGCCATCAGATCCTTTGGGAAGGCATGGAAAACAGTCCTATCCTGGATGCGCATTACGCCGCACCGTTCTTTTACGAACCCGGTGCGGACCCGGAAAAGATCATGGAGAGGGTCCGCAGTACGGATCCCCGGATCAAAATGGGCGGCTTTACCGTCTTTGACTATACCGATACGGAAAGGCTTCGGCTCATCACGGAAAAGATCTTTGACACGAAGCTCACCCCCGAAGAACTGGAACGATGGGAAAAAGGAGATCTTCTCCTCGTGAT
Organism: Lachnospiraceae bacterium; assembly: GCA_017441825.1. Lineage (GTDB taxonomy): Bacteria > Bacillota > Clostridia > Lachnospirales > Lachnospiraceae > UBA1267. The sequence goes on from JAFRVD010000027.1 coordinate 20,894, forward strand.
CGTCAACTGTGATACGCGGGACCCGGAAACGGGAGAGGAGATGATCCTTACGGAGGACACCCTGAAAAGCGGCGATACGGTCGAGATCCGGACGTTACGCCAGGAAGGGGTCTGCCGGAGGGAAGTGCTGGTGATCGAGAACCGGATGACGGCTTCGGAAAGGATGGAGGTCGGCAAAAAGTATTCCAAATACCGTCTTGTCCAGTTGGGGTACGTTGTGATGGCCTCGGAACGGTTTTTCGGGACGATGGAGCAGCTCGAAGGAAAAGAAAGACGGTACAACGGGATCGAGGTCTGGTTCAGCGATCTTGCATCCTATGAAGCGACGGATAAGGTCATTGCCGAAGCGGCAGCGGCGCACGACGCGTACTATTCCAGCGAAGCGGAGGCGAAGCAGCGGATCCTCGATCAGGAGATCATCGAAGCATTCGGTGTGTACGGCGTCCTGTTTGCGATGACTTATCTCATCTATCTGATCCTGGCGCGTTATTACCTGGGCGTCCGCCTGGCCCGCGGCCGGACGGGATACCGGAGGTTCCGGCAGCTCGGGCTCACAAAGTCCGGCCTTCGGAAAATGATCTTCCGGTCGGAATGTAAAAACTGCCTGTGGGTCTTCCCTGGGGCGGTCCCCGGCGCCGTGGCCGTCTGGCTCATGAACGTGTATCAGTTTGCGGCGGAGAAGCAGGCGGCGGAAGCTTCCGGAAGCGGCTGGGGCTTCTTTTCGACAATATTAAACAGAGACAGTGAAAACGTCCGGCTCTTAGGTCTTGAGAACATCTTTTTCTACTCCGGGTTCCGGTATATGTTCGCGATGCTTTCGGTCCTGTTTTTGACGTTACTGTGCATGACATACTTTTCCGCACGCAGGGAGGCAGAGAGGAGCTGGAATGAGTAAGATTCTGGAAACAATCGGCATATCGAAGACCTATCACACTTCCCTGGTGCCGGCGGAAGCGCTGAAGGACTGTACGGTCTCTTTTGAAGAAGGGGAGTTCGCAGCCATCGTCGGCATGAGCGGCTCCGGAAAAACCACACTGCTGCGGCTTCTGGGTACGCTGGACGTCCCGGATACCGGCGATATCCTTCTCCGGGGGAAGTCTGTCCTGAAGCTCACAGACGACGAGCTTTCCGCGCTCAGGCGGCAGGAGATCGGCATCATCTACCAGGATTACAGCCTGTTCCCGGAGTATACGGCCTATGAAAACATCGTCATGCCGTTTCATCTGGACGGGAGGAAGGAGGACCGGGCGGAGATCCGGGATCTCATGGACGTCCTCGGTATTTCGCACTGCAGGAATCACTTTCCGAACGAGATGTCCGGCGGCGAACAGCAGCGGACGGCCATTGCCCGGGCGCTTTCAATTCATCCGGCCGTCATTTTAGCGGACGAGCCCACCGGGAACCTGGACGCTAAAAACAGCGCGGAGGTGGTGCAGCTTATTAAGAAAGCATCCCAGCTGTATAAACAGACCGTCATCATGGTGACCCACGACCGTACGGCCGCGGAGTACGCGGACCGGATCATTACGATCCGGGACGGTGTGGTGAGCACGTGAGCGGAGCCGGAATAAAAAGGAACAGAAACGCCGCATCTTCTGATGCGGCGTTTCTGTTCCTATATAAGTGGAGACAACGAGGATCGAACTCGTGACCTTTCGCGTGTGAGGCGAACGCTCATCCCGGCTGAGCTATGTCTCCGTGTGCTGGGCACGTAAAGAAGTATAGCATATTTTCCGAGAAAATCAAGCATGAAAAATCGGAAGAATCGAATTGTGCGAAATCCACAATAAACAGCCGTTCCATATTGACTTTTATGTGGGATTATGATAATTTGAAAATGCTATACTCTGTGCATTCATTACAGCACGCTTTCAGAAAGAAAAAAGGAGGAGATGTGTATGACTACGGTCACGGCAAACAACAGCCTGGCTGTCTCGCTCAACAAACCGGTCGCGAACCGGCGGTTCGGCCTCTTGATCTCACTGTTCATCTCGGTGATCATCGTGCTCCTGACCCTGCCGTTCCTGAACTGGATCCTGATCGGGAATGATGCGAAGGTTGCAAAATCCCTTGGCGTCAGCTTTTCCGAGGTAGGCGCGAAAACCGGCTATCCCGCCATCCTGTTCCTGGATTTCGTCCAGAAGACCGGGGCAGGCAAGCTCGGCTTCCCTGCAGCGCTTCTTCTGATGCTCTGCGTGGCGTCCATTGTGGTCCACGTTCTGTTCATCGCGAGGCTCCTGATCAACAAGCCTAATAAGAAGGGCTATCTCGGACTGTTCTCAATAGGCAAGGCAGCTTATATTCTGACCATCCTTTCCGGCCTGGGCGGCATCGGGTACTGCATCTATGCGAACGTTACGGTGGAGGCCCTGAAAAAGAAAACGGTAATCGGCAACGCTTTCCATCCCTCCTGGGTGGTATATGCGGTGCTTGTGATCGGCATTGCCGCGTACGTCATGATCAAGATCATGGAAGCGGAGGAGAGGAAGCTCTACCACGAGCACGGCCTTCTCAAGGAGATCAAGAAGAACTGGATCCTGTTCATCTTCCTGATCCCGTGCTTCATCTATTTCCTGATCAACAACTACCTGCCCATGTCCGGCATTTACTTCGCCTTCACCAGGTTCAACTTCCGTGACGGCCTGTTCTCAAGCCCGTTCGTGGGTCTTGACAACTTCGAATACCTGGTCAAGTCCGACCTGTGGAAGCTGACAAGGAACACGCTCCTTTACAATATCGCGTTTATTGTACTGGGCAACTCCTTCCAGATCTTCTTCGCGATCCTGGTCAGCCAGTGCGGCGTAAGGTGGTTCAAGCGCACCAGCCAGACGCTTCTTCTGATGCCGCACTTCGTATCCTACGTTATCCTGAAGGTTCTGGTCTACAACATCCTGGAGTACAAGATGGGCGTCATCAACTCCGCAATTGCAGCAGCAGGCGGAGAGAGGATCGACTTCTACAACACTCCTGCATGGTGGCCGTTCCTCATCACGTTCTTCAACCTCTGGAAAGGACTCGGGTACGGTACCGTCGTCTATCTGGCCACCATCATGGGCATCAGCGATGAATACTATGAGGCAGCCAAGATCGACGGCGCGAACATCTTCCAGCAGATACGCTTTATCACCCTGCCGCTTTTGAAGCCTACGTTTATCATTCTTCTCCTTTATGCTATCGGCGGCATCTTCAAGGGTCAGTTCGAGCTGTTCTGGCAGATGGTCGGAAGCAACGGCATGCTGTACAATGTGACGGATATCCTGGATACCTACGTCTACCGAGTCACCATATCCCAGCCGCTCAACATGGGCTGGTCTACGGCTGCGGGCCTGTATCAGTCCGTCTTCGGCCTGATCGTCGTGATGATCACGAACGCGATCATCAAGCACAGCAACCCGGACTACGCATTATTCTAAGGAAAGGAGGAGCGCTGATATGAGTAAAGAAGAAAAAGTCGTATTCAAAGGCGGTACGAAGATCAAAAAAGGCGCGTCGGGCATTACGTTCGATATCATCAAATACGCGCTGCTGACAATCGCGTCCATCATCTGCGTGGTACCGTTCATCCTCATTATTTCAGGTTCCTTCTCGAGCAATGAGGTCATCATGAGAGAGGGTTACGGCTTCCTGCCGAAGGAATTTACGACGGAAGCGTACCAGGCCATCTTCAAGTACCCTCAGGAGATACTGAACGCGTACGAGATGACCATTTACTACACGGGCGTCGGTACCGCGGTCGGCCTTACGGTCATCGTGCTTACCGCGTACGTCATCTCCAGAAAGACGTTTAAATACAGGAACGTCGTCTCGTTCCTGATCTACTTCACGACCATTTTCGGCGGCGGAATGGTTCCGTGGTACCTCATGTATACTACCATCCTCGGCCTGAAGGGCTCCACCTTCATCATCTGGTTCCCGGCCATCATGACACCGTTCTTCGTCATCCTGATGCGTACGTTCATCACGGGCTCCGTGCCGGACGCCATCATTGAATCCGCAAAGATCGACGGTGCCGGTGAAGGCAAGATCCTGTTAAGGATCGTCCTTCCGGTGCTCGGCCCCGGCCTCGCGACGGTCGGCCTGTTCCTCGCGCTCGGCTACTGGAACGACTGGTACAGGTCTTCCCTGTTCTCGACCAGTAAATCGACGTACGAGCTTCAGTTCTATCTGTATAATATGATCAACTCCGCAAAGGCTCTCCAGGAAATGTCGGAATCCGGCGCGGGTGTGGGCGCCATTTCGGTGCCTTCGCAGACGACCAAGCTGGCCATGGCAGTGGTGACTACGGGTCCCGTGCTTCTGTTCTATCCGTTCGTCCAGAAGTACTTCGTGTCCGGTATTACGGTCGGCGCCGTCAAGGGCTGACGGCTCACTATTTGGCATTTTGGTTTCATATGTAAGTTCAGAGTGCGGCAGATCCCGGATCTGCCGCACTCTCACAGAAAGGAGTACTATGCAATATAAAAGACTCCTTGCGGTGCTTATTGCGCTCGTCATGATCTTTGGCGGTGCGGCCTGCGGCAAGAGCGAGCCTGCGGAGGATACCGGCGAGCCTGCGGTCACGGAGCTTCCGCCGGAAGAGGAGACGAAGCCGCGGGAAACAGAGGAAGAGGAAGAAACGGAGCCTTCGGACGATTTTTCACAGGAAGTTACGCTGGTGCTTTACCAGATCGGCGACGAGCCGGAGGACCTTTCGACCGTCCTCGGCGCACTCAACGAAAAGCTTCTTTCGGAGCTCAATACGAAGCTTGAGATCCGCTTTTCCTCCTGGGTCGACTACCGCCCGAAATATTCCATGATGCTGACGTCCCACGATGCTGATATGTGCTATTCGGCGTCCTGGCTCAACTATCAGCTTTATGCGATGGGCGGGGCGTTCCTCGACGTCGAGCCTCTTATGAAGACGCACGCGCCGGCCCTCTGGGACTGGATCGGAGAAGAGAAGATGGGGGGCATGGCGGTAGACGGGACCATCTACGGCATCCCGAACATGTGGGATGAATACGTAATGTTCGGCATTGCCTACCGGCGTGACCTGGCGGACAAATACGGCGTCCCGTATCCGGAGTCGCTTTCAGCTGCCGAAGAATACTTCCAGGGCATACACGAAGCCGACCCGGACCAGGAGATCATCTATAACGGCGCATCTGACGCGTCGGCCACGAATTCTCTTGTGACCATCGGTTCGTCCCTCCTGTACTACAAATATCCTGAGTCAGACGAGGTGAACCACTACGGCTACCTCTGGAACCCGGACGATCCCAGAGAGCTTCGGGATTACTGGTTTTCCGACGATTTCGACAACGACGTGAAGCTCATGAAGAAATGGGCTGACGCGGGCTGGTGGGGCCGCTCCTGCCTGCAGGCCGAGGCGGACCAGGAAGCGCTTCAGAACAATCGGTGCATCGCGTTCATCTCAGGCTGCAACGCAAACAAGTACTGCAGCTGGGTCGCCGACGTCGCGGACAAAGGCTGGGAGCTCGGCTGGTGGGACTATGCGGAGAACAACGGCTACGGCTATCCCGCGCATCCGAACCACAACCTGACGTCCCTCGTGAAGGGTACGAAATACCCGGAACGCTGCGTAAAAGTCATCGAATACCTCATGATGAATGAGGAAGCGAACAGGCTGATCCAGTGCGGCATAGAGGGCGTTCATTATACGCTCAGCGAAGACGGGCTGTATGAACAGATCCCGGACAGCGGCTACGGATATGAGGCCTCAGACACCTGGCAGCTTCGGAATGCGGATTTCAAGCTGACGCAGGAGACCGGCGTGCTTCTCAACAAGTGCTTTGCGCGTGAAGAGGAGATCGCGAGATCCCGCGAGAAATATCCGAACGTGAACATCACGGGAGCGTTTGCAGAAAGCTATGACAACTACAGTGTGGAGATGGCCGCGGTGCAGGCCGTGATCCAGGAGCAGCTGAACCCGCTCTTCGCGGGGCTCGTTGATGACGTGGACGAGGCTTTGGGCACATTCAGGACTGACGTGACCGCTGTGGGCCTCAACACGATCCGCGATGACTTCTACCAGCAGTGGATCGATTACTGCGACGCATTCGGATACGAATAACTGAATTAAACTTAAAAAGGACCCGGAGAAGTGTTCCGGGCCCCGGAGGAACATGAATACAACGTTTGATGCCAGGGAAATGGTCAAAAAGCTGGCGGTGATCCTTGTCGCTTCACTCATGATGGCGGTCGCTATCAAGATCTTTGCGGGGACGGGCGGACTGTACCCGGGCGGCGTGGCCGGCCTTTCGGTCCTTGTACAGCGTTCCGCGGAGCTCCTGTTCGATCTGAAGCTTCCGTATACGCTCATCAATTTGCTGATCAATCTCGTGCCGATCTACATCGGCTTCAGATTTATAGGAAAGAAATTTACCATTTATTCCGTATTGATGATCGCCCTGACCAGCATCATGACGGACCTGCTGCCGGCCTACGTGATCACCTATGATACGCTGCTCATCAGCATCTTCGGCGGTATCCTGTACGGCGGCGCGACGGCGCTCTGCCTGCTCGTGAATACGTCGTCGGGCGGGACAGA